>CAIYOB010000328.1 GCA_903927685.1 uncultured Planctomycetaceae bacterium
TCCCAAGTTGGTCGCGCCGGCGCCGCGGATTGCCCCGCCTGCCAGAGGGGCGACGGCGCCGAAACCGAGCGCTGCCAAGCCGCCCCGCACCGCCGCCGTGCCAACCTCCCGGACGGCAGCGTCCGGTAGCCTTGTTCCCGCCGTTCACTTGCAGGCGCCGACGCTGCCGTTCCAGGCGGCGGTCCCGGCCCGGCAGTCTTGGAGCCCGCGAACCGGAACTGCGGCCACGGAGCCTGCGCGCACTTCGCCGACTCCTCCGCCGACTCCTCCGCCGTCCCGGTCCGGCGCCACGCGGCGGCGAACGATTTCCGAACCCTAACAGAGAACTCGCGGAGAGGTGCGTCGTGACGAATCCCATGTCCCTGGTTCCACGGATCACGCCCTGGCCGGCGGTCGCCGGCCTGCTGTTCCTGGCGGCGGCCTGCTCGCGTTTGGTCGGGCAGGATCCGGCTGGCTTGACGCCGGAGGCGACGGCCGCTTCCGCGACCGCACCGGCGCCGCTGGCCGGACCGGTTGTCGACGCCGAACGGATTCCGATGAAGAACCTGTTGCAGGTCATGCGCGACGGCGGCCCGCTGATGCTCCCGATCGGGATCTGCTCGGTGGTGCTGCTGGTCTTCGTGTTTGAACGCGCGATCAGCCTGCGGCGGGGACGCGTCATTCCCCGGCCGTTCGTCAAACGGTTCCTGCAACAGCTGCGCGACGGCCAACTCGACTCCGAGACGGCCCTGGACCTGTGCGAGAAGAACCCCAGTCCCGTGTCCGACGTATTCGCCGCAGCGATCCGCAAGTGGGGGCGTCCGGCCGTCGAGGTCGAACAGGCGATCATCGATTCGGGGGAACGCGTCGCCAACGAACTCCGCAAGTACCTGCGCGTGATCAACGGAGTCTCGACCGTCTCGCCCTTGCTGGGGCTGCTGGGAACCGTGCTGGGCATGATCCAGACCTTCAATACGATCGCCGTCGGGGACGCGATGGGCCGGCCGGAGATGCTGGCGGGCGGAATCGGCCAGGCATTGCTCACCACGGCCGGCGGGCTGTGCGTGGCGATCCCCGCCTTGATCGCCTACCTGTACTTCGTCGGCCGCGTGGACCGGCTGATCATGGATCTCGACGGACTGGGCCAGCGGATCGTCGACGTCATCGCGGCGGACAGCCCGGTGCCGCGCACTCAGGAAGCCGAACGCGCTGGCGGCGAGAGGAAGAGCCGCCGCGCGGCATAGTCCCGTGCTGGGAAGCTGTTCCAGGGCCAAGCGACGAAGTCAAGAACCCGGTCTCCCGGGTCGAAACAACTCGTAGACCATGAAAGGCGGCGCTCGCCGGCGCTGCGACCTGCCATGCCTTTGAAAACATCCCAGGATGACCTGCCGTCGATCAACCTGACGCCGATGCTCGACATCGTGTTCAATCTGATTATCTTCTTTGTCGTCGGCACACGGTTCGTCGGAGCGGAAAGCAAGTTGCCGGTCCAAGTGCCCGCGGTTTCCGAGGCGGGAAAGCTGGCCCCGGCGGTGGAAAAGTACGTCGTCAATGTCTACCGCGACGGAAAAGTCTCGCTGAACGACCAGTTCCTTACGACCGGGCAACTCTGCCAGGAACTCACTGCGGCACGAACGCGATGCCCCGGCCTGAGCGTGATCGTGCGTGGCGACGGCGAGGGTTCGTTTCAGAATGTCGCCAGCGTCTTGAACGCCTGCCGCCAGGCGGGCGTCGCCGACATGGGCATCTCGGTCCGCCTGCCGGGAAAGGGCGGCTAGCTCATGAGCACCGCAGCCCCAGTCTTTGCTCAGCTTCCCGGCTGGGGCCTTGCCGGGCTCGCGTTGCAACTGAATACCGTGCTGCTGGCGGCCGGCCTGGTGACTTTGAGCGGCGGCCTGCTGGTGCTGCTGTTCACCCGCTGGGGACAAGTCCGACCGTTGGCCAAGTGCGCTGCGCTGTCCGTGTTCGCCCACCTGCTGATGCTGGCGTCGGCGTGCGGAATCCGGTTGTTTGACGAACTGCCGGCTCCGCCCCGCGAGCAAGTCATCCGGCTGTCAATGCTGGAGCCCAGCGAATCGCCGTCGGAAGCGGTGCCCGAGAATCCGGACACGGTCCCCGAGTCGTCGCCGCCGGTCCCCGAACCCATCCCGGAGCCGGCCGAACGGGTCGCCGACGAAGTCCCGCCGTCTCCCAGCCTGGCCGATCCCATTCTGGCGGAGCCCATGCCGCCGGAGTTGCTCGCCGCCCCTGCCGAATCCACTCCGTCGGACGCCCCGCCGGAATTGCTGGCCAGTCCGACGCCGGACGCGGCCTCCCCGGCCGTCGCCAGCGCGCTGCCGGAGATCCCGGAGTTGCTCCCGCAACCGGCTGTGGCGGAACCGCAGCGGTTACCGCCGGCGGAATCGGCAGCGACGCCGACCTTTCGGATTCCTGCTCAGGCGGCCCAACGTCTGACGGCGGAAAGCGAAGATCTGCAACGGCTGATCGACCTGGTCCTGCCGTCGCCGTCCGCAGACGCCCTGGCCGACTCGTCCGACCAGACCACCGCCGCGGAGAACACGAGCGGCGAGCCGGCGCCGGCCTCACCCGCACCTGCTGTCGAGCCGTCCCTGGCCGACAGCGAACACTGGACGCAAGTGCCGCCGGCCGCTGCGGCTTGGCAATTGGCGTCCTCGGCCGGCGGCCCGGCGCTGCGAGAACTGCCCGCCGGTTACCGCAGTCGCAGCATGCCGCAGCGCCAGGCAACATTGGCTGCCGGAGGAGGCAGTCAATTCACCGAGGCCGCCGTCCAGGCGGCGTTGCAGTGGCTGGCGGCGAACCAATCCGAGGACGGCCGTTGGGATTGCAGTCTGCACGGCGGCGGCCGCGAGATGCTGACGCACGGGCACGACCGTGGCGGGGCGGGGGCTGAAGCCGACACAGCCGTCTCCGGCTTGGCCATCCTGGCCTACCTGGGCGCCGGGCAGACGCACTTGGACGGCCCCCACGCCGCGACCGTCCGGCGCGGCCTGGATTTCCTGGCTCGCAGTCAAGCGGCGGACGGCAACCTGGCCGGCAACGCCGAACTGTTCGCGCGGATGTACGCGCACGGCATGGCCACGTTGGCGGTGGCCGAAGCCTACGGGATGAGTGGTGATGCGGGCCTACGGCCGTGCCTGGAACGGGCTCTCGGGTATACGATTCGCGCCCAGCATCCGGTGACGGGAGGCTGGCGCTACCAGCCGGGCGATGACGGAGATACCAGCCAGTTGGGCTGGCAACTGATGGCGTTGCACAGCGCCCAACTGGCCGGCCTGCCCGTTCCCGCCACGACGCGAGCCGGGATGATCCGCTTTCTGAACAGCGTGACGACGGGACCACAGCGCGGCTTGGCGAGCTACCGCCCCCGGACGGCGCCGTCCCGTACAATGACCGCCGAGGCATTGGTCTGCCGCATGTTCCTGGGAGTGAAACAGGACGAGGCCGCGATTCGAGAAGCGATCGCGTACCTGCTGCAAGAAACCCCGCAGGCCGGACCGTTCAACGAGTACTACTGGTACTACGCCACGCTGGCCCTGTTCCAGTTGCAAGGCGACGCCTGGGAAGCTTGGAACGGGGCCCTTCAAGAGCGGCTGCTCGCCTCGCAGGAGACCAGCGGCACCCTCGCCGGCAGCTGGCCCACCAACACCGTCTGGGGCGGCTACGGCGGCCGCGTCTACACCACGGCCATGAACGCCCTGTGCCTGGAAGTCTACTACCGCCATCTGCCGCTGTACGCCACTCCCGGCGGCGGCCAATGACCGGCATCTTCAGACTTGCGCAACGTGGGCCGCCCGAAACCGCTCCCGCCGCTGAGCCAGGCTTCCCGTTCCCGGGTCCGGCCCGCCCGCGCTGACAACCTGCGTGAGTTCGCCGCCCGCATGCGAATCGATGATCGGAATCCACGCATCAAGAACTGGCCTTCCAGCCAGTGCTGCGCGCGACCGTCCGACCCGAGGGCGCTAGTCCGCGTGTGCCTGACGAACCGCGAAGTGCTGGAGACCAGCGGTTTCCCCGCGTCGCCCACGAGGCCCGCTGGCACGCCGTTCCGCTCACGGCTCGCTCGGCAGCGAATACTTCGCCAGGATGACCGTCACGTTGTCCCTGCCGCCGCGCCGCAGGGCTTCGTCCACAAGTCGTCGGCAACCGTCGGCAGCGGACTCGGCGCGGGCGATGATCTCGCCGATCGCGGCGTGTTCAATCATGTTGGTCAGCCCATCCGTGCACAGCAACAGTTGATCCCCATCCTCCAGACGCCTGATCTGCACCTCGGGAGCGTCCTTCGCTCCGCGGCCGCCCAGCACCCCGGTCAGCATGTGCCGCCAGCGGTGGGTCAGGGCCTGCTCGGCGGTGACCTGGCCCGCATCGAGCAGGGCTTGTGCCAGGGTCTGGTCGCGAGTGAGCTGTTCCAGGTTACCCTGCCGCAGCAGGTAAGCCCGCGAGTCGCCGGTGTGGATGACGAACAGGTCGGCCCCAAAGCTGCAGGCCACCGTCAAGGTCGTCCCCATCCCGAACAGCGAGGGATCCTCCTTCGCCCGGTCGACCAACGCCTGATCAATCTGGTGGAAGCGGCGCAGGGCCCTGGCGATCAAGGCGCGAATGGCCCGCTCGCGGGTTTGGGGCTGATCCAGCTTCAGCCACCACTTCGCCGAGTTGAGGATGAGATTCACGCCCGTCCGCAGGGCCAAGCGGCTGGCGAGATCGCCTGCGGCCGCTCCGCCCATGCCATCGGCCACGCAAAACGCGTATGCGGTCTCGCCGAATTGGCGTGGCAGGTCTTCCTCCGGCAGACTCGTCCGCAATCGTTCCCAGGAGCGGCTGGCGCGGTACACCAGGAACGCGTCCTCGTTCCTGGGACGGACTCGCCCCGGGTGCGACAGCGCCTCGAAATCCACGGACACGAGCGACGAGTAAGGTTCCGGCCGTTCCGTCTCCAGATCAAAGACGGTGAAGTCCAAGGTATCGGACACAGCCGGGTTGTCCGGGTCGGGACCGGACTCGATTTCCACCCGCAGGTCAGCTTCGGCTTCCGGCTTCATCTCGTCGTCCTCTCTCCGCCACCCTTCACAGCTCCGCCTCCGGCAACTCGAACAGATCCTTGGCCGCCGCCAAGTCACCGGTCTTCAAGCCCAGCCTGAACCAGCGGGAGCGCTGCTCGGAGCTTCCATGCGTGAAGGAATCCGGAACGATATATCCCTGCGATTCTCTCTGCAGCCGATCATCGCCGACGGCGGCGGCGGCCCGCAGCCCCTCTTCGATGTCGCCCGACTCCAGGATGTTCTTCATCTTCTGGGCATGATGCGCCCACACGCCTGCCAGATAGTCCGCCTGCAATTCGAGCCGCACGGACAGTCGGTTCTGCGCCGCCTTGCTGACCCGCTCGCGCTGCTTGTCCACCAAGTCCATGAAGCCTATTTGTTTCTGTACATGGTGGCCGACTTCGTGGGCCAGCACGTAGGCGACCGCAAAGTCGCCCGGCGCCTTGTACTTGTCCTGCAGTTCCTGACAGAAGCTCAGATCCAGGTAGACGCTTTCGTCTGCCGGACAGTAGAACGGGCCCATCGCGGCGCTCGCAAAGCCGCACGCCGACTTCACCTGGCCCGAAAACAGAACCAGCTTCGGCTCGCGGTATTTGCCGCCCAGTTGCTTCGGGAACAGCACGTTCCACACGTCCTCGGTGTCGGCCAGCACCACGGACACGAACTGCCGCAGGGGCTCTTCCTCCGGGTCTGCCTGTACCGCCACCCGCCCCGGCTGGACGGCAGGCGGGTTAGCAGCCTGCTCGAGCAGCGCCTGCGGGTCGCCGCCCAGGAGAGCCACCAGCAGCACCAACAACAGCGTTCCCAATCCCCCGCCCATCACCAGCCCGCGAACAGGAACGCCGCGGCGATCTTCCACGTTGCCACTTTCCCTACGACCTTGCCAACGCATGGCTCCACCCCATGACCTCTAACTCACAAGAGTTCGTTGCATGCCAACGTTCGGAAGTATAGGTCGACGGCGAGTTCCAGCCAAGGTAGGACGCGTCTTTCCCGGGCGACAGCGCAGTTCAGGGGGCGAAGCTGGACCTGGAGACCCACCTTCACGACGCCGAACAGTGTCGGGCATGCCTGCGGTTCCTGCTCGGCGAGGAAAATGTCGCAGTGTTTGACGCCAACCGCGAACTGCCGGAACGCCGAAGCCCTGTCAGGGCCGCACAAATGACGGATGCAGCGCGCTTGTTGTGCCCTTTCAGGACGCGTAACGGAATCGTGTGGTTTCCTGGTCCCAGGGCGTTGCCCTGGACGGATATGTCCTGGCCCCTTCGGCGCGGAAGAAATACCCAACACAATGACACACCGCACTCGTGCGTCGGCAAGCCGAAAAGTCGGGGCTGCAATGGGCCGCCGGTGGTTTCCCATTCCGGCGGCGACCGCCGTCCCGCTCATAACCCACGCTTGAAGCGTTGCAGATGCACTAATCTGGAACGAGATTCATTCATGAAACAGCACTCACTTTCCCGCTCTGCCGTTGCCGCGTTGTGGGCAATCCTCCTTTCCGCCTTCCTCGTCCATGTGGCTGCGGCGGGTGAGCTGCGATTTGCCGGGGCGCTGGGGAACTCGACCGAGTCTGTCGCGGCCTTTGCCGGCACGACGGCCGCCGGGATGGGACCGGTGATCGACGACGAAACAGCGATCTGGGAGCGTGGCGGCAGCACGCGGCTGAACCGCTATGCGCTCGATGGCCGGCTGCTGGCGAGTCTTGACCTTCCCGAAAGCCAGAATCGCGAGGATCAGCTCACGCGAGTGGGAAACCGGCTGCTGCTCAAGCTCGGCCGGACGATTGACACGCTGGCGTTGGATGCCGCGCCGGGCACGAAGCCGCAAAACCTGGAGGTCACTGCCGAAGTGATGTCGTCGAGCGCGTGCGGAGGCCGCGTGGTGCTGTTCGACAAGAACGCGGGCGAGTTGTTCTGGTTCGACCCGGCCACAGGCTCGCGCACGCTCCTTGCAAAGCCCGAAGGCGACGTGACCGGACTGCACGTCGGCGCGGACGGCACCGTGTTTGTCTTCGGCGGGAACCAGGTGCGTGCCTGGAAGGACGGCCAGCCGGTCAGCGGCTTCGCGAAGGAATTCCGAGGCGAACGGCCGCAGAAGATCGGGGACCACTGGTTCAGCCACACGTGGCACGGGACCATCAACCGGATGAACGATCGGTTTGAGCCCGAGCCGGGCGTGGTTCTGGGCGGTGCGTCGGGTTCGTTCATCGGCTATCTGCCGCAGAGCGCCGGGTGCAAGACCCCTCGCCCTGGATCAACCACGGCCGCGACTGGACCAAGCTGTTCGCCACCGGCGACACCGTCGATTTCCAGTTCGCCACCGATGCCCAAGCCGATCCCCAGCGCCGCGGGCCGGTCCCGGACGACAAGCGGCTCGTCATCGCGTCCTTCGCAGGCCAGAGCGTCGCGGTGCTGTACGAGCATCGCAAACCGGGCGGCGAAAACCCCATTGAATTCACTTCGCCCTGGCGAGGTGAGAGAGTGGACGACGTCAGGCAAGTGCCCGGCGTCCAGATCGACGTCAAGACCAGCGATGGCGGCTACGAACTCAACGCCGCCATCCCGTTACAGGCCCTCGGGCTGAGCCTCGCGCCCGCCCAGAGCATCCGCGCCGACTTCGGCGTCACCTACGGCGACGCCCGCGGCACCGACACGAACCTGCGTTCTTACTGGTCGAACCAATGCACCGGCCTCGTCGACGACATCCCCGGCGAAATCATGCTCTCGCCGGACCTGTGGGGACAGTTGGAGCTGCGGAAGGGAACATGAAATGCCTGGCCAAAAAGGAGGCGGGAATCACGGCCGGAGATTGTCCTTTCAGAACGGATCGGCAAAGGCTGCCTGGCGACCGTCTAACGGACGCATCATTTCGTTTGCAGTCCTTCGAGCTTCGCCAACTTCTCGGCTTTGGCATCGAAGCTCCAAGACGAGTCGCAGCCCAGCAACAGGGCCGACGCCACGTGAAACGGATCTAGACCAGTCGCTGCAGCGCGTTGGTGAACTCCATCCTCAGCAACCAAGTGACAGGCAACGGCGTAGCAGGGGTCGGCCGTAACGAGTCCAGCAGGGCGTCCGCCTCAGGGCTGTGCGTCAATTCGAGCAGGCTGTTGGTGAAGAAGTTCGTGTCAGCGTAGACGATCATTCCTCACCCGCGATGATGCGGTTGATACGTTCCATCTCGATCGAAGATCCCTCGACCGCTTGACGTAAGCCATCGATTCACGACCATTGAAGGCATCCAGTCCTGCCACGGCGAACGGAACGCATCGGAAACCGTGAACCAGACTGCGTTTCTTGTGAGCTATCAGAACCCATTTCCGTGCTGGCGTATTGCCCGACCGACCGCGGAGCGTCGGCCTGCTTCCACTCGCACGGTTCTGCCGGTACCATGTCCGTATGGCATGGCGCATTACGGACCTCGTGGTGGACGGCGAACTGGACAACACCGTCAAAGGACGAGTCACTGGCTGGCTGCGGCTGGTGGGACTCGACGAACCGGTGCGGTTGGAGTTGCTTGGGAATTGCCGGCCGGATCTGGCCGGGTGGCGGTTCCGGATTGTTCGCCTCGACCCCATCCCGGCCTGGGCCGAGCCCGTCGCTCTGGACGGGTTTGCCATGCAGCAGATCGGCGAGGCCGGGGATATCCTGGCCGATCAGATGCTGCGGCACTACGACTGCCCCGTGGACGAGTTGCTCGCCCGGATCCGAGCCGGCGAGCCGCCGCCGACGGATCTGCGGCCGGCGCTGTACTTGGAGTGGTACAGCGGCTGCAACGGCCGGGTCGTAATTCAAGACACCCGGTTGGGCGTGAAACGACTCGGCTGCCGGACGTTCGAGCTGACCGCGGATGACCTGCGGCTTGAGAACGAGGAAGGCGAGCGCCGCCTGGAGGAACTTCGGCGCCAGGGTTACTTCATCGAAGCAACCCCGCTGGGAGTTCTCGGCTACTACCAGGGCGACGGCGATGAGCCTTGGGACGACAGCCTGCAGGCTGAACTCGATCGGGACGCGGAGAGAATCGATCGTGCCATCCGCGACTCGCTGGACCATCCGCCGGAGAACGACAACACTTCGCGATGAGCCCTGGGGCGTTTCTTCGTGACGCCGGATTAGTCCGCTGGACAGCTGGTCGCCTCGGCATCCAGTGCCGCGGCCGTGGCTTGCTTGACGCTCGCGTGCCGCGGCTTGGCGGTCTTGGGATTGGTTCGCGGCGGTTCCAGGACGGGCAACTGGTAGAGCGCGTTGCGGGCATCGTCCGTGGTCACCGTCTGGGTCAGTGTGGGGCAGTCCTCGTTCGTCCGCGAGGCGACGCGATCCTCGCGGCGCGTGAAGATCCAGCCCAGGAAGTTCTTGGCGACGGACCAGATCATGCCCAGATCGCCGGCGCCCAGCAGCATCTTGGCTAACCGCCA
>CAIYOB010000329.1 GCA_903927685.1 uncultured Planctomycetaceae bacterium
CAGCCACTGCCGGGCCGCCGGGTTGCCTTCGTCCAGCAGCGCGCCGTGCGAAGTGCCGGGCAAGAGCCAGTCGGGATGGTGCTGGCCCAGCCAGGAATCCGGATCGCCCACCCGTTCCGGCTCGAACCACAGCACGAACTGCATGTCCCGGGCGTGGATCCAGTCGCTGAACGGCTGGAAGCCGCGGGGGTACTTGGCCGAGTCGATCTCCCAAGTGCCGGAGTTGAGCCAGATCATGCCGGGTACTGTGAACGGCCCCGCACCAGCCTGGAACCAGACGTTCTCGCGAAAACCGCCGGCGTCACGCCAGCACAGATCCACGTGGATGCCGGCGTCGAGAAACCGTTGAACATAGGCGATATCCTGCTCGCCGCCCCCGACTTGAATCTGGGCGACCGCGGGCTGGGTCTGCCCCTCGACCCGAGGCATGTTGTGCGCCACGTACCAACGCCGCCACATATTCTGTGCTGCGACGACGTCCGAGCCCTGCCAGAACAGCATGGCGATTAGCGGTGTGCGGATCTGCTCACCGGGCTGCAGCGACAGGCGGGTCACTTCCTGCCCGGCCGTGACCCGCAAGCCCCGGCCGGCGTCCCGTGCAAACCGACTGGACCATTGCCCCGGCCAACCCACGGCGAGGATCACGCCGCCGCCCGGCATTTGCAGGTTGTAGTACGGCCAGCCGTCCGGACCGTCGCTCGACTTTCCCGAACAGGCGGGCGGCGCGCACTGCTTGACGGCGTTCGCCACCAGTGGGAACTGATACGGCTGATAGCTGTCCGCTGTCGTGAAATCGCCTTTGTTGCCATGCAAAACGAACTCGCCCCCGTCCGCCCGCTCGAAGATCACATCCAACGCTTGGATGTTCTTCAGGATCGGAGTCCTGCTCGCTCCCGTGTTCGTGAACCAGGCCGTCCATTCCACCGCCGGATAGTCGCCGTACTCGATGCCGACGACTCGCACCTCCAGGCCGGTTTTCGGATCGGTCCATACGAGCGTGTGCTCCGTGCGGCGGGCATCGAGCGTGCGTGAGGCACGCTGCTGTTTCCAATGCGACAGCAGGGCGGCGGAATTCTGCCGATCGTACACAAACGAGATCAGGGGCCTGGTGATGAAAGTGCCGCGCTGGTCCACAACGCTGCCGAAATCGACCAGCGCCCGGCGACGCAAATCGGACTCCGGCGGGATCGCGACCGCGGGAGAGAACTCGCCGCGCAACTGGAATCCGTTGAGAATGCCAAGACCGTCCCTGCTCGTCTCGACCGTGACCAGCAACTGGCCGTCGTCATCCGCCACGACGCCCTTGAACTCGACATAGTCGACGCCCGGCGTGAGCACTGGGCCCGTGCTGCCCTGAGTGGTCTGCGACGTGCCGTTGACGCTGAACTTGGCACCGGCGCCTGCGTGTGAGTTGTTGCCAAACAGCCAGAGGTCGTAGGATGCATGGGGAATCAGCCCGTCGATCGCCACGGATGCTTGCGAGCGGCAGACGAGGTACGAGTTCAGCAGGCTGTTCTGCACCGGCGCCCCTTGCGCAAGCGGCCAGTGGTCGGCGCCGACGAAGCCGGCAAAGGCCAGGGTCACTCCCGTCGGCGTCCGGCTGTCGGACGTACGAAGCGGTTCGGGCGCGATAACCGTCAACGGCCGACCGCCGGAGTCCGCCCGAATGCCGTTCCAATAGTCGCGTTCAACGCCGCTGACACCGGCTCCTTGGTACGCCGGTGGTTCAGGATCGGGGCCTCCCTTTGGATCGCCCCCGCGGCCCAGGATCTGCACGTTCAGCAGCGCCGCCTGAGCGGCTGCCCGGGCCGGGGCGACCGCCGCCGCGACGAGTAGCACCGCCAGCACGAGCGTTGGATGTTCCCGCTTGTTTGCCCGTCGCATCACGTGTCCTCCAGATTGTCTCGGTCCAGTGTCCATGTCCTACGCGGCGCAGTTCGAATGACGCCCAAGGGGCAGCGATCGCGCCGGCCAGGATTTCGTTCTCACGGTATTTCCTTGGGACCAGCTGTTGAGATACGCACGGTTCCACCCGCAGGAGCGCACGGCAGCTCGACCGTCAAGGAACCGGCGCACAGCGCGGCCAAGCCCAACAACGGCAATGGCAAACGCGGTGTCGCGGGCGGTAGGTGATTGAGCCCGCGGTGCGCTAAACTCACCCAGAGCAGGATCTGATGCGGCTTCAGGCGGATCACCTCGCCCCAGGCTGGATCAGAGACTTCGCGCGGGGTCGCAGAAAACGTCAGCAACTGCCAAAGAACCGCCACGGCTCAGACCCCTTCAGCTGTGGCCGGGAACCAGTTCTCCGTGATCTCGGCTGGCGGCAAGTCGGGCTCGACTCGAGCCACCACGAACTGCCCTCGCTGCAGACCCTGCTGCTCACACGCGCGGAACACCGCCAGTTCGTCGGCGCCCTCCGCGATCAGCCCCTGAGCCGAGTAGGCCACCCAGCACCCCGCCCGGCAGCGGAGCAGTTGGGGCAGATCCCGGAGATATCGCTGCCCGGCCGCCTGCTGCTCTGGGCTGCAAGGCCACGGCGGCGACGCGCCGGGTTCATCGAACGTCACCTGCACCGTGGCCGGTTGGCCTTCCGGCAAGTCCGGCGAATAGACGTCGATCCGATGACCGGCCAGTACTCGCGTTCTTAGTTCGACTGTGTGCAGCATGGCGATAACCCGTTTTTCGGACGCTGACCTTCGCGGCGTCTACTCCATCATTTTAACTTCTCGAATGACGCCTAGGGAGCCGGTGTCGCAACCGATGTCGCATCCGCACAGGGTGTCGCATCCGCCAGGACCGGCCCGATGTCGATCACGTACTGCTGCCGTCCGTTGAGCCCGTCTGTCCGCTCGCCGTGCGACGCGCCGAACGGATGCTGGCGCAGGCCGAGGCCGAATCTCGCGCGCGGGCTGCACAGGCCCAGGATTGTGTGGCCGCGCCGTAGCGAGTGACACCACTCAGAACCTCGCGCCCCCGACGCCGGACGGCCCCACGCGCGCCGGCCGACGCCGGACCTGACGGACCGCCGCGGTCGCGGGCGCCAAGGCCGTGCGGACGGACAGGTTTTCCACGGGGGCCGACGCCACCGACGCTGGGGGCGACGAGCCGGCGGGACCGCTGGCAGCTGCGGCCCGCGCGGCAGGCCCGTGCTTGACAGGAAGTGTACAGAAGAAGTGCGGTGACCTGCACGAGGGCTTCGCCCGCGTCCGCTGCCCGGAGTGCGAGCAGTCGTTGGTCCTTGCTCCGTTGTTCGTTGTCCCCTGCAACTGACAAATGACCACTGACAAATGACGAGTAAACAGCTCCTCGACCCGCTGGACTTCCTGGCCGAGTTCACGCGACCCGGAGTACCGGGTACCCCATTCCACCCCAGGGCGCGCACCTGATTCGTGATTACTGCTGGTACTCGAACAAGAGTCGAGGTCTGCGGCGGAAGCAGGCCGAAGCCGTTGCGGCGGAGCAGCCGGGAAGCTCGGCCAGTCCGGCCGCCGAACCGGCGCCGGCCCGCACGCGGGCCAGCCAGACTTGGG
>CAIYOB010000330.1 GCA_903927685.1 uncultured Planctomycetaceae bacterium
ACGATCGACGAATATGCGATCCTCGATCGTGTGCGGTAACGCCTATCTCGCGGCTGCCGACAGGTGCATGACAGCATGGACCTGGAGCGCATCCCGAAGCGTTTGCCTCTCGACACGACCTTCCCCGGAGTCCCCAACGATGACCGGCGTTTTCGCGAGCCTACTCTGGACACTTGCTGCGGGGGCGGGAGATGCGCCCTGGTGCGACGTGTACCGTGACGGTTTTTCGAGCCCGATTGTGACGGACGGCTGGCAATCGTCCCTGACCTCGTCGGCGCGTGTGGCCGAGGGCTTGCGGATCGCCGACCCATCGACCGCCCAGGGCAGTGGTCGGTTCTTCCAGGTCGACTGGCACGTCGCGCCGCGAGAGGGCGCGACGGTCGAGGTTCGGCTGAAGGCGATCGCATGTTCCCAGCCGTGGGGCGTGGCGTTGCTGGTCTCGGACGGCGAACACGAGGAGGGCGTAACGTTCTTTCCGCACCAGGTCATGCTCACCGCCGCGCGGCTGTCCGCACCGTTTGACGCCGCCGGCGAATTCCACACCTACCGGGTTCAAATCCAGGATACCGACATCCAGGTCTGGGCGGATGGCCAGCTTGTGCTGGACGGACGAGGCAAGTTCACGCAGCCTGCGCACGCGCAGCGCAATCAGCTCGGTTTCGGTTGCGGCAGTTCCGCCGCGACCGGCGAGGCCATCTGGCAATGGGTGCGATTCCAGGGCGGTCACAGCGACGCCCCCCAGGTTACCGTGCCCGAGGTTCCGGGACTCGAAATCCAGCTCGGCGCCACGCAAACGATCGTGGCTGGCGAGATCTACCGCAGCCTGTTCAAATTGGCGGATGGCAGCCTGGCCGTCGCCGAGCGGCGTTCCGTGGACGGGGGCCGGACCTGGAGCCCCGGGCCGGCATGGCATGTGGGCGCCTACCAGTTCCCCGACGGCGAGATCGTCCAGCTTGGCTTCCACAGCCAGCAGACCGACCGGCCCGGCTACTTTTCGATCCCGCTCAGCCGCTCGACTGACAACGGCCGCACCGTCCGGGCCGAGACCTCACTGCTCCACATCCCCGACGCCACGGGCGGGACGGGTGACGACGGCAAGGCGTACGAAGGCCCGGTGGCCGATCATGCCATCGTGGCGCTGCGTGACGGAAGCCTGCTGGCGGGGGTGCTCGTCTGCACCTACGGGCGCCCCGGCAATTGGCTGACCTTCAGCCTGGACGACGGCCTGACTTGGACCGGCCAGTTCTGTTTCTACAGCGGGCCGACGACCAGCTACAACTCGGTGGAAGAAGTGGCCCCGGACGTGCTGCTGGTCGTCTACGATCGCCGGCAGCTGGATGCCGACGGCACCTTGCGTCCCGAGACGGTCGGGACCACCGTGACGCTTCGCCGCCGGTAGACCACGGTCTTGGAAGTTGCGTATTTCTGCCAAGAGGACTGCCTCGCCGGCCCCGTGCCGAATGGTACGAGGCTGAGCACTGGTGATTGCCCGGGTGGCTTGCTCTGACTCTGAATGAACGTCATCGTTTTCTGTGACGTGTGGGGCGAAGCGTCGGCTACAGAAAGAGCAGGCCGCCCATGCTCTGTGAATCCGGGAACGCCTCGCGGCCGTCCCCCCCCGCCGCCGAAACCGGCCCCCGTACGTCTGAATCACAGAGTGTCACACGGGATGGTTGACCCGGGGCGGAAAGAACCGCAGAATGGTGCCCAGCGTTTCTGCGCGGGAGACCTTGCGGTGGCTCGCGCCCGTTTTGGAGCAACCCGGAAAGTGAGGCCCCCATGAAGCTGCTGCTCGGAGCGACCCTGCTGTGCCTCGTCACCTGGACCGCGCCGCGCCTGCCAGCGGCGGACGATCTCGTGATCGCCGATTTTGAAGGCTCCGACTACGCCGCGTGGAAAACCACCGGGCAAGCCTTCGGGCCCGCGCCGGCGCGTGGGACGCTGCCCGGCCAGATGCACGTGGACGGGTTCCGCGGCCAGGGGCTGGTGAATTCGTACTTCCAGGGCGATGGGACGACGGGGACATTGACGTCGCCGGAGTTCGTGATCGAGCGGAAGTACATCGCGTTCCTGATCGGGGGCGGCAAGGACCCGGAGAAGCTGGCCCTGCGGTTGCTGGTCGACGGCCAGTCCGTCCGCAGCGCGACCGGGCCCAACGACCGGCCTGGCGGCAGCGAGCTGCTGGCGCCCGATTCGTGGGAAGTCGGCGAGTTGCGCGGCAAGTCGGCCGTCATCCAGATCGTGGACCAGGCGACGGGCGGCTGGGGGCACATTAACGTCGATCACCTGGTCCAGACCGATCGCAAGCCGCCGGGCTTGCTGTCCGATGTCCGGCGGGAATTCCAGATCGAGAAACGCTACCTGCACCTGCCGATCAAGGACGGGCCGACGCGTAAAGTGACGGCGCTGGTCGACGGCCGGGTCGTCGTCCGGAACGACATTGGTCTGGCGGACGGCGAGCCGGATTGGTGGGCCTGGATGGACGTCAGCGCCTGGCGCGGCCAGACGCTGACCCTGCAAGTGGACAAGCTGCCGGAAGATTCCGCGGCTCTGGCTGCGATCGAGCAGAGCGATTCCCTCCGGGGCGCGGAAGACCTGTACCGCGAGCCGCTGCGGGGGCAATTCCACTTCTCGTCCCGCCGCGGCTGGAACAACGACCCGAACGGCCTGGTGTTTTTCCGTGGCGAGTATCATCTGTTCTACCAGCACAATCCGTACGGCTGGAACTGGGGCAATATGCACTGGGGCCACGCGGTCAGCCGGGACCTGGTGCACTGGCAGGAACTGCGCGACGAACTGCTGCCGGACGAACTGGGGCCGATGTTCAGCGGCAGCGCGGTTGTGGACTGGGACAACACCAGCGGCTTGGGCCAAGCCGGCCAGCCGCCCGTGATGCTGTTCTACACGGCCGCCGGGAATCCGACCACCCAGTGCCTGGCCTCCAGCACCGACGGCCGCACGTTCACCAAGTACAGCGGCAATCCGATCGTCAAGCAGATCACCGGCGGGAATCGAGACCCGAAGGTGATCTGGCATGCGCCCAGCAAGCAATGGGTGATGACGCTGTACGTCGAACTATCGGGTAAGCACACGATTCACTTCCTGACGTCGCCGAACCTCAAGGACTGGACGGTGATCAGCCAGACCGAAGGGTTCTTCGAGTGCCCGGATTTCTTCGAGCTGGCGGTCGACGGCGACAGTACGCAGCGGAAATGGGTGCTGACCGCGGCGAGCAGCGAGTACATGGTGGGCACGTTTGACGGCGCCCGGTTCACGCCGGAGACGCCTAAGCTGCCGGGGCACCGGGGCCGCGGATTCTACGCGGCGCAGACGTTCAGCGACATTCCGCCCGAGGACGGCCGGCGAATCCAGATCGGCTGGTTCCAGACGGCGACGCCGGGCATGCCGTTCAACCAGTCGATGACGATTCCGTTGGAGTTGAAGCTGGCGGGGACTGCCGACGGGCCGCGATTGACGTGGACGCCAGTCAAGGAACTGGCCGCGCTGCGGGCCAAGAGTCACCACCTGGGTCCGACGACCTTGGCGCCCGGCCAAGCCAATCCCCTGGCGAGGGTCGCTGCGGAACTGGTCGAGGTGCGGGCCGAGTTCGCGCCGGGCGAGGCCCGCGAGGTCGCGTTCACGGTGCGCGGCGCGGCGATCGTCTACAACGCTCAGAAACAGGAACTGGCCGTCAACGGGCACGTCGCTCCGGCGCCGCTGTGCGACGGCAAACAACGGCTGGTCGTGTACTGCGACCGGACCGGGCTGGAGGTCTTCGCCAGCGGCGGCCTGACCTATGTGCCGCTGCCCTTCCAGCCGAAACCGGACGATGTCCAGCTGGATCTGCAAGCGACCGGCGGCAGCGTCCAGCTGATGTCGCTCGAAGTGCATGAACTGAAGTCCGCGTGGAGCCAGCCCTGACGCGGGCTCCCGCCCCGAAGGCAACGCGTTGAACGGCCCGCCCCAGACCTAACCCGCTCCCTCACGTCCAATGAACCAACGCATCTTCTTCTGGTCCGCCGTCTCCGCTCTGGCCGGCTTCCTGTTCGGCTTTGACACCGTGGTCATCTCCGGAGCGGAGAAGAAAATCCAGACTCTCTGGGAGCTGGGCGACGTGCTGCACGGGATCGCCATGGCGGCGGCCTTGTATGGCACGGTACTCGGGTCGCTGCTGGGCGGCTGGCCGACCGACCGCTGGGGACGCAAGCTCACGCTGCTGTGGGTCGGCGTCCTGTATTTCGTCTCGGCGGTTTGGTCGGGGCTGGCAACCGACGTGTGGACGTTCAGCATCGCGCGGTTCATCGGCGGGTTGGGGGTGGGGATCTCGACCGTCGCCGCGCCGCTGTATATCTCCGAGATCTCGCCGCCCGACCGGCGCGGGCGGCTGGCCGGGATGTTCCAGTTCAACATCGTGTTCGGGATCCTGGTCGCCTTTCTGTCCAATTGGCTGCTGGGCGGGAGCAGTGAAAACGACTGGCGCTGGATGCTGGGCGTCGAGGCGATTCCGGCGTTGGTCTATACGCTGATGTGCTTCAGCATCCCGGAGAGCCCCCGCTGGCTGCTGGCGCGCAAGGGCGACCGAGCGGCGGGCGTGCAGGTGCTGGCGCTGATCGAACAGGGGGCCAGCCTGGAGCAGATCGAAGCTCACGCGGACGAGATCCAGGCCGCGTCGTCCGCGCACGTCGTGTCCGCACAGTTCTGGACGGCCCACCTGCGCGTGCCGATCCTGCTAGCCTTCCTGATCGCGTTCTTCAACCAGCTGTCCGGGATCAACGCCGTGCTGTACTTTGCGCCGCGGATCTTCGAGCTGACCGGCTTGGGCGCCAAGTCCGCCTTGTTGCAGTCCGTCGGGATCGGCGTCACCAATCTGATCTTCACCTTTGTCGGGCTGTGGCTGATCGACCGTTTGGGACGGCGGACGCTGCTGTACATCGGCTCGGTGGGCTACATCGTGTCGCTGGGCCTGTGTGCCTGGGCGTTCTTTACCGAGACGTTTGCCATCGTTCCGGCGTGCATCTTTGCCTTCATCGCCGCGCATGCCGTCGGCCAAGGGGCCGTGATCTGGGTGTTCATTGCCGAGATCTACCCGAACCGGCATCGAGCCGAGGGCCAGGCGCTGGGCAGCTTCACGCACTGGGTCTTTGCGGCCCTGCTGACCACGTTCTTTCCGAAGATGGTCACGGCGTTTGCGCCCGGGTACGTGTTCCTGTTCTTCTGCGGAATGATGGTCCTGCAACTGATCTGGGTCAAGATGATGGTGGTCGAGACCAAAGGCGTGCCGCTGGAGCAGATTCAGAAGCGGCTGGGAATTGAGACTACGTAAGACCTGACTCTGGAGACCTGTCATGTTTGCTTGCCGCCGCTCGTGGATCGGGTTGTTCGCGATGTTCGCCAGTTCCCTCGTCAGCGTCTGGCCGGCGAGCGCGGCCGAGTCCGCCGTCGGCGAACTGCGGGACGGGCAGGTCGCCAAGCAGGCGCTGGCCGTCGAACCGTCGGCGGAGAACCTGTTGCGTCCGGACGCCTGGCGGCCGTGGCAGACGGGGTTCGAGCGCGACGGCGAGGCGTTCATCTGCGACAACGGCAGCCAGGGTCAGGCCCAACGGGGCGCCAGTCAGACCGTGGTGCTGAACCAGACTCGGCCGGAGCCGATCCTGGCGGTCGCCTGGAGCAAGGCGGAGGCCGTGACCGGGACGCCCGATTCCGACTACGCCCTGTACCTGGACCTGGTCTACACCGACGGTACGAGCCTGTGGGGCCAGACGGCTCCGTTTGCGACCGGGACGCACGACTGGCAGCGGCGGCAGGTGATCGTGTTCCCCGAGCGGCCCGTGCGCTCGCTGGCTTTCCACCTGTTGCTCCGCAGCCACGGCGGCAAGGCCTGGTTCCGCGAACCGTCGCTGCGGGTGCTGAGCACGCCCCAGGCGGCCTGCCGATTCGATGGCGTGCCGGTGCTGGTCCAGGGCGCGGCGCAGGCCGGCTTTCAAGTCCGCGACGTGGCGGCCGGTTCGGATTTCGTGCGGATCGATCGGCAAGCCTTGGGGCTGCAATTGGATTGGAAGCAGACGGAACGGGACGGCGCGGTTTTCGTGGACGCGGAGCTCCGCGACACGACGGGCCGCGATCGGGCGCTCACGCTGGTGTACGCGGTCCCCGTGCCCGGCGATGCGGTGCGCTGGTGGCACGATCTGCGCTCGAGCGAACCGGTCCAAGCGGGCCGCGAATACGTGAGCGCCACCCAGTTCCGCGCAGGCCTGGGCCGCCTGTCGCGGTATCCGCTGGCTGCGGTGACGGACGAGCAGCGGGGCCTGGCGGTAGGCATCGACCTGGAGCATCCGGCCCTGTTCCGCGCGGGCTACAACGCCGGCTCGCACGAGCTGTTCCTGGCTTACGACATCGGCTTGGCGGCGGAGAAGCCGACGGCCCGGATCCGGCTGTGCCGTTACGCGTTCGCGCCCGGCTGGGGCTTCCGCGCGGCTCTGGCCCGGTACTATGAGTTGTTCCCCGACGCGTTCCGCTGCCGGACGCCGCAGCAGGGTCTGTGGATGCCGTTCGCCCGGATCAGCAAGGTCGAAGGCTGGGAGGATTTTGGCTTCGCCTTTAAGGAGGGCAACGACGAGACCGCGTGGGACGACGCGCACGGCATTCGGACCTTCCGCTACACCGAGCCCATGACCTGGTGGATGACGATGCCGGCCCAGCTGCCGCGGACCAGCGAAGCCGCGGTGGCCGAAGCGCGGCGGCGGGCGGACCAGCAGCGGGACCGGCAGGCCCAGGCTTGGCTGACCAGCGGGTACCACGACGCCGAAGGCCAGTTCCCGGCGCGGCTGCTGGACACGCCCTGGTGCAACGGCGCGGTCTGGAGCATGAACTCGATGCCCGGCATTGCGGGCGAGGTGACGGACTTTAACAACAAGTGGAACGCGCAGCTGCAGGCGCAGCTGTACGGGCCGGCACGCCAAGGCGACTTGGACGGCGAGTACATCGATTCCAGCGAGGGCTACGTGACGGACGAATTGGATTTCCGCCGCGAGCACCTGGCGGCCGCCGACACGCCGCTGACCTTTGCCCCGGAGACGTTCCAGCCGGCCATCTTCCGCGGCCTGATCGCCTTTGAATACGTCCGCGGGATCGCCCGGGACGTGCACGCGATGGACAAACTGATGATGGCCAACGGCGCGCCCGGCCGGCTGTGCTGGCTGCCGCCGCTGCTGGAGGTGCTGGGCACCGAGACCGACTGGAATCCGGGTGGCAAGTGGCGGCCGATGTCCGACGCGGAACTGCTGTACCGCCGCGCGCTGTGCAAAGGCAAGCCGTTCTGTTTTCTGATGAACACCGAGTTCGAGCGTTTCCCGCCCGAATTGGTCGAGCGGTACATGCAGCGGTCGTTGGCCTACGGCATGTTCCCCGGCTTCTTCAGTCACAACGCGTCGGAAGGGGCCTATTTCACCCGCCCGGAGCTGTATAACCGCGACCGGCCGCTGTTCAAGAAGTACGTGCCGCTGTGCCAGCAGGTGGCCCAGGCCGGCTGGGAGCCGGTGACCCGGGCCCATTCCAGCGACGACCAGGTGTACGTCGAGCGGTTCGGCGAGCGTTTTCTGACCGTCTTCAACGACAGTTCCGAACGGCGGGAGGTCACGGTGCGGCTGGATTCGCCCGCGCCGGCCGCCAGTCGCGAATTGGTGACACAGACGCCCCTCCGCTGGACCGACCGGGCCGTGACCCTGACCCTGGCCGCCGAGAACGTCGCGGTGATTGAGCTGGGGCCGTGAGGTGCAGGCGGGCGAATTGGCCGTCGTCCATCAAGCCGGCTTCTTCTCCACCTTGGCGGCCGGCGCAGCGCGGTGCGATTTGTCCCGCATGTGCCGGGCCCGTTCCAGCAAGCGGCGGTCCGCCGCGCTCAGGACCCGCGGTTCCAGCCCCTCGACAACCTGCCCAAAACGGGCCTCCGCTTCCGGCCAGAGCCCCTGCTCGGCCAGATCCATGCCGTCCAGATAAGCCTGCTCCAGGTCGGTCAGCGTGCGGACTTTGTGGCTCAGGTCCTGCCGCAGATCGTGGCACTGCAGGTCGGCCTGTAGCCGTTCGATCTCGGCGGCCCGCGCATCGTTGGGGAAGCGTCTTAGGAACTCGCCGATGTCCCGCCAGCGGCGGTCGCGCTGGTCGGACTGTCCGGCCGACTCCTGGATCCGGCGGTAGAGTTTGTCGGCGGACGGCGGCTGGGCCAGGAAGACCACCGCGCCGACGATGGCCAGCAGGGCGACGGCCAGCAACGCGATGCTCCACCGTTCGTGACGCGGCGCGTCCACGTCGGCCTCGGTGGCCAGGGCGCTCCGCCATTCCCGTTCGGAGACGGGAGTGAAGTGTGTCCGTGGGGTCGCCTCTTGGTCGGCGACGGCCTCGGGTTCCACGCTGTAATCGATGGTCTCGCCTAGATCCGGGACGGGCGGATTCGCGGAGACGGCGGTCGGCAGTGCGAGCGCGCCGTCCGAGTTCGGGGCGTGGTGAGCTGTCACGCCGGGCGGCGGCGAGGAGTGCCGCGGGTGACCGGCCGTCTCGAGGGGCGGCGGCTGATCGACGTCGCCGATGACCGTCGTCTCGCCGCTGGCCTCCGCCGGCTTGGCCCGCGGGCCGCCGGACTCGTCGCGTCCGGCCAGCGCGTGGGTCATGGCCTGCAGGAGATTGGACAGCAGTTGCGGCGTTGCGATCCGCTGGTCGGCGTCTTTCCGCAGCAGTTGCGAGATCAGATCGTCCAGGTCTGGCGGGGTCTGGGGCGCGGCCAGCCGCACCGGCCGGGGGGCCTCGAATCGCACCCGATCCATCACCGCCGTGATCGTGGCTCCGCTGAACGGCGGCTTGCCGGTCAGCAGGGCGTACAGGACACAGCCCAAGCTGTACAGGTCGCTGCGCGGCGTCGCGGGCTTGCCTTCGATCTGCTCCGGCGACATGTAATCGGGCGTCCCGACCATGCTGCCCTCCAGCGTCAAGTGGGAGCCGCCAAACAGCTTGGCGATGCCAAAGTCGGTCAGCTTGACCGTGCCGTCGGCCGCCAGCAACAGGTTGGCCGGCTTCAGATCGCGATGGATGACGCCGTGATCGTGCGCGTGCTTGAGCGCCGCACACACCTGGACGCCGATGTCGACCACTTCGCGCCACGAGAAGCGCCGGCCGGTCCGCAGTTCGCCGTCCAAGCTGGGCCCGTCGACCAAGTCCATCACGAAATAGTGAATGTCCTCCTCCTGGCCATAGCCCTGCAGCGTGACGATGTTCTTGTGCCGCAGCCGCTGCAGCGTGTCGACCTCGCCCTGAAACCGCTCGCGGAACCGCGCGTCCACCGCCAGCGATTCGGCCAAGACCTTGATCGCCGCGCGTTCGCCGGTCTCCTGATGGACGCCCACGTACACGGCCCCCATCCCGCCACGGCCCAGCAGGCGGTCGATGCGATACGGTCCCAGATGTTCGATTGGCATGGTTTGCTGCTCCCGTCCCTTGCTTTCCGGCCACTGCCAGTGTACTGTAGCACGGCTTGGGAAGCCTCCGCCAGTAGTTCCCGTCGCTAGTTCCGGTCTGCGAGGAATCGATGATGAGCCAGTTGCCAGAGCCAAGGTCCGTTTCCGTCAACCGCCGCCAGATGCTGCAAATCGCGTCCGGAGCCGCCGCAGGAGCGTGCGTCCTGGCCGCCGCGGGTCCGGCCCAGGCCGAAAAAACGGCCGTCAAGGGCCGCATCAAACAGTCCCTCGTCCAATGGTGCTTTGCGGACTACTGGAACCTCGAACAACTGTGCGGGGTCGCCAACCAGCTGGGCTGCCTGAGCATCGAGTTGCTCGGGCCGGAACATTGGCCGACGCTGAAGAAACACGGCCTGACGTGCGCCATCAGCCCCAGTCACTTGTTCGTCCAAGGCATGAACAACCCGCGCTACCAGGACGGCTGCATCGAACTGCTCAAGCAGCGGATCGACCAGTGCGCCGAGGCCGGCGTCAAGACGGTGATCACGTTCACCGGCTATGCCGAAGAGTCGGGCGAATGGAACCAGGGCGAGAACCCGGACTTGTCCAAGCTGCCCGCCGGCCGGCGGGTTATCGATCCCGACGAGGGCGCCAAGAACTGTGTGGCGGGCTTCAAGCGGATTGTCGGTTATGCGGAGAAGAAGCAGATCAACCTGGCCATCGAGATCCTGAACACGCGGGCGACCGATCATCCGATGAAGGGGCATCCCGGCTACCAAGGGGATCACGTCGATTACTGCCTGGACATCATCCGGCAGGTCGGCTCGCCCCGGTTGGGGCTGCTGTTTGACATCTACCACGTGCAGATCATGGACGGCGACGTGATCCGCCGCATCCGCCAGTGCGGCGAGGCGATCAAGCACGTGCACACGGCCGGCAATCCGGGCCGCGGCGAACTGGACGAGACGCAGGAAATCAACTTTCCGCCGATCATGAAAGCCCTGCTGGACATCGGCTATCAGGGCTTTGTGGGCGTCGAGTTCATCCCCACCCGCGACCCGCTGGCCGGCCTGACACAGGCCATCCGCTTGTGCGACGTGTGACGATTGGTTCCGGAGCGAACTCGGCCATCACTAGCGGGACGGATTGGCAATCCGTCGTTCGAGGGTTATTGAGACGGATTGCCAATCCGTCCTACCGGCATTCGACTTTTCCCGGAAATTCGCCACAGAAGGGGCACTGGTTCTGATGTTCCGCACCCCGTCGGCGATGGCCGGCTATGGTTGGGCTTGGTGTCTCGTCGCCACGTTGCTGGCGGCGGATCCGGCCGGCCAGGAAGAACAGCATTGGGTCGACGCTCGGCAGCGGATGGTCCGCGACGAAGTGGCCGGAGCTGGCATCACCGACCAGCGGGTCTGCGCGGCGCTGCGCGACACCCCGCGGCATCTGTTTGTCCCCGCCGCACAGCAGCGGTACGCCTATTTCGACATGGCGCTGCCGATCGGCGACGGCCAGACGATCACGTCGCCCTATGTCGTCGCCAGCATGACCCAGGCCCTGGCTCCACAGCCGACCGACAAGGTCCTGGAAATCGGCACGGGCAGCGGTTACCAGGCCGCGGTGCTCAGCCACTTGGTGGCCGAGGTCTATTCGATCGAGATCGTCGAGTCGCTGGGACGTACCGCCGAACAGACCTTGCGGCGTTTGAAGTACGCGAACGTCCACACCCGCATCGGGGACGGGTATCAGGGCTGGCCGGAACACGCTCCGTTCGACAAGATCATCGTGACCTGCTCGCCGGAGCAGGTGCCCAAGCCGCTGGTCGAACAGCTCCGCGAAGGCGGGACGATCGTGATTCCGCTGGGCGAGCGCTACCAGCAGACGCTGTATCGGCTGCGCAAGGTGGCGGGCAAACTCGAATCCGAAACCTTGGAGCCGACGTTCTTTGTTCCGATGACCGGGACGGCGGAAGAACGGCGCCAGCGCCGCGAGGATTCGGGACTGCCGAATCTGGTCAACGGCGGCTTTGAGGCGGTGGACGCGGCGGGCCAGCCGCTGGGCTGGTACTACGTCCGGCAGGCCGAGGTAGTGGCCGGACCCGAGGCCCCGGCCGGGGAGCGCTTCCTCCGGTTCCGGAACGAGACCGCGGGCCGCGGCGCCCAGGGCCTGCAGGCCCTGGGAATCGATGGCCGCCGGGTCCGCCAGCTGGACGTTTCCGTCCGCGTGCAGACTCGCGACGTGCGGCCCGGCCAAACGCCGCAAGAGGTGCCGCACCTGGGCTTGAACTTCTTTGACGAACAGCGGACTCCGCTCGGTACGGAGAACCTCGGGCCGTGGACTGGAACAACGGCTTGGGCGACGAAGCGCGCCCGAATCCGCGTGCCGTCCCGCTGCCGCGTGGCCGTGCTGGCGGTGGGCCTGTTCGGCGCCACGGGTGAACTGGGGATCGATCAACTCTCGCTGAAAGCGGCGGATGAATAACAGTACGCGGCGGCGCCTTCGAGCCTTGGTGCAGGATGCCTGGCAGGCGACGCAGCTGGCGGCTCGCCTCGTTGCGCTGCTGGGATGCCTGTTGGCGGCCCTTCCCCGGAGTTCGGCAGCCGCGGAACAGGTGGTGGCGGATGACGGCCAGGGCGCGCGGATCGTGCTCCGCAACACCCACTTCGTCCTGCACACGGACGTGGCGCGTCCGGCAGCCGAGGCGATGCTGGAACGCATGGAGGCGGCGCTGAAGGCGGCCGCGAAGTACTGGCAGCGGGAGCCCCGGAATCAGATCGTTTGTTACGTCGTCGCGGATCTGGAGCAATGGCCCGATTCGGCCCTGCCGCATCCGTTGGCGCGGATTTGGATCGGAGGTGTGGGCGGGGCGACGATCAGCGAGTACACGGGGGCCGGGCGGCAGACACGCGTCCGTGCGACCGTCTACGCGATTCCCCGTCCGGGCGTGGTCGAGCATGAAGTGATCCACGCCTACTGCTACCAGACGTTTGGCGAAGCGGGACCGGATTGGTACAAAGAGGGCATGGCCCAACTGGTGGCCCACGGCAGCGACGCGGGCGGCCAAACCGGCTGCCAGGCGGCGCTGGTCCGCCCGCTGGCCGGGGGCAAGTCCTGTTCGGTGCAGGAGGTCGTCCAGGCGGGCCGGTTCACGGTGCAAATGCACGACTCGTGCGGAGTCATGCTGGCCCAACGGAGCGATCGGCAGCGGCACGTTCCCTTGAGCGATTGGAAAGCCGGCGATGCCGAACTGGTCCGCGCGGCCGAGCAGCACTACATCCGCAGTTGGGCCTTGTGCCACCTGCTGTTGCACAATCCCAACTACGCCGCCGGCTTCCGGGCCCTGGGCGTCAGCTATGTCACGCGGGGACGCGATTCCTTCGACAGCGCCTTTGCCCCGGTCGCCAAGGAAATGACGTTCGAGTACGCGTTCTTCCTCGCCCACCTGGATGTCGGTTATCGCGTGGACCTGTGCCGCTGGGACTGGGAAAAGCGTTTTCTACCGCTGTCGGCAGGCCAAACACTGGGGGTCGGCGTCGAGGCGGCGCGCGGATACCAGGCGTCGGGGCTGACGGTCGTCGCGGGCCAGGGCTACCAGTATTCGACCGTTGGCGTCTGGGGAACTTCGGCTGCGGGGCCCACCACGAACGCCGACGGGGACGGGCAGGGCGCGGGCCGGCTGGAGGCCGTCGTCATGCGCGACTATGGCCTGGACGCCCCCTTTGAACTCGGCGTTCAAGGCGCGTTCGTGGCGGCGACCAGCGGCAACCTGTTCATCCGCTGCCGCGACGCCTGGAACGGGTTGCACGACAACCACGGCTCGATCCACGTGCGCTTCCAGATGCCGATCCCGTAGCGTCAGACCGGCCCAAAGTTCGCGGCCTGGGCGCGGAAATAGTCGCCCAGTCCCAGGACGTCGGCGCCCAGATTGAAGACCCGATAGCCTTCGCCCTCGAGCACGCTTCGCGGTTCGAACAAGCCCGCCGACATGGCGAACTTGCCGTGGGCTTGCGCGGCCGCCGCGACCCGCCGCCGGGCCGCCACGACCTCTGGGTCGCGAATCTGCCCGGCCCGGCCGATCAGGTGGCTGAAATCGCCGGGGCCGAACAGCAAGCCGTCGAAGCCGGGCACGGCTGCGATCTGCTCGACGTTCGCCAGCGCCTCGGGCGATTCGATCTGGAAGATCAGCACCCGTTCGGTGTTGCTGTGCTGCAGGTAATCGGCGACCGGAACCTGGCAGAATTTGCCGTCCATATTCCCGCCGTCCCAGGCGCGGCGTCCCAGTGGATGGAACCGGGTCATCTGCACGATCTGCCGCGCTTCGTCGGCCGTCGTCACGTGCGGCACCATCAAGCCCGTGGCATCGGCCTCCAGCGGTTTGACGTAGTCGCTGTAACTGCCCTTGGCCACGCGAACGATTGTGTCCATGTCGTACAGCTTGGCGGCCCGGATCTGGTGCTCGAGGTTGAGCCAATCGTTGGGCACATGCTCGTTGCACAGCCACACCGCGTCGACGCCGGACAAGCCGGCCAGTTCCACCACGCGGGGATCGCCCAGGTTCATCTTCAGGCACGTGGCCGACTGACCCGCGCGGATGCGTTTTAACAGCCTGCTGGATCGTGTGTTCATGGGAGCCCAGTCTAGCATCGACGAGATCCGGGAGGTAGACGGCGAGCGGAGGAGGCGAGCTGGGGAGCGGCGCGGATCGGGGGCCGTCCCGGGTGATGGCCGGCCTTGGCCCAACTTGAGTTTGCCGCCGGGTCTGATATGATATTCTGGCGTTGCGTAATACCTGAAAGTGACGCGTGCCGTCGCGAAAGGCTGGCTCGACATGCACATGGCAGACGCGTTGATTTCTCCCGCCGTGGGCGGAACGATGTGGCTGGCGTCGGCTGCGCTGGGCGTGCACTCGGCGCGGCGGCTGGAGGCGCAGGCCGATGACCGGCTGGTGCCTTTGATGGGTGTGAGCGGCGCGTTTGTCTTTGCTGCCCAGATGATCAACTTTGGGATTCCGGGTACGGGATCCAGTGGTCATCTGGGCGGGGGCCTGTTGCTGGCGGCGCTGCTGGGCCCGCGTGCGGCCTTCCTGGTGATGGCGTCGATCCTGACGCTCCAGGCGTTGTTGTTCTCCGACGGAGGACTGCTGGCCCTGGGCTGCAACGTCTTCAACCTGGGCGCGCTGCCGTGCTTCGTGGCTTACCCCCTGCTGTTCCGGCCGCTGGCCGGCCGCGGCGATTCACCCGCGCGGCTGCTGGCCGCGGCGCTGGTCGCCGCGCTGGCTGGCGTGGAACTCGGTGCGACGGGCGTGGTCCTGCAGACCGCGTTTTCGGGGCGCACCGAGTTGCCCCTGGGTCCGTTCCTGCTGTTAATGCTGCCGATCCACTTGGCCATCGGGGTGGTCGAGGGGCTGGCGACGGCCTCGGTCCTGGCGTTCCTGGGCAAGGCGCGGCCGGAGGTCTTGCGGGCGGCGGAGCCGACGAGCGGGGACGCGCGGTCGATCCGGCGGCTGGCCTGGGGACTGCTTAGCGCCGCCTTGCTGTTGGCCGGCATCGTCTCCTGGTTCGCCTCGTCGAATCCCGACGGGCTGGAGTGGTCGATCGCCCGAGCGGCGGGCACGGCCGAGTTATCCGGTTCGGGGCCGGTGCACACGGGGATGGCGGGGATTCAAGCGCGGACCGCGCTGCTGCCCGACTACGACTTGCCGGCGGGCGGGGATGCGGCCCACGCCCCACCGGCGGGCGACGAGGCGGCTGCGGGTTGGGCCCGAGTGGACCCGGGCGCGTCGCTGGCCGGCGTCGTCGGCAGCCTCCTGGTCCTGGTGCTGGCGGGGGCCATCGGCTACCTGTCAGGCCGGCGGAACATGCCGCGAGCAGAACCATGAGGCGAGTCGAAACAGCGTTGCAGGATCTGGCGTGCCTGGAGGAACTGGCTGAGGGACGCTCGTGGCTGCATCGGATCGAGGCGCGGGCCAAGATCCTGGTGACACTGGCGTATGTCGTGGTGGTCGCCTCGTGGCCGCCGCGGGCAGCGGTCGAGTTGCTGCCGTTGGCCGCGTATCCGCTGGTCCTGTTTCTCGGAGCCCGCCTGCCGGCGCGCATCTTGCGGCGTCCCATGTTGATCGCGCTGCTGTTGGCCGGGGCGGTGGGCGCGGCCAATCCGCTGTTGGACCGCGAGCCCGTGCGGTTGGGAACGGACTTGGTGCTCGCCGGCGGGTGGCTGTCGCTGGCCTCGATCATCCTGCGGGCCGTGCTGGGCGTGTCGGCGGCGCTGGGCCTGATCGCGACGACCGGGATGGGGCGGCTGGCGCATGGACTGAAACGGCTGGGTGTCCCGCGGATCGCGGTGACTCAGCTGCTGTTTCTCTACCGCTACGCCTTCCTGCTAGGTTCCAACGCCCAAGCGATGTCGCGAGCCCGCGAGCTGCGCGGCGGCGGACGGCCGCTCCAGTTGGCCGCCTACGGGCCGCTGGTGGGGCACCTGCTGTTGCGGACACTGGATCGCGCGGAACGGATCCACCAGGCCATGTGCTGCCGAGGTTTCCAAGGCGACGTACCGGTTGGCGGCGAAGCTCACTTTGGCTGGGGCGATGGGCTATTCTTGAGCGGTTGGTGCTTGTTCTTCCTGCTGTTGCGAGGCGGCTCCGGCGTCGCCTGCCTGGGGGCCTGGGTGTCGGGAGTGGTCGCGTGAATCAGCCGCTGGTCGAGATCCGAGACTTGAAGTACGTGTATCCCGACGGTACGGCCGCGCTGCGCGGCGTCAGTTTTGCCGTCGGCCGCGGCGAGTCGGTGGGGATCATCGGGGCCAACGGGGCCGGCAAGTCGACGCTGCTGCTGCACCTGGTCGGCTGCCTGTCGGCTACGGCTGGCCAGTTGACGATCAGCGGCACGCCCGTGCAGGCTGGCACGCTGACATCGGTCCGGCGCAGTGTCGGGTTGGTCTTTCAGAATCCCGACGACCAGCTGTTCATGCCGACCGTGCGGGACGATGTGGCTTTTGGGCCGCGGAATCAGGGGCTGCCTGAGGCGGACGTCGCCACGCGAGTGCGCGAGGCGCTGGCGGCCGTCGACGCCGACGGCTTGATCGACCGGCCGCCTTACCGCTTGTCGGGCGGCGAGAAACGGGCCGTCTCAATTGCCACGGTCCTGGCCATGTTGCCAGAGATCCTGGTCTTGGACGAACCTACGGCGGGACTGGATCCCCGCGCGCGGCGGCATGTCATCGACCTGCTGAATCGCCTGGACCACACGCGGATCGTCGCCTCGCACGATCTGGACTTGATCTGCGATGTCTGCCAGCGCGTGATCCTGCTGCACCGCGGCCAAGTCGCGGCCGATGGCAGCTGTCAGGCGGTTTTCAGCCAAGCCGAATTGCTGGCCGAATGCGGCCTGGAACCGCCCCTGTCCCGGCAGGGGTGTCCGGTGTGCCGCAGCCGCTGAATCTCTAAGCACTGACTGCCTACAATCCGGTCAGCTGGTTGCGCTGACGTGCTGGCCGGTGGCGAACCCGTCTCGGATCCGCGGGCGTGAATCCCAGGCCTGGACATCAGGAAGCCCTGATTGCTAAAACACTTGCGTCAGCAACGCGGACTTGCTGACAGCGTGTCGCGAAATCGTCTCGTGCGTGACTTTTTTGTCGCGGCACGGCGATTGCTTACGAGAATTGATCGTTTGCGAGGCGTCCGTGGCCTCGCGATCGTGTCCCCTCTCCCCAAGGTGCGAGTAATGAAGAAGGTTGAAGCGATCATCCGCCATTTCAAATTGGCAGACGTCAAGGAAGCATTGGCGCAGAGCGGCGTCAAGGGCATGACGGTGACCGAGGTTCGAGGATTTGGACGCCAGAAAGGTCATACCGAGATCTATCGCGGTATCGAGTACGGCGTGGACTTGGTTCCCAAGATCAAGCTGGAACTGGTGGTTCCGGACGAGGACGTCGACTCGATCATCGAGACGATTTCCCGGATTGCCAACACGGGGCTGGTGGGGGACGGAAAGATCTTTGTTCACAGCTTGACGGACGTGATTCGGATTCGCACCGGGGAAACCGGGGAAAGTGCAATTTAGGCGGAGTCTCGCGATGCACGGAAAGCCCCACCGAGGTGTATGGCGTCGGCGGGGCCAGCTTCGCGAGACAGGACATTGACTAGGGTTTGCAATTCGAGAGGCATGCAGAAAATGGGAATCCACCGTATCGCGGGACGCGAGGCGATCCTCGCCGTCATCTTACTCCTGGTTGCCGGGTTGGGCAGTTGGTCTTGGGCCGCCGATGACGCGGCCGCACCAGCCGCCGCTGCCGAGAGCGAGCCGGCGGCACAGCCGGCTCCGGCGGGGCCGACGACCGCTGATCTGAAGGTGATGGCCGACACGCTCTGGGTCCTGATCACCGGCATGCTCGTGTTCTTCATGAACCTGGGCTTCGCCTGCGTCGAGTCCGGGATGTGCCGGGCCAAAAACTGTGTGAACATCCTCTCCAAGAACTTCGTGGTCTTTGCCATCAGTTCGATCGGTTTCTGGATCCTCGGCTGGGGCTTGATGTTTGGCAATGGAAATAGTTTCATCGGCACCTCGGGCCTGTTCATGGTTGGGGGAGCCGACGCCGACTACTCGGCCCTCAGTTGGACGAGCGTGCCGTTGTGGGCCAAGTTCTTCTTCCAACTGGTCTTCTGCGGCACTGCGGCCACGATCGTGTCCGGAGCGGTCGCCGAACGGATCAAGTACGTGTCGTTTATCGTGTTCAGTTTCGTCATGGCGATGGCCATCTATCCCGTCGTCGGCCACTGGGTCTGGGGCGGCGGCTGGTTGCAGAGCCGCGGCTTCCTGGACTTCGCTGGCTCGACGCAGGTGCACTCGATCGGCGGCTGGGCCGCATTGACCGGCGTGATCATTCTGGGACCGCGGATCGGCAAGTACAGCGCGACCGGCAAGGTGAATGCGATTCCGGGCCACAACCTGAGTCTGGCGACGATCGGCTGCTTGGTGCTGTGGTTCGGCTGGTTCGGCTTCAACCCCGGCAGCACGATGGCCGCGGATCCTCCGGCGATCTCCGAGATCCTCGTGACCACGAACTCGGCAGCCGCCGCGGCGACTCTGAGCGCCACCGTCTTGGCTTGGATCCTGCTCGGCAAGCCTGACCTGGGCATGACGCTCAACGGCTGTCTCGCAGGACTGGTTGCTGTCACCGCGCCGTGTGCCTTCATCACGGTCGAGGCGTCGGTCATCATCGGCTTGATCGCCGGCGTGATTGTGGTCTTGGGCGTGTTGTTCTTCGATCGGATCAAGTGCGATGACCCGGTAGGTGCGACCTCGGTGCACTTGCTGAACGGCGTGTTCGGGACGATCTGCGTCGGCTTGTTCGCCACTCCGGACCGGCTGGCCCGGGCGGGCAATCCGGCCGCCGTGGCCGGACTGTTCTACGGCGGTGGCGCCCAGCAGCTGATCACCCAGCTGATCGGAGTCGCGGCCTGTGCCATCTTCGTGCTGCTCACCTCGGCGACCGCCTGGCTGGTCCTCAAGTACACGATGGGCATCCGCGTCTCGCCGGAGGAAGAGATGACGGGCCTGGACATCGGCGAGCACGGCAACGAAGCCTATCCGAACTTCGTCAAGACGGGCAATACGATGGCCGGCTTCTAAGACGAGAATCACCGGCATCCTGGTCGAATCGGTGCGAGCCGGTCTCTGCGAGACCGGCTTTCGCATTTCGAACCGCCCTGACGGCCACTCCAGGCGTGGCTACAAAACGTTCGCGGCGGCCGCCCGCATTCACAGCGGCCACAGGCCCTGGTAGCCGCTCTCGACCAGCTTCATCCGGTACAGCTGGGCGAACACCCGGAACTGCCTGGCATAGTCGCCGCAGAACAACAGGTTGTGATGGCCGGTGACCGCGCACGCGTCGTCGCGGTCGGTCAGTTCGATCGCGACATTGGTCGTGCAGCCTCCGGCCGGCGGCATCGGATACGAGCCCGCGACCTGGCCGGCGTACACGTCCAGCGCCGGGGGTTCGCCCGGGTAGTACCGCACCATCGTCACCGGGTCGCCCTCTTTCCAGAACACCTGGATCGCACAACTGCCTTCGTTCGTGTGGCCAAACCGCCGCAGCAGGTACGGTAGATCCGCGCCCTCGGGGCCGTACATCTTGGTCGGACACGTGCAATGCGAAGCGTAGTAGTGGTTGCGTTCGGTGTCGTAACAGGGATTGTGCTGAAAGCCGGGACGGCCGGTCAGCAGCTGGCCGAGCAGCTGGGTGTACACCGCTGGGAAATCGTTTTCGCAGGCGGCCGGCACCAGCTGGCTGTTGAGCGCGGAGAAACTGATACACGGCTTGAGCATCCCGCGGCGCAGACAGTTCATCGTCAGCCCGTCGGCCTGCTCGTCGGCCAGCAACTTGCGGATCGCCATGTGGGCCCGCGCGGCGTTCTCTCCGGCCTCGACCGTGACGCCTCGGTTCTCGGTGGCGCTGCTGGTGAAGCCGGCGATGAACTGCCGGGCCGCGTCGTCGAGGGCGACCTTGTGGAACTCGTCGGCGTACCGGGCGAACGGGATCACGCGGACCTTGGTGCCCAAGAACGGCTCGACGCCTTCGCGCGGCTCCGGGGCCTCGGTGATACTCAGCAGCTTGCTCTGACTCAATCGTTTCCGGGCGCCGATGGCCCGCAAGCCGCGCTCGATCGCCGCCAGGTTGTCCAGCGACTGGATGAAATACAGCCCTGGACGGCGATACTGCTTGACCGCCCCATGCTTGACGCCGAGCCCAATGTAGAAGATCGCCGGGATCCCGGCCTGATCGGCCGCCGCCAGCAGCTGGTCCGCCAACTCCAGGCTGCGGTTGTAGAACATGATCAACAGCAGGCCGTCCGGACGGTTGGCCTCCAGCTCTTGCACGATCCGGCTGACGTCGCCGCCCGCCGCCACCGGCTGCGGGACGATGTCGAGCTGCAAGCCGAGCTTCTGCGCCAACTCCTGCAGGGCCTGGGTGTACTGGGCCTGGCGGCCTTCGGCGTCAAAGTCATTTCCGGGCCAGCTCCACCAACCGTTGGGATCGTCGGCGAACGTCTTCGAGCCGGGATACAGAAAGACGGTCCGAACCACGGCCGGGGCTCTCTTGGCCGGCGGCGCGGTTTCGTTTTCGGCCGCCAAGGTGGTCAGCGAGGTGAACGCCAGTCCGCCCACCGCGGCGCTCATTGCCGCCAGGAACTCGCGCCGATCGAAGCCGGCGTCACAACCGCAGCCGCATGCGTGTTCATGGTCTTTCACGGAACGCTCCTTTCGGGATCTGGTACAGCACTTCGGCCAGGAATTCGGGGGAACCGCGTTCGCCGCGCGGGCGTTCGCGGTGCCAGTCGGGATGCGTCGGCACGTGTTCGTCGTACAGCGGCCAGGGAGCGAACGGAGGATGTCCGACCGCGTCGATCAGCCGGCTGCTGTCCATCGTCACGTCGCCGGCCCGCGGCGGAATCGGACCGGCCTCGAACCGCGAACACGTCCGCACATGATCGGGGTGGTAGCCGCCGATCCGATTGACGATCTGGGCGATCTGAAACAGGCTCAACCGCCGCGGGCCGCCCGCATGATACAGGCCCGCCAGGTCGCTGGCCAGCAGCCGGTGGAACAGCCGGTTCATACAGTCCGTGTACGTCGGCGTGCGGAATTCGTCGTAGTACAACGTGGCCGGCTTGTGCTTGCGGAACCGCGACTGGATCCAATCGATGGCCCCGGCATGCCCGTTCGAACTGATCCCCATGGGCAGCGAGATCCGCAGGATGGCCGCGTCCGGACGGCGGGCCAGGATCAACCGCTCGGCCTGCCACATGGTCTTGCCGTAAATCGTCACCGGGTCGGGCGGATCGTGCTCGAGGTAACCGCCGCGGCCGTTGCCGGAGTACACCAGGTCGACCGACAGGTGAATCAGGCGGACCGCGGCCGTTCCGATCACGTCCAGCAGATTGTCGACGCCCGCGACATTGACCCGCCAGGCCAGCCAGGGATCCAACTCGCACGATTTCAGCGCGCAGGTGCCCTCGCAGCTGAGTACCGAGGCGAACTGATAGGCGTCAAACAGCCGCTGGAGCGCGTCGGGGTCGTAGATATCGCAGCCTTCGATGGCCGGTCCGTTCAGCAGCAGATTGCCAGAGCGGCGCGTACCGACCACCCGGCCCGGATACCGGCGCTGGAAATAGGCGAACGCATTGTACCCAGGCACGCCGGCAATCCCCGTGATCAACAGGGGCAACGGCGGATCAGGCGGATCAAATCGGAACGCTGGGCCAAGGGACGAACTGCTCATCGTTCGCTGTTCGGTGGGGGGAGTCCCGGCGGACGGTTGCCGCCGTTGGGTTTGGACATCCCCGGCGGACCAAAACGAAGGCCGGGGCCGCGCAAGCCGCTGCCTTGCTTGCGGAATCCGGGCCAGTCGGGAAAACCGTCGCGGCGGAAGCGATGGGAAACGTACATCCGCACCAGTTCGGCCTGCATTCGTTCCGGCGGCAGGCTCTCCAGGTACTCTCGCTCTTCCGGCTTCAGGTCCTCCTTGAAGAATCGCCGCAACTGCTCCGGGTCGACCGGCGGCCCGGCCAGCCGGCTGAACATGGCCGCCCGCATCCAGGCTTCGACCAGTTCCGGCAGCCGGCCTTCCGCTTTCGCCTTTTCCAATTCCTGCCGGGCCTCCGCCGACAAGGCCGTCTTCAGGCTCTCGATCTCTTCGGGCGTCGGCTTCAGCCACTCGCGCTGCAGGCCCGCCCGATGCACCATGAACACCAGCGTCTGACTCCGCCGCTTGGTGTCCCCGATGCCGTCCAGGCGTTCCTTGAACATCGGCCAGCGCTGCAGAATCTCCGGCTCATGGCGCTGGACCATCTGTTCCACCCAGTTGGCGATGGCCTGCAGATCGTCGTCCGCCAGTTTGCGGGGCACATAGCTGCGCATCCGCGACGCGGTCTGCTGTTGCAGCAAGCGTTTGATTTCCGCCACGCGCTCGTCCGGCGGCAGGCTCAGCAGATCCGCCCGCTGGCCGGACGACAAGGTCTGCAGCCAGCGGGAGTAGCGTGTCAAGACGGCCTGCAGCCGCGCCGCATCCGCGGCCTGAGCCAGTTCGTCGTGCAGCTGCCGCAATTGGTCTTGGGCCTGCGGGTCCAGGCGGTAGAACCGCTCCTGCTTGCCCTGCAGCTCTTTCTTTTCCGCCGGCGACAGCGCGCCCAAATCCGGCGCTGCCAAATCCGTCGCGGCCCGATCCTGCGCGGCGGCCGGATCCTCCGCGGCGGCCACGGGCGCTGCGGCCTGGTCGGCCGCCGGACTGGCAGCGGCCGCGGCGATCAGGACCCCTGTTAGCAGCAGCAGAAAAAGTCGCTCACATTTCATCGGGGATCTCTTCTTCCGCAAACAGCCCCTCGCGGTCCAGTCGCCGCAGGAATTCGACGCTGTCCGCATAACGGTATTCGTCCAAGTGCTGGATGACCGGCAGGTCGCGCAACAGCCGCCGATTCTCCCGGCTGACGATTCGCGACACGGCCCCGTAGCCGGCGACAAAGGCCAGCACGGCCGCCGCGCTGCCGGACCACCACAGCCAGCGGTGCCGGCGGCCTTGCCGCACGCGGGCTTGGGCCACGTCGTCCGAGGCCGACACCGCGACCATCGCCAGCGTGGTTTGCGTAAAGGTGTCATCCACCTCCGCCTTAGGCAATTGGTCCAACAAGTCCCAGGCTTTCTGCAGTTCGCGCAGCTGTTGGCGGTAGGCCGGGTCGCTGGACAGCCGCTGCTCGACGGCTTGCGCCTGCGCGCTGTCCAATTCCCCGTCCAGGTAAGCCACCAGGTCGGCGGGAATGTCCGCCTGGGTTTCGTCCGTTGGCGTCCGCTCTGCGTTCACGGCCGTCTGCCCTCCTGAAGGTACGGTTCCAGGATGACCCGCAGATTCTCGCGAGCCCGCGCTAACAACGACTTCACCGCCTTGACCGACAAGTCCATCGTGGCAGCGATGTCGACGTAGCTCATGTGTTCGAATTTGGCCAGCAGGATCGCCATCCGCTGGCGCTCGTTCAGCGAATCGACCGCCGCCCGCACGACTTCCGCCAGCTCGGCCTTGTCCAGTTGCCGGGCGGGCATCCAGCCGCTGGGCGCCGCCGCCAGGTCGTCCAGCGATGTGCCGTCCCCGCTGCTGCCCTGCGCGGCGGTCGCACTGACCTCGTGCCGGCGGGAACGCGTCCGCAGCGCGTTGCTGCCGACGTTGTGGGCGATCGTAAACAGCCAGGTGGAGAACTTGGCGTCCGGCAGGTAGCTCTTGCGAGCGCGATACACCCGCAAGAACACGTCCTGGGCCAGTTCCTCGGCTCGATCGCGGTCCTGCACCAGGTTCTGCAGGATCGTGATCAGGCGGGCCTGGTAGCGCAGCACCAACTCCTCAAACGCCGCCGCGTTGTCGTCGCGCACCTGCAGCATCAACCGCACGTCGGGATCGGTTGTCTCGTAGGGCAGCGGTTTGGAGTCGAGTATGGGGGTCAGCGGCAACGCATCACGCCCTTCCGTTGAGGGGACCGCCTTCAAGCCCGGCCGGCAGACGGTCATGGACGTCATATCTTATCCCCTCTCGCTGCAGGATGAAACACCTGTCGCCGTGAGAAGTTCCTGCGCTCCGGCGGGCGGACGCCCCACGCCGCCTACGGTGAGCGGAACGGCGCTCGCCGCCGGCAAAACTTGGCCCCGCATTCCCGCCGGAACCCGCGGCTAACGCCTCGCGGCTCACCGTGCGCCGGACGATGGCCACCCGCTTCCCAAGCTGGCCGGATTCCCGATAATTGACGCCATGTCCACCCAGCCCAGCCCACCCGCCGGTGTTCTCAATCAAGTCCTGCACGGAGATGCGTTGGCGCAGCTGGCGTCGCTGCCCGCCGGCCTGGTGGATACCGTCGTCACCAGCCCCCCCTATTACTGCCAGCGGGATTACAGCGGCGAGCAGCAACTGGGACAGGAGGACACGCCCGAAGCCTACCTCGACCGCCTGACCGCCGTGTTCCGCGAATGCCGCCGGACGCTGAAAGACAGCGGTTCGCTGTGGCTGGTGCTCGGGGACAAGTACCTGGACGGCGAGTTGTTGGGCATGCCGTGGCGGGTGGCCCTGGCCCTGCAGGCAGACGGCTGGCGACTCCGCAGCGACATCATCTGGCACAAACCCAACGCCATGCCGTCGGCGGTCAAGACCCGGCCGACGACGGACCACGAGTACGTGTTCTTCTTGGCCAAGTCCCCGGACTACTACTACGGCGCCGATGCGATCCGCGAGCCGCACGTGACATTCACGGACAAGAGCCGGATGCGGGGGGGACGCAGGCACTTCTTCCAGCCGGGCGGAACGCCCGAAGAAGGCAAGAACAAGGGCAACCCGAATCTGCACCACGGCCGCTGGGACCAGGCGTTTCATCCCAAGGGACGCAACAAGCGGACCGTCTGGTCCGTCCCGCTGTCCAAGTTTCGCGAAGCCCATTTCGCCGTCTTTCCGGAATCGCTGGTCGAAACCTGCATCCTGGCCGGCTGTCCCGAGGGCGGCGTCGTGTTGGATCCATTTCTGGGCAGCGGCACCACGGCGCTGGTTGCCAAGCGGCTGGGACGCTCGTACATCGGCATCGACTGCGTCGCCGAGTACTGCGAGATGGCCCGGCGCCGCCTGAGGGAGACGCTCTGCTGAGGTTCCGGAATCAGTCCATGGGCCCCAGCGAGCCGCGGATCTCCTGCCGGTCGAATTCGATCAACTGGTCGATGATGGGCTGCAGGTTGCCTTGCAGGACCTGGTCCAGTTTGTACAGCGTCAGGTTGATCCGGTGGTCGGTGAAGCGGTTCTCCGGGAAATTGTAAGTCCGGATCCGCTGGCTGCGGTCGCCGGAACCGACCAGGGTGCGGCGGACCTCGGCCCGTTTGTCGTGCTCCTGCTGCCGCTTGGCTTCGTACAGTCGCGTCTTCAACACGCGGATCGCTTTGGCCAGGTTCTTGTGCTGGCTCTTCTCGTCCTGCATCGAAACGACGATCCCCGTCTCGTAGTGGGTCAGCCGGATGGCCGAGGCCGTCTTGTTGACATGCTGGCCGCCGGGGCCGCTGGCATGAAAGATGTCCTTGCGATAGTCGTCCGGCTTGAGCTCGATTTCCACATCCTCGGGCTCCGGGAGCACGGCCACGGTGGCCGCCGAGGTGTGAATGCGGCCCTTGGCCTCCGTCTCCGGCACGCGCTGGACCCGATGCCCGCCGCTCTCGTACTGCAGTTCGCGGTAGACGCCTTCGCCCTCGAACTCCAGCTGGATGTCCTTGAATCCGCCCAGATCGGTCGGGCTGGCTTCCATGGTCTCGATCTTCCAACCCTTGGACTCGCCGAACTTGCGGTACATTTCGTACAGGTCGCGGGCGAACAGGGCGGCTTCTTCGCCCCCGGTTCCCGCCCGGATCTCCATCACGCATCGCATGCGGTTGGCGTCTTCGCCGCCAACCGTCATTTCCAGCAATTCGTCCCAAGTCCTTTCGCGGCGTTCCCGCAACTCCGGCAGTTCGGCCTCGGCCATCTCCCGCTCGTCCGGATCCTCGCTGCTTTGCATCGCCGTCCACTCGGCGATCTCGCTGCACAGCGCCTTGAAGCGGCGATACTTGGTGGCCAGCTTGGTCAGCGAGCCGTGCTCGCGGGCCACGGCCGCCATCCGACTGGAGTCCGCCAGGACTTGCGGATCCGACAGCTTCTGCTCCAGTTCCTCGAACCGGGCCAGCTTTTCTTCGAGCATCTTACGCATACGATTGACGCCGCCGAGGGAGACATTCAGGACCATGACCGGGAAGGCGTTCCCGGAAAACACCGCGCATAAAAACACGTTGCTGACCAAAGGCCACAACGTGTGGGGAAAGTCGGTTTGCGTGTAGCTAGCTGGCGGAAGCCGGCTTGGCCGCCTTCTTCGCGGGCCGCTTGAGGCTCGAGTAATCGCCCGCGGCAAACTTGCTCTGGAACTTCTCAATCCGTCCGGCCGTGTCAATGTACTTCAACTTGCCGGTGAAGAACGGATGACACGCGTTGCAGATATCCACCCGCAGCTCTTTCTTGGTGCTCCGCGTCTGGAACGTGTTGCCGCAACCGCAGGTGACCTGCGTCACCATGTACTTGGGATGAATGGCGTCTTTCATGTTACCTGATCCTGAACGAGTCTTAGCGTACTTGGCAAACCCCAAAGTTTACCCACGCCGCCTGCCGACGGCAAGGGCCAATACGGCCCGGAGCAGGACGTTTCGAAATCATAATCCGAAGCGTATACCGCACGCGGTTGAGGATGGCACATTCGCCGATCTTCGTTTAACCGCGACCCAACGGG
>CAIYOB010000331.1 GCA_903927685.1 uncultured Planctomycetaceae bacterium
AGAAACAGCACAACCTGAACAGTCACGCCTCCGGCACGCCGGCGACCGACGGGCAAGGGGTGTACGTCACGTTTCTCGAAGCGGACTTCGGCAGCAGCCAAGGAGTCACGCCGGGCAATCTGGTGGTCGCAGCTTACGATTTCGCCGGGAAACAGCGCTGGCTGGTGCGGCCGGGGCGGTTCTCCAGCGTCCACGGCTTCTGTAGTTCCCCCGTGATTTTCGAGGACCTGCTGATCGTCAACGGCGACCACGACGGCGATTCGTACCTCGTCGCCCTGGACCGAAGCAGCGGCGAAATCCGCTGGAAGGTCCCCCGCGAGAACAAGACCCGCAGCTATTGTACGCCCCTGATCCGCGAGATCGACGGACGGACGCAGATGATCCTGTCCGGCAGCCGGTGCGTGGTCAGCCTGAACCCGCGGGACGGTTCGCGGCACTGGATCATCGACGGGCCGACGGAACAGTTCGTCGCTTCGCTGGTGGACAACGGCCAACTGCTGTTTCTGACCGCCGGGTTTCCCGAACATCACATCCTGGCCATCCGCCCCGACGGCCGCGGCAACGTGACGGATTCGCACATCGTCTGGCGGACGACCAAAGGCTGTTCGTACGTCCCCTCGCCGATCGTCTGCGGCGAGTACTTCCTGGTCGCCGCGGACAACGGGATCGCCAGTTGCTTCGTCGCCCAGACCGGAGAACGCGTGTGGATGGAGCGGCTGGGCAACCACTACAGTGCGTCGCTGATTGAGGCCAACGGCTTGGTGTACTTCCTGGCGGACGACGGCGAACTGAAGATCGTGCGGCCCGGCCGGCAGCTGGACGTCGTCGCGGTCAACCGCCTGGGCGAGTACTGTTTCGCCTCGCCGGCGGTGAGCCAAGGCCAATTGTTCCTGCGGAGCGAAAAGCACCTATTCTGCATCGGTTCGCAAGCCGCCGACCAGACAATGCTGCCCCCATGACGTGTCCAGCTGCTGCCGCCTGTATCTTGATTCACCACGTGTCCCTGTTTAGCCTCAGCCCTGTGGCAGAAAGGCAATTCCCCATCCGTTCACCAAGGACACTCCGCCCGTGCAGCGCCCGATGATCACATTCCTATCACCTCGCTTCCGGCTGGCAGCCGGGCTGTCCTTCCGCTGCCTGGTCGCGATCGTCTGCGTGTCCGTGTCAGCCGTCCAGACCCTGGCCGAGGACTGGAGTGTGTGGACCGAGGCGGAGGATTACGCCGCCCAAAACGGTTCGCAAGCCGCCTTTTACCCCCTGGCGGCGACGGCCTCGGGCGGGAAGATCGTCGACCATGATTGGGGACGCGACGTGGGCGATTTTCTGCGCTGGAATATCGAAACGCCCGCACGCTGCGAGACGCTGTACGTGACGGTCAAGTTTGCTCGAGCCCCGGCCGCCCCGGCTGCGATCCGCGTCCGGGTCGGCGATCGTCAGGCCGAGGTCCGGTTTCCCACCACCGGCGGCTGGGGATTCGAGAACCGGCAATGGCACTTTGGCGAACTCCGCCTGGAGGGCCTGCCTGCGGGAGCACACTCGGTCGAGTTGACGGCGATCGCCCCGGACAGCAATCTCAACACCGACGGCTTGTTCGTCAGCGATCATCCGCTGGCCGTGGCCGGCCAGAAGGACGTGTTGGAAGACGTCGCCCGGCAGCGGGCTATGGCCAGCGAGGCCGAAACCGATCCCGCGCTGCGCCGCCGCCTGTTGTCCCCGTACCGGGAACGCCTCCGGCGGATCATCTTTACCAAGCACTTTGACATGGGCGGCTCGCACTACGCCTACACGGACGCCGTGAGCGACGAAGATACGCTCAACCCGGAGGGCACGATCAAGGAGTTCAACTTCCAAGGCGGTTCCAGTCTGTGCCTGCTGGAAATCGGCGCGGACTACGAGGTCACCGAGACCACGCTGTTGCGTGACGACGACGGCGTCTTTCGCGACCCGGACGTGTCGTACGACGGCCGGCGGATTCTGTTCTCGTGGAAGAAGTCCGCGCGCGAGGACGACTACCACTTGTACGAGTTGGACTTTGACACGCGGGCGGTCCGCCAGCTCACCTGCGGGTTGGGCTTCGCCGACTACGAGGGCATCTACCTGCCTAACGGCGACATCATGTTCAGTTCCACACGCTGCGTTCAGAACGTGGATTGCTGGCATGTGAGTGTGAGCAACATGCACCTGATGGATCGGGACGGCAAGTACCTGCGGCGGGTCGGCTTTGACCAGGTCCACACCAACTATCCGCAGGTGCATCCGACCAGCGGACTGGTGACGTACACGCGTTGGGAGTACAACGATCGCGGCCAGATTTATCCTCAGCCGCTGTTCCGCATGTACCCCAACGGTGCGCAACAGACCGAGTACTACGGCAACAACTCGTACTTCCCCACGACGATCCTGCACGCCCGCGGCATCCCCGGCACCGGCAAGGTGCTCGCCGTCCTCTCCGGCCATCACACGCAGCAACGCGGCAAGTTGGCGATCATCGACCCCGTCCGAGGACGCCGGGAAACCAGCGGCGTGACGCTCGTCGCGCCGCGGCAAGAACTGACGGGCCCGATTCAAGTCGATCAATACGGCCAGGACGGGGATCAATGGCAGTATCCCTACCCGGTGGACGAAGACCACTACCTGGTCACCTTCCGACCGGCCGGCGAGCCGTGGTTCGGGATCTACTTCATGGACCAGGCGGGGCGGCGGACACGCTTGGCTGCGGACCCGGAGATCTCCTGCAACCAGCCGGTTCCGTTCGCGCCGCGTCCCCTGCCGCCCCAGCCGATCTATCCGACGGACTGGGGCCGAACGACCGGCGGCTACGTCATCCAGGACGTCTATCAGGGAGCGGGCCTGGCCGGCATCGCCCGGGGGACGGTCAAGCGAATCCGCGTCGTCGCGCTGGACTTCATGGCCACGGACATCGGCCGCAAGCACGGACCGTCGGCCATCAGCGATCTGGCGGCCTGGGACGTTAAGGTGGTCCTGGGAGAAGCTCCGGTGTACGCAGACGGATCGGCCGCTTTCGAAGTCCCCGCGCGCACCCCGGTGTACTTTCAAGCGATCGACGCCGCGGGACATGTCGTGCAAACCATGCGTTCCTGGTCGACACTGATGCCGGGCGAAGTCTTCGGTTGCGTCGGCTGTCACGAGCACAAGAACGAGACGGTCGAGGCCCGGCCGGCGACGTTGGCCTTGCAGGCCGGCATCCAACCGTTGGAGCCGTTCTGGGACGTCACGGGCCGAGGCTTCAGTTTCCCCAAGACCATTCAACCGATCCTGGACGCCAAGTGCGTTCGCTGCCACGCCGGCACGGAGCCGCCTGATTTGCGTGCGACGCCGGTCTGGGACGCGGCGGCCCGCAAATACTGGAATCGGTCCTATCAGGAACTGATTTCCACCGACCGGCCCTCCGGTCCCGCCAATGACACGAATCAGCGGCTGGGGGTGATCGAAGAACGCTCCCGGTACTTGAGCTGGATTGGCCGCTGGTCCGTGCCGGTGCTGATTCCGCCCTACTCGCACGGTTCTTCGCGCAGTCCCCTGATCGCGCTCTTGACGGCCGGTCACGCAGGCGTGCGCATGACCGACGAGGAACTGGCCAAGCTGTCCTGTTGGATCGACCTCGCGCTGCCTCACAGCGGAGACTGGACCGAAGGCATGACCCTCGAAGACACGCAGCGCTACCAGCGGGTCTACCAGAAACGCCTGGACTGGCAGCAACAGGAGGCGGCGAATATCCAAGCGTATCTCGCTACGCAGACCAGCCTGACGAAGACTCCCTGAAGGATGTTGGCAGGGGCGGGACGCCGCCGCCCCACCCCCGCCAGCAACTCCCGCCAACCCTCTTGACTCACCGGATCTCCCGGCTTAGCCTCAGTCCGGTCTTCGACAGGCAGTCCCAGGGTTATTACCGCCATGCATCCCGCCCTCGCTTGCTCCGTACTCTTGCTGACAGGCATCGTCGCGACGGCCGCCGGCTTCGCCGCCGACTCGGCCGCTTTTCCCTATCCGCCTACGATTTCGTTGGAGGAAGTCCGAGCCAAGATCGACCAGGCCGACACCGGCCATCCGCGGCTGCTGGCCACGCCGGCGGAGCTGGCGGCGTTGCGCCAGTCGCTCGGTTCCGATCCGCTGCGCCGGGCCCTGGCCGACGAGATCATCCGGCAGGCCGACCGGCTCCAGCAGACGCCGCCGATCACCCGGAAACTGGAGGGCCGCCGTTTGTTGGGCCAATCTCGGACGTGCGTGAAACGCGTCCTGACCATGGCGACGGCCTACCACCTGACCGGCGACCTGCGGCATGCGAAACGCTGCGAGCAGGAGATGCTGGCCGTCGCCCGCTTCACGGATTGGAACCCGAGCCATTTCCTGGACGTCGCGGAAATGACGTTCGCCCTGGCGATCGGGTACGACTGGCTGCACCCGCAGTTGGACGAAACCAGCCGTCGGGAGATCGGGACGGCGATCGTCCGGCAAGGTGTCCGCCTGCCCTGGGAGACGAGTCACAAGGGCTGGGTGCGGTCGAGCAACAATTGGGGCCAGGTCTGCCACGGCGGGTTGACCGCGGGAGCCCTGGCGGTGCTCGAGGACGAGCCGGATCTGGCCGCTCGGACCGTCCACAGCGCCCTGCACAACGTGACCCGGTCGATGGCCGCGTATGCACCCGCCGGCAGCTATCCCGAGGGCCCCGGCTACTGGGCGTACGGGACCTCGTACAACGTGCTGCTGATCGGCGTGCTGGAGAGTGTCTTGGGGACGGACTTCGGGCTGACGAAAGCTCCCGGATTCAGCGTGACGGGGCAGTACCTGAGCCTGACCACGGGGCCGTCGGGCTTGTTCTTCAATTACGCGGACGGCGGCGACACGCGCAGTCCCGAGCCGGTGCTGTTCTGGTTCGCCTCCCGCTTTCAGCGTCCCGATTGGCTGCTGGGCGAGCGCGAACTGATGCAGGCGCAGTTGGCCGAATTGCGCCGCGACGCAGACGTCCGATCCGGCGGCCGGCTGCTGCCCCTGGCCTTGTTGTGGATGCGGGAGCCGCCGGGGAACGCGCCGGTCGGCATGCCGCTGCACTGGTCCAGTCAAGGCGGAACGCCGATCACGCTGCACCGCAGTTCCTGGACCGACGCGAACGCGACGTTCGTGGGCTTGAAAGGCGGTTCGCCGACTGCCAGCCACGGCCAGATGGATATCGGCTCGTTCGTGCTGGACAGCGACGGCGTGCGGTGGGCGGTCGACCTGGGGGCCGAGGGCTACCACGGGATCGAGTCCCGGGGGATGAACCTCTGGGACCAAGCGCAGGACTCCGACCGCTGGACCATCTTTCGCCAGAGCAACGAGGGCCACAACACGCTGGTCATCGACGGGCAATTGCAGCGGGCGTCCGGCTCCGGCAAGATCGTGGCGTTCTCGGACGCGGCCGAATTCCCGCATTCGATCGTCGACTTGACGCCGGTCTACCAGGGGCAAGCCGCCACGGTGCGCCGCGGCGTGGCCCTGCTGCCCAGTCGCGAAGTGCTGATCCACGACCAGTTGACGGGCTTGAAGCCGGGCAGTCGCGTCCGCTGGGGGATGATCACCCCGGGCTCGCCCGGCGAGTTGGGCGCCACGACGCTCGAACTGCGGCAGAGCCAGGCCCGGCTGGGACTTGCGATCCTGTCCCCGCCAGGCGTCGGTTGGCAGCAGATCGACACGGCCCGCCGGCGCCGCGAGTGGGATTCGCCCAATCCGGGAACGCGGATGGTCGCGTTCGAGGCCGTGGCTCCCGACTCGGGCGAGCTGACACTCGCGGTGCTCGCCACGCCGGGCAGTTGTCCCAAGTCCGTGACGGACCGCTCACCGCAGGATCCGCCGCTGCTGCAGCAGGTCCCAGATCCGTTCCGCGCACTGTTCGACGCTCACTTCATGCGTCGGTAGCACCAGGTCGGGGTTCGCCGGCGGCTCGTAGGGCGCCGAGACGCCGGGAAAGCTGGCGATCGAGCCGTTGTCCGCCCGGGCGTATTGGCCGCCCTGGTCGCGTTGGCGGCAGACTTCGAGCGGCGCGTCCAAGTGCACGACCAGGAAACGCTCCGGGCCGACGACGTGCGCCGCGCGCTGCCGCACGTCCTCGCGGGGCGCGACAAACGCGCCGATGCAGATCAGTCCGGCGTCGTTCATCAGTTTGGCGACTTCGGCGCTCCGCCGCAGATTCTCCGAGCGGTCTTCGGCCGTGAAGCCCAGGTCGCGGCTGATCCCCAATCGCATGTTCTCGCCATCCAGCACCACGCAGGCGTGCCCGGCGTCAAACAGCCGCCGCTCCAAGGCGTAAGCGACGCTGGTCTTGCCGGCCCCCGTCAGGCCCGTCAGCAGGATCGTCACCGGTTGCTGGCCGTACCGGGACGTGCGTTCGTCCGTGGTCACCTGGCTGTGCTGGCCATGCAGCGTCTGGGCCCGCGGTTCGTCGTCCCAGTGGTCGCGCCGCTGGTCCGCGGTCACCCGCGACAGGATCATGCCCGCGCCCAGCGTCCCGTTGGTGATCCGATCGATGACGATGAACGCCCCCGACACCCGGTTGCGGCGATAGTCGTCAAAGGCGATGGGCTCGGTCAACGTGACGGCACAGCGGCCGATCTCGTTCAGCTTCAGGGCCGGAGCGTCCTGGCGGTGCAGCGTGTTGACGTCGACGCGGTACCGGAGCACGTCGATGGCCCCCGTGACCAGCTTCGTCGTGTGCTTGAACAAGTACTGCTTGCCGGGAACCAGCGGCTGTTCGGCCATCCACACCAGCATACAGTCAAACCGCTGTTCGAGCTTGGGGACGTTCCCGGGCCGGACGATCATGTCGCCGCGGCTGATGTCGATCTCGTCGGTCAACGTCAGCGTGACGGCTTGCGGCGCGAACGCTTCTTCCAATTCGCCGTCCAGCGTGACGATCGATTTGACGCGGCTCGTCTTCCGCGACGGCAACGCCATGACTTCGTCGCCGCGGCGGACGATGCCCGAGGCGAGCGTGCCGCAGAACCCGCGGAAATCCAGGTTCGGCCGGTTCACGTACTGGACCGGAAAACGCAGGTCCTCCAGATTGCGGTCCGACCCGATGTAGACCGTATCCAGGAAGTGCATCAGCGTGCTGCCCCGGTACCAGGGCATGTTCGGACTGGGATCGACCACGTTGTCGCCCGGCAAGGCGGCAATGGGAATGAAGTGCAGGTCGGGGATGTCCAGCCGCGCGGCGAACTCGCGGTAGTCCTCCCGAATCCGCTCGTAGACGGCCTGGCTGTAGTCCACCAGGTCCATCTTGTTGATCGCCACCAGGACGTGCTTGATGCCCAGCAGGGTCACGATGAACGAGTGCCGCCGCGTCTGCGTCACCACGCCGTTGCGGGCGTCCACCAGGATCACGGCCAGATCGCAAGTCGACGCGCCGGTGGCCATGTTCCGCGTGTACTGCTCGTGCCCCGGCGTATCCGCGATGATGAACTTGCGCTTGGCGGTGGAAAAGTAGCGGTACGCGACGTCGATCGTGATGCCCTGCTCGCGTTCCGCCTTCAGGCCGTCAGTGAACAACGCCGGATCGAAGCCGCCGCCCGTCGTGCCGTGGACCGCCGAGTCGCGTTCCAGCGCGCGGAGCGTGTCCTCGTAGATCATCTTCGAATCGTAGAACAGCCGGCCGATCAGCGTGCTCTTGCCGTCGTCCACGCTGCCGCACGTCAGGAACCGCAACAGTTCCTTCTGCTCGTGCTCGGCCAGATAGGCGTCAATATCCGTGGCGATCAAGTCCGAATGGTGCGACATAACTCAAAAATACCCTTCCCGCTTCTTGTCCTCCATCGAGCCCTCCTCATCGTTGTCGATGACGCGTCCCTGCCGCTCCGACGTCTTGCACAGCAGCATCTCCTGGATGATCTCCGGCAGCGTCGTCGCCGTCGACGGAACGGCGCCGGTCAGCGGGTAACAACCCAGGGTGCGGAACCGCACCATCCGCAACTGCGGCTGCTCGCCCGGCAGCAACTCCAGCCGTTCGTCATCGATCAGGATCAAGTTGCCGTCGCGGACCACCACCGGACGTTCGGCCGCAAAGTACAGCGGCACAATCGGGATCTGTTCCAGATGGATGTACTGCCAGACGTCCAGTTCCGTCCAATTGGACAGCGGAAACACGCGGATGCTCTCGCCCTTGTTGACCCGCGTGTTGTACAGATTCCACAATTCGGGCCGCTGGTTCTTGGGGTCCCAGCGGTGGAACCGGTCCCGAAACGAAAAGACCCGCTCTTTGGCGCGCGACTTTTCTTCGTCCCGTCGAGCGCCGCCGAACGCCGCATCGAACTTGTATTTCTCCAAAGCCTGCTTGAGCGCCTCGGTCTTCATCACCGTGGTGTGCTTGCCGCTCTGCTCGAACGGGTTCAGGCCCAGCTTGCGACCTTCCTCGTTGACATACGTGAGGACGGTCAGGCCCAGATCCCGCTTGGCATAGTTCTCGCGAAACGCGTACATGTCGCGGAACTTCCAGGTCGTATCGACGTGCAGCAGCGGGAACGGAGGCTTGGCTGGATAGAAAGCCTTCATTGCTAGCTGCACCATGACCGACGAGTCCTTGCCGATCGAGTACAGCATCACCGGGTTGTCGAACTCGGCGGCGACCTCCCGGATGATGTGGATGCTCTCGGCTTCCAACTGCTTCAGATGCGTGAGGTTGTAACCAGACATTCCGATATGGGGCGAAGGTGGTCTAAAAGGTGTTGCGTCACGGCGTTACGATCAACGGCCGCGTACGAGGACGAATTAAACGCTATTTCTTGCAATCCAGAAAGGGCACGTAAACCGCAAACTCGGCGTGTTTCCTGTTCTCGGCAGTTTCCGCACAGATTTGCAGCCAAAGTTGAAATGCGAAGCCGGTAGGCCGGTTACGGGAAAGTCTAATTCTATCCATCGCAGCAGAAACACCGATCATAGCAACGGGCCGACGCTGTCGTGCCCAGCTTGCGCACTAATCCGCCAGTATCCCCACACACCTTAGAGAGCTGCTCAGTTTCATGAAGCGGAATTCTTCTGCATCCGTGTGGCTGTTGTTGTCGTTGGTGGCTGCCTTGTTCTGCCTCAGCGTCGCGGCGCCCCGGGAATGGAGTTCCTGGGACAGCAATCCCGTCGGACCGGCGCGGCCGGCCAGTCCGCTGACCTTGATGATCAAGCCGCCCCAGGGGTTGCCCCTCCCGGAACCAAGTCCTCCGGTGACGCTCGTCGGGCTCGCCGGTTGCGAGTCCATCCCAACGACCGCTGTGGAACCGCCAGTCGAGCGGCCCGAGCAGGACCTGCCGAAGCCCGTTCCCCAGCCGCTTCCCACCAGCACGGACCGGCGAGTCGCGGACTCCGATCCGGACCGGGCCCGGGGGACGATCGATCCGGTGGAACTGCCGCCCACAGGTCTTTCGCCGCCGGTAGCAGAGGCGGCGGCCGGAGCGGCCGCGAAGCGACTCAACCTGGCGACTTCGAGCCGGATCCCGACGGCCACGCTCCCCCAACTCGGCATCACCAGACAGGCACTCGCCGCCGATCCGGCTTGGCGTCCCTGCTGGCCCTGCCCCACAGCCCTGCTTGCCCAACTGGACGAGTTATCGAGCCAAGCGTCGTGCGGCGTCTGGTGCTCCGCCGTTCGCCAACGCCTGGCTGACTTGCTTGCCGCCGACTCGTTGACGGCGCCCCAGGTCCCCGCGTTGCTCGGCGGGCTGCGCGTGTCGCTCGACGACGGTCAGCGGTTGGCGCGGGAGACGTCCGACGACCAGGTTCGCTCGCGCTGGTCCCGGGTAGTGTTCGCTTTGCAGCGCCGCGTCCAGGTCTGGGACCAGGTCGCGGTGATCGCGGCCAGGGAATCCCTGGCCGAGGCCAACTGCCGGGACGCAGACACGTTGAGACAAGCCTACG
>CAIYOB010000332.1 GCA_903927685.1 uncultured Planctomycetaceae bacterium
AATACGCGGTTCTACGGCAGCAGCGTGGCGCGGAAGGCGGGCAGTGCGACTCCGGCGACGCCTGACGACAGCGAGCCGGCTGAACCCACCGTCAGCGAATTGCCGGCCACCAGCTCGGTGTACAAGCGATAGCGGCCGCGTGCAATCTCCTTGGCCGCGTATCGGCGGCTGGTGCGTTGTCCAAGCTAAGAATTGGGGTTGGGTGGCTGGGGTCGAGCCACGAGGTACGAGTGGCGAGCCCCCAGTTCTTGCCACTGGGGGCTCGCTGCACTCGACCCCAGGCACCCCAACATTTAGCCTGGACAACGCACTAGGCCCATCGGGAAGAACCGGGAGTGCGGCCGGTCGTTCCACAGGCCCCGAAAGTGCAGCGGAAACAGGGGCAGAGGGCAGGCTAGCAGTACCACGGCCGCCGTGATGCCGATTCGAGCGGGATGCCCGATGTTGCTGGAGGGCTCAAATCTCGCCCGAAAGGCATCAAGCAATGGCGAACGGAATCACTTTTTTCGGCTCTCACCAAACAGTTGCGGGCATCGCCGTTGGGGCGTTGCCGTGTGTTGTGCCCCGATAGCCCGAAGCGCAAGCGAGAGGGATTGGGAGCGGGAATCCGCAGCGCATTGGCGAGTGGGCCGGCCCACTCGCTGGCGCTTCGGGCTACAGTTGTGGAGCGGATCAACGCCCGCAGGGCGAGGGCAGTCCCCCCTTGATTTACCAACGGCCACTGGCTAGGCTGCTGTCCTGGGGTGAGCGGCCGGCACGCTTTTCTGCGTTCGCTGTCCGCTGTGCACTCTCGGCTGCGGCTCCAACTTGGGGACGGGATGAGACTCTACCCGGCTCGCACATGATCGACACGCCCGCTTCGCTGCTGTACCGGCTGTCCCAGGATCCCGCCGGAGCCGACTGGGAACGGTTTGTCCGCCTCTTCACACCACTGCTGTTCCGTTGGGCGGGGCGGCTGGGGTTTGCGGAACACCAGGCAGACGACTTGCTGCAGGACGTCTTCCTGATCCTCCTGCGCAGACTGCCCGAGTTCCGGTACGACCCGGAACGTAGCTTCCGCGCATGGCTCTGGACGGTGTTTCGGCACGCGGCACTGAGCATTCTTCAGCGCCGGCAACCGCGGCCCGTCGACGAACAGGCACTGGCGATGCTGGCCTCCCCGGACGAAAGCGAGCAAATCGACGAGGCCGAGTACCGCCGCTACCTGGTCGAACGGGCCCTGATGATCGTGCGCGCGGATTTCCCGGAGAGTACTTGGCGGGTCTTTCAGTTGCTCGTGGTCGAGGACCGACCGGGAGTCGAGGTCGCCCAGACGCTGGGCATCACGCCCAACGCAGTCTACCTGGCCCGCAGCCGGGTCATGGCCCGACTGCGGGAAGAACTGGCCGGCCTGGACCATTGACCGCTCGTCTCCGAGGCTCGCGCGCGCCTGGCCGCGGAGCGCAGCGGCGCCGAAAAAACTGGCTTCGCAGCGGTTTTTGCGACAGGTTCGGCTCGGCGGACTCCTACTTAAATTAGACACCATCATTACTAACGGGGAGACCGACCCATGTCTTCATCTCAACGTTCCGACGACGAAGAACTGCTCCGCAAGCTGGTGCAGGGCAAGCTGCCACTGGCTGAAGTGGACCGTCTGGCCCTGGTCTACGCGGACGATCAGCGGCTGGCCGCGTTGGCGGAAACTTCGCTGGGACAACAGGATACACTCATTGAAGCGTTGCGCGGGTGCCGCGTTAAACTCGATCCGGCCGCAGAGCAGCTGGTGGACCGGCTCGTCGAGCGGCTCCGGCAGACACGGACGGATGTCGAGCTAGAGGGGACGATCTCGGTGGACACTCCCGATGCCGGGGAAAATCGATCCGGCGACGAATCCGAGCCACCGCAACCGCAGCGTCTGGAGCATTTCCGCGTGCTGAAAGTTTTGGGCCGCGGCGGCATGGGGACGGTCTACCTGGCCGAGGACACGCGGCTTCAGCGGCAAGTCGCCATCAAGACGTTGCGGCCCGAACTGGCCGCCAATCCGTCGGCCAAGGAACGGTTCCTGCGCGAGGCCCGCCTGGCGGCGGCGATCGAGCATGACCACATCGTACCGATCTTCCATGTCGGCCAGCAGAACGGCGTGCCGTTCCTGGCCATGCCGCTGCTAAAGGGCGAGAGCCTGGATGCCACCCTGCAACGCGACAAACGCCTGGATATTCCGCAAGCCGTGCGCATCGCCCGGCAGACGGCCTTGGCGCTGGCGGCAGCCCACGACCGCGGCCTGATCCACCGCGACATCAAGCCGGGGAACATCTGGATCGAGCCGACCGAGGGCGGACGGGTCCGCGTCCTGGATTTCGGCTTGGCCCGCGCCGAAGCCGACGACGCCCAACTGACCGTCAGCGGCGTCATCCTGGGGACTCCTGCCTACATGGCGCCCGAACAGGCCGGGGGCAAGCACGTGGATGCCCGGGCGGATCTGTTCAGCCTGGGCGTCGTCCTGTATCAGATGCTCACCGGCCGCCGACCGTTCATCGGGGACACCGCGTTGGCCGTCTTGGTCAATGTGACCACCCAGAATCCAACGCCACTCCAGACCCTCCGTCCCGACTGCCCGGCGGATCTATCGTTGTTGGTCATGCGGCTGCTGGCCAAGGAACCGGGGGAGCGTCCGGCGACGGCCCGCGAGGTCGCTCAGACGCTGACGCGTTGGGAACGCCCCGTGGACCAAGTTGTTGCTGAGCCGTCGCAATTGCAGCCGTCGCTCGCGCCGCGGGGGGAATCCGGCCAGCCCGCGTCCGTACCGTTGCCCCAGGCATGCGCGCAACCGCGCCGCGTGCGTCCACTGATCGCCGCAACGCTGCTCCTGGCCCTGATCGGTGGCGGCGTGCTCTTCGGCGGCACCGTGGTTCGGCTGGTCACCAACCGCGGCATCCTGGTCGTCGAGGTCGAGGACCCGAACGTCGAGATCCGCATTGTTCAGAACGGCCTGATCGTCCAAGATCCGACGAGCCAGCGGGAGTTCACCTTGAGTGCCGGAAAGGGCGAGATCGAAGTCCTGGAAAAAGATGGGATCAAGCTGGCAACCAGGCAGTTTGAGTTGACTCGCGGGGGAACCACTCGGGTCAAGGTAACGTGGGAGGAGCCGGCACAGGTCAGCCAGACGCCCCAGGAGCCGGTTGCTTCGCCCGGCGGCGATCCCGACCGCCGGGCGGCCGAGTGGATCGTATCCGTCGGTGGCCGCGGGACGATCCTCCACCAGGGAAACGCCATTGAATTCGCCCAGCGGAC
>CAIYOB010000333.1 GCA_903927685.1 uncultured Planctomycetaceae bacterium
GCCGACACCTGAGCGATCCGGGGGCCCGGATGTTCGTCGCCGCCCTCCAGGACATCCCCGCCGACGCAGTCGAGCGGGCCTGCGGCGAGGCGGCCCGGGCCAGCGTCCGGATGCCCGTCCCGGCGGAGCTGCGGGAACTGGCCGGCGAGACGCGGCTGGACGATCGGGCGGCCCTTGCCTGGACGGCCGTGCTGAAGGCCGTCGCGGCGGTCGGCGGTTATCGGAGCGTCGATTTCGACGACCCGCTGATCAACGCCACGATCCTGAGCCTGGGCGGCTGGGTGGCGTTGTGCGAGCAAACGGCTCGGGAGCAGGACGAATTCACGCGGGCCCGGTTCCTGAAGACCTACGCGGCCTTCTCCAGGACCGGCGTGAACGGCGAACTGGCTGGCCGGCTGCCGGGGCTCAGCGAACGGCACAATGCCACTCACGGCCACGCCCGAGCCTCGGTGGTCAAGATCGCGACAGGGCTCCCCTGGGCCGGCCAGGAAGCGAAGAAGCTGGGCGCGGCGAGCCGCAAGCCGGCCTCGCGGGACGTTCCGCGGCTGGAACTGAAAAAGGCGTGAGGTGGACCGATGCGAAAGATCCCCAACCTGATCACCGGACGGACGGCCAAGCTGCCCACGGACTTGGCGAGGTACGAGCCCGAGGCGGCCGCGGTCCCGGAGCCGGACGACGACGTGATCGTGCTCGCCCTCCCGTTCCCGCCCTCGATGAACGCCTATTGGGCGATGGCGACCAACGCCAAGGGCCAGCGGATCCTGATCGTGTCCAAGCAGGGCCGCAGGTACGCCCGCCTGATGCAATCCCTGGTCGCCGTGCGGTACCGCCGGCCGACGATCGACTACCGGATCGCCCTGCTGATCGAGGCCTGGGCACCGAGCGTGGACTACGCGCCGGGCGGCCGCTGGGAATGGGACGTCGACAATCGCGTCAAGCCGCTGCAGGACGCGCTGGCCAAGGCCCGGGTCATCGCGAACGACAAGCTGATTCGGGACGTCCGGATCGTGGACCGGGGCATCCAGCCGCCGGGCCGCGTCGTCGTTTGGATTCGTAGATTTTCGGGTTACTAAGTATCGTCAATTCGTGATATGTGTTTCAAGGCAACGAAAGGAACGCAAGGCATGGCTCAACGAAAGAACTCTGGCGAGAAGAAGGCGAAGAAGACCCCGGTGCGGTTGTCGCCGATCCCGCGCAAGCACGGCGGCCGGGTGACCGAGCCCTGGGAGACGCTGGAGCGTCTGGTCGCCGAAATGGCGGCGGCGGACGAACGGCGGTTCGGGCATCTGCAGAACTGCAAGATCCGCCTGTACTGGGTCAAGGACTGGAAGGCCGACGCGGACGGGATCGCAGTCGGGTCTCAGGTGCGCAAGGCCAACGAGTTGGACCGGCTGCTGGTCGAGGACGGCAAGGGCGAGACGCCGGACATCTTCGTCAAGCTGCCGCGCGACCAGTGGCAGTACCTGGACCAGACCGAGCGCGACCATCGGCTGTACCACGAACTCTGCCACATTCGCCCCGTGGTGGACAGCAACGGCCAGCAGAAGCGGGACACCAAGGATCGCCTGCTGTGGCGGCTGGGCCGCCATCCGATCGCGGCCTTTCCCGAGGAGATCGCGCGTTTCGGCGTGGAACGCGTCCTGGGCCACAACGCGGCCATCGTACGGGCCGCGGAAACCGCGGCCAGGCCGATGATGAAGGCTTTCGACGCGGCCGAGGAGAAGGCCCGGGCCAACGGCGACGGCCAGAAGGATGCTTGGCGCCGCTGGGGCATCGCCCGGCTGGGGCTCGACCCGGTTGTCGAAGGCTACGTCGCGAAGGCCGGCTTCGCGACGATCGGCGCCCTGTCCGCCTTCATGGCGACGCATGGCGACTTCTGGGACCGGGACGTAAAGGTCGGCGGCGAGTCGCGGCCGCGCAACCTGCGGGCCAAGGTGGAAGCCGCTTACGGCCAGTTCTGGCAGGCGCACCCCGAGTTCTGTGGCTGAGAACCGGGGTTGCCCGACGCGTCAATTCACCGTCACGGAGGTAGTCTTGCGATGGCAAAGAGGAAACGCAGGCGGACCACAGATCCCCGGATCTACAATCCGCCTCCGCATGTGATCCGGCGCGAGAGCGCACGCATCCGCGCCGGATGGGACGAACACACGCTCCAGAATCGAGGCTGGCAAAGGACTGTGCCGTTCAGCTGGCCGCGCATCTTGGACCAGGAACTGATGGATGCGGTTGAGGAGGCGAAACGAGAGGCAGCCGACGACGCTTGAACAGCAGACGCCGGCCGCGGGGTTACCTGATCTCCTTGGCCACGCGCTCGGCCAGTTTCAGGTCCCGCTCGACGTA
>CAIYOB010000334.1 GCA_903927685.1 uncultured Planctomycetaceae bacterium
CCGCCAGGACGTCGTTGTGGGCCGCCAGACGCGTCGCCAGCGCCCGGGTCGTCTCGTCGTCGCCGTCATAGTCGGTCACCAACACGACCAGGTGATCGTGCCGCGCCACGTTGGCCGCACACCGCAGCGCGCTGTTGAACGCTTCGCTGGCCCCCGAGGCAGACGCGGCGGACAAGCGGCCGTTCATGCGCACCAGTTCATGGCAGATCCGCAGCACCGTGCCACGGCTGCGCTGCGGCTTGATTTCGACCGTCTCCTCGTCGCCGAAGATCACGGCACCAACACGGTCGCCGACCTCCAGCGCGCGCCACGCCCCCAGCGCCGCCAGTTCCGCGGCGGCGGTCGCTTTCGTCGTCCGCGCGCTGCCAAAGAACATCGTCGCCCGCTGATCGACCACCAGCAGCACCGGCCGCTCGCGTTCTTCGGAATAGACCCGGACATGCGGCTTTCGCAATCGGGCGGTGGCCCGCCAGTCCATCGAGCGGATATCATCGCCGGGGCGGTAATCCCGCAGTTCCTCGAACGTCAGCCCCCGGCCGCGCAGCCGGGACGCGTGCCGGCCGCTCAGCAGGCTGTGCACCGGCTGCCGCGGCAGCAGCGTGAAACCGCGGGTTTCAAACTGCAGCCGGACTAGATCGTCGAGGGTAGGGTGAATCCGTGTGGTCATGGTTTCTGTTGTGGGACGGATTGGCAATCCGTCCTACCTGAACGCATTACGTTACGCGACAGCCACACGCTGCAGGATCGCGTCCACAACATCCTCGCGCGTCTTGCCGTCGGCTTCGGCTTCGTACGACAGGTGGATCCGATGGGCCAGGCAAGCCGGCGCAACGGCCTGGATGTCTTCCGGAGAAACGAAATCGTTGCCCCGCAGCCAGGCGCGGGCCCGCGCGGCGGCGTCCAGCGCAATCGTGGCTCGCGGACTGGCTCCCAGATGAATCCATTTCGCCAGGTCCTCCCCAAACCGCTTCGGTTCCCGCGACGCGATGACCAGATCCACCATGTATCGCTCGGCCGATTCGGCGACGTGCACCGCTCCGACCTCCCGCCGCGCCGCGAAGATCGCGTCCTGCGCCACGGGCTCGGACGGCTGGCCGTTGCCGCCGGCACGCTCCGAGCGGACCAGCCGCAGGATCGCCAGCTCGTTCTCCGCCGGCGGGTACGGCACGCGGACGTAGACCAGGAACCGATCCATCTGCGCCTCGGGCAGCGGGTACGTGCCCTCTTGCTCGATCGGGTTCTGCGTGGCCAGCACCAGGAACAGGTCCGGCAGCTTGTGCGTCTTGCCGGCGACGGTCACCTGGCGCTCTTCCATCGCTTCGAGCAGCGCCGCCTGGACCTTGGCCGGCGCCCGGTTGATCTCGTCGGCCAGCACCAGGTTGCCGAACAGCGGGCCGGGCTGGAACTCGAACGTCGCGGTCTGCTCGCGATAGATCTCCGACCCGGTCACGTCGGAGGGCAGCAGATCGGGTGTGAACTGCACGCGGCGAAACTGGCTGTCGATCAGCCCGGACAAGGTCTTGATCGAACGCGTCTTGGCCGTCCCGGGCAAGCCTTCCATCAGCACGTTGCCGTTGGCCAGCAGCGCGATCAGCAGCCGCTCGACCACCGTCTGCTGGCCCAGGACCGCCGCATTCAGGGCGGCGGAGATTCTCAGAATGGATTCGTGAGGTGTTGTCATGGTCTGATTTCTCCGTAGGACGGATTGGCAATCCGTCCTACTCTTCGTCCTCGGCATACTCGAGCCGCACGAGGAGGCAGTTCTCGGTCCGCTCCGTGCCGAAGTGCATCAGCAGCGGAGCCTCTTCCTGGGTCAAATTGTACAGGCCCGTTTCGGCTACGATGGTATCGCTCTCACCGAGACGAAAGGCCACGCGTTGCGTATCCTTGTCGACCTGCCCCTGGACCGTCTGACTCTGGTCAGTCTCGATGTTGTAAAGCGTGCCGCTGACAATTCCCTCCTTGCTGACGGCCAGCTGGATGACGTGACTCGGCTCGACGTCTTTCTCGTTCGTCGAAACGGCGAAGGTCCCCAGTGGCAGCCATTCGGCGGCTGCCGCCTGCTCGTCCGATTGCGGGGGCGGGACCGTCGCGAGGTCCATCGCACTCATCGCGAACTCGTCCGCGGTCGCCACCTGCTCGCCGCCCACGAAGACGTTGTTGTTCTGGTAGACGACGTTGCCGCCGCTGCCGTAATCGTAGTAGACCGGTTTGGCCCAAACGGGTGGCGGCGCGGTCCAGGTGAACCACGTGGTGACACGGCCCCAGGCGGGCACCGTCCACCAGTAACGCGCCGGAAAACTGTGACGCCAGAAATGGAAGTGCCAACCGCCCACCGGGAACGGATGCCGACTCCACCAGACAGACGTGAACCAGATGTTGCGGCGATGGGCGGGGATCCAACCACGGCGCACGCCGCCGGCCCAGCCGCTCCAGAAGCCCAATCGCGCCGGCGGTGGAGCCCACCAGCCGCGCTGAGCAGGATTGACGAAGGCCGTGTTCCAGCGATTGTGAATACTGACGTTGACGCTGCGGTCGATGTTGACCCACTGCGGACGCTGGCTGATGACCGTGTTGTTGGACCAGCGACTCCGGTCCCCAAGATTCGGTCGGTCGACCACGCCGGGCCGATTGCCGACGCCAGGACGGTCACCGGGCGCGGGTCGAGCGGGCAGCGTTACGGCGGTACCTCCGCCGGGCCGAAGCGGTCTGCCCATCCCCAGGAAGTCACCCAAGTCGCCTGGTGACGGGCGGGGGGTAGCGCCCGGTTGAGTGCCGATGCCGGGGCGATTACTGAGGTCCGGGCGGTTCCCCGGAAGCGGTCGATCACCGAGATTGGGCAGGCTCGTCGTGGGCAGGGAGCCGGGACGCGAGGTCCCGACGGATTGACCGGCTCCCGGACGGGACGGAGGAGAGGACGGCAGGTTCGGCCGCGTGCTAATACCGGGCGGCGAGGCGGACCTGGCGCCAGGAGCGAGCCCGCCGCTGGGCCGAGTGACCGGCGACGTCGGAGACAGACTTGCAGGCGGCCGCGCTGCGGGCTGACTGATGTTCGGCCGGCTCGCGGCCGGGCGGGAGGTTCCCAGGCTTGGCGTGCTGGGCCGGGAAACAGGCCCCGAGGCAGTGGGGCGAGACACCGCTGCCGCCGGGGAACGCGCTGGGCCGCCGCTGCCAGCCGCCCCGCTGCCGCGCGAGCCTCCACCACGCCCCTGCGCTGAAGCGAGGTCCGGTGCGAGGAGGATGACGGCGAGAATCGCAACGCAAGAGGGAACGCGGATCATGGCTTCGCTCCTGCTTCGTTCGCTGACTCGCCGGTCGCATCGCCGCTGGACTCCGCGGTGCGAACCACGGTCACCGGATCAGCGGTCGGGACCAGTTCACCGTTGACGGTCTCGCCGATGACTTGAACGGTGATCGTATTGTCATCGACCCGGGTAATGACCTGGGTCCCGACCGCGGTTCGACCATCGCGGAGAGTCTGCGACATTTTCAGCATCCAGGCGTCGTCGTGCCTCGAGACGGTTCCTTGCCCGAACGAGCCGTCGGAGTGGAATATCCAGGTGCGGATCTGCCGGTGCAACGGATCCCAGCCAATGACCTGCGTCCCCTGCCGTTCCTCGTCCGCGAACCGGGCGGTGAACGAGCGGACCAGAAAGGCCCGGTTCGGTGACCAACGAACCGTCGTGACCACCTGCGCACCTTCCGCTTGATCCTGCCACGTGCCAACTAACCACTCCAGATCCTGCAGCGCCTCGTGCGGGCTTGTCGGAGGCGGCAGATCCCGTTCGCGCGAGTTACGGATCAGCCATGCATTGCCGTCCTTGACGAGCGTGGCCGCAAACACGGACACCACCGGCTCCGCGTCGCCGCCGACGAGCGTCGTCCGCCCCTCGATGACGGCCACATCCGGCCGGACGAACTGGATGTCGGTGATTTGTCCCGCCAGCCGGGCCCCCGGGGTCTCCTTGAAAAACGCGGCAAAGTGCTGCTGGAGTGCCTCACGGCCTTCGATCCGCTGGCCGGAATCCTCCGCGGTCGAAACACAGTCGGGCGACCAGAACGCCGCGGCCGCCGCGGCGTCCTGCTTGTTGAACACCTCCAGGTAAGCCTTCAGGCGCTGATGAATCACCTCTTGCTCGCCCGGGACGGCCGCAGTGTCCTGGGGGGTATCGGACTGGGCGAGTGCCGCGTGCGTGAGGCTCATCAACACGGCGCTGACTGCGAAGGTTCGGATCATGGTTTATGGTCCCTGTTTGTTCCGGTCGGTTCGACCTGCCTAGTCTCGTATCCAGGATCATCGGCGCCGTCCGAGCGGCCGCGTTCTTTCCTATTCGAGGTCGCGGACGACCTCGATTTGACCGTCGTTGATCGCCGTTTCCAGTTGGGCATGGTCCGCCGCGGTGCGGTCGGCATAGCGGTCCGCATACTCGACCAGAAGATCGTCGAACGTCTCATCCTCGCCGATGTAACCACGGATCATCATGGCGTCGCCCGAGCGGGCATGGGCGAAGGCCAGTGTCTTTCCGCACAACCCCGCAAAGACGGCCAACCGCGTCGGACTCAACTCCTCGACAGTGATCTTCCCCTTGCCGTCCCACAGCTGGCGGAAGTAGAAGTCAATATCGGTGCCGTCGTTGTTTCGCCAACGCGACCAGCCGAGAAACATGTCGCTGGTGGCTTGGATCAGCCGCTGTCCCTCCACAACCCGTTGACCGGACTGCTCAAAGACGCTGCTGCCCAGGTATTGTTCGAGTACGGATCGGGTCGCTTGCTTGAATTGGAGAAACAGCGGCGTGCCGTCATCCGACTCGAGCAGCACAATCAGGCAGCGCGTGCCGACGCTCCCCACTCCCACGACCTTGCGGGCCACGTCGACCAGCGAGAACTGGTCGATCAGCACCCGGCGATCGAGCGGCAGGGTCTCCTTGTACGACTCAAAGAACTGGGAGATCTCGGCCCCATGGCGCTCCGCCAGTTCGTCGTCGATGCGGACGGTCCGGGGCGGATCGGGGACGATCACGCGGCGGCCATCGACGATCGCGGTGAGTTCCGCCAGGGCCCGCATGCTATTCTTGCGCGCGGCCTTGGCCAGCACGCTCTTCTTCCACTGGCGGTGCTTGCCGCCGTGCTGCGCGACTCGTTCCAGGGCGTCTTCGGCTCGGAAGCGGTAGTAGAAGAGGTCGAGCGGGCTGAGTTCGGACGCGGCGATGATGGATTCCCGATAGTCTCGCAGCGCGGCTCGCGTTGCCGCCCGGCACTTCTTGGCAGGGAAGCCGCTGATGCGAGCCGCCACGGTAATGCTGGCCGCCAGCCGTTTGACATCCCACTCGAACGGTCCGGGAAGCGTTTCGTCAAAGTCGTTGAGATCGAATACCGGCTGGCGGTCCGGACAGTTGAACCAGCGGAAATTCCCCAGGTGGGCGTCGCCGCAGAGTTCGACCCACAGATCGGTGCGCGGTCCCGCCGCGAGGTCACTGGCCTGGACCGCCGCCGCGCCGCGCAAATAGGTGAAAGGGCTGTAACTCATCCGTCCGAACCGGAGCGGAATGAGCTGCGGGACTCGCTTCTGGTCCAGGTTCTGCTTCTGCAGGACCGTCAACGGATCAACCCGCGGGGGACCGACGGCTGTGTCCGCATGCGCTTCGAGTGGTACCGTGTCGCGCCGCGACCGGCCTTCGTCATACCGGTCGCGCGGCGGCGCACGAAAGTGTGCCAGGTAAGGGTTCAGGCTTTCGAGCTTGGCGTTCATGTCCGTGACTTCATTTCTCCGGCGGTGCGGAGAATTTGAGGAACAGGCACAGGGCGGCGATCACGAGGGCGACGCCGGCTCCACCTTGCAGCACCGCCAGCGGGGTGAGCGATTCGACGGCCTTGCCGATAAAGCCCACTGCCATCGCCACCACCACGACACCGATGACCTTGTTTTCCAGGTCGGCGAGGCTGGCGATTTTGAACCGCTTGAGCGACTGGTCTCCTTCCTCGCAGATGAACAGCTTGTAGAGGCCGACCGCAATGATATAGCTGATCGCCCCGACCAGAAACATGTCGATCGCCTCAATGACGGTCAGCGTCAATTGCTTGGCGGTTCTCGCGGAATACTCCCCCTTCTGCAATAGCTCCAATTCCTGAACCACGACCAGGCCCAGTCCCGAGATCACGACGCTGAGCGTGAGGAAGAGCGAACCGACGACAGGCAAAATCATCAGAAATCGGCTGACTTCCAGGAGTTTTCGCAGCATGGGAATCCCGTGGTTGTTTGATGAGTAGGACGGATTGGCAATCCGTCCCACGTTCTCGACGTCAGACAGTTAGCATCGTTCGAGAAACAAGTGTCGTCTTTCGCTCCGCGAAAGAACGTCCTTTCGCGGAGCGAAAGGCGACAATCTGACAGTGCTTAGTGGAGACGGATGGCCGACCCGGATTACGAGTTCGCGAATTCTTGCTTTCCGGCGTGACGCGGAAACAACGACCACGGATCGCACGGATTTCGCGGATGTTTCTTATCCGTGCCATCCGTGGTCAAGTGATCTGGTTGCGTCCCACGGCTGGCCCCGCCAGGACGCGGCGGAGCCAACCGGGACGGCAAATGCTACTGATTCGTCGGGAAGCGTTCTCCCAACTCCTTCAGCATTTCCATCGCCTTCATGGCCTTCAGCGAGTTGTAGTTGATTCCGCCGGCCGTGAGGCTCGACCCCTCCTGGAACGGATACTGCGGAATCGTCACGAAGAATTCTTTGAGCTTCTCCTGCATCGGGACGAACAGCCACAAGTTGTCGGCGTACCAACGCAGGTAGCCCATCTCGCCATGTTCATGCATGATTTCGTACGGGTCCGCACGCAAGTTGATGACGAGCGGCCAATTGGGGACGATCCGCTCGCCGGTCGCGATATTGCCCTTGATAATCGCGAAGTGGACTTTCCAGTTGCCCCAGCGAATGGCATTCAACTCGCCGCCTTGACCGAAATAGTAGATCGTGTCGCGGGGAGCTTTCTCGACTTCGCCTTTGAAGAACGGCAAGTAGTCGTAGCCGTCCAGATGGACCTTCCACGTCTTGCCGTTCGCCTGGTAGCCTTCCTTGCACTTTTCGACGATGTTGGGCACACCGGCCGCGTGCAAGAACGTCGGCAGGAAGTCTTCGTGAGAGATGAGGTCATTGTAGACCGTGCCGGGCTTGATCACGCCGGGCCAGCGGACGACCAGCGGCACGCGGAAGCCGCCTTCCCAGGTCGTGCCCTTTTCGCCGTGGAAGGGGGTGATGCCGCCGTCCGGCCAACTCGCCGTTTCCGCCCCGTTGTCCGTGCTGTAAACCACGATCGTATTGTCGTCGATCCCCAGTTCCTTCAGCTTGTCCAGGAACAGGCCGATGTGGCCGTCGTGCTCCACCATCCCGTCGGGATACAGGCCGATGCCGGTCTTGCCCTCGGATTCCTTCTTCAACCGCGTCCAAACATGCATCCGGGTCGTGCTCATCCAGACAAAGAACGGCTTGTCGGCTTTGTGAGCCCGGTCGATGAAATCCAGGCCCGCGGCCGCGAATTCCTCGTCGGCCGTCTCCATCCGTTTGCGGGTCAACGGTCCCGTGTCCTCGATGCGGCCATCGGCATACGAGTGGATTACGCCCCGCGGACCGAACTTCTTCTTGAACTCCGGGTCCTTCGGGTAGTAGTACGTTTCCGGCTCTTCCTCGGCGTTCAGGTGATACAAGTTGCCGAAGAACTCGTCAAAGCCGTGGGCCGTCGGCAGGTGCTTGTCCCGGTCGCCCAGGTGGTTCTTGCCGAACTGGCCGGTGGCGTAGCCTTGCTCCTTCAACAGGTCCGCGATCGTCGGGGCCCAATCCGGCGCGCCGTGTTCGCTGCCGGGCATGCCGATCGTCAGCAAGCCGGTCCGGAAGGGGTGCTGGCCGAGGATGAACGAGGCCCGCCCGGCAGTGCAGCTCTGCTGGGCGTACGCGTCGGTGAACAGGCCGCCTTCGCGTGCGATCCGGTCGATGTTCGGAGTGCGATACCCCATGATCCCATGGTTGTAGGCGCTAATGTTGTGGACGCCGACATCATCGCCCCAGATGACGAGGATGTTCGGCTTCTTCGGCTGAGCTGCGGCGGCGCCGGCGGCCAGCAGGCCCACGACGGCCAGTGCGGCCGTCGTCAACGAGCCAAGACGCTGGGTAGACATAGGTTTCGGTCCTTTCAAAAAACGGGTGCCATACGGAAAAACCAAACGGCGGACGAAATGAGAATCCGTCCTCCGACAAGACTCAGACCAGTTCCGGCAATCGCATCGGCGGATCCACTCGCGCGGATACATACCTCTGACCGCTCATCACGGCTTCGATCGCCGGCAGCAGATCGGCGACCGCCGAGCCCTTGACGACAAAACCCAGTGCCCCCAGTTCCAGCACGCGCTGGGCGACCGCCCGTTCGTCGTGGACGCTCAGGACGATCAACTTCAGATCCGGGGCACGCCGGTGCAGCAGGGAAACGACGTTATCGCCAGCCCGGCTGCCACAGGGAAACGAAACGTCCACAATGGCGCACGCCGGCTGGAGGCCCTGAACCGCTTGCAGGAGGGAAGCTTCGTCGGCGACCATGACCACCGCCTGGAAACAACCTTCCAACAAGCTGCGGACGCCTTCCAACATAGGCGAATGGCGATCCGCCAGCAACACGGTTCCGAGTTTCATGTTCCCTACGCCTCAAGCGCCAACGTAGGACGGATTGTCAATCCGTCCCAC
>CAIYOB010000335.1 GCA_903927685.1 uncultured Planctomycetaceae bacterium
ATCCATCGCCGGCACGTGACGACGCCTGGAACAAATCACGAGGCCGCCGCTAGCAGCCAATCCGTCCGCCGTGCGACCGCTAGCACAAAGGACCGCCCATGCTTAACCTAGTGCCATTCGTCACATCCACCTGAGCACGGACGCTGGATGCCACGGCGGTCCGGTCGATGTTGCGCCGTCAGTCGGGGTCGTGCTACGGTGAGCCTGATTCGCTGCCTGACACCACAAGCCTTGCTCCGAGAGCTGAGACGAGCCGATCGAGCACATCCGAGCGCAGGGTGCGGTCCCCGGCGAGAAACTCGGACAAATGAACCGGTGTCGTTCCGACAAGTTCCGCCAGGGAAATCAGGTCCCGATCACCGCCATGAATAGCACGCCTCAATTCCCCGCTGAACGTGTTTTCCTCAGCCGCCTCTCGCATTCGCCGCTCCCGTGCCACCAGGTCGGGCAGCTCTGCGGCGATCTTTTTCCGGGCCTGCTCAAGGTGAGCCAAGTGGTCGGGCGCTAATCCGCGGCGTGATGGACTTGTCATGGCTATTCCTTACTGGGCTCGTACGCAGTTACGGAATAAATCGTGATGTCGTCGATCTTCTCGTACACGCAAAATAGAAATCGGCCCTCTGGGGTCGTACCCCAACAGCATGGCAGGCCAGACGAGTGACTCACGTCGCGCCTGTCGGGATGCCTGACCACGTACTCGAACTCGTCTGTTGTCACGTCATGCTCCGCAATGTGATCGACGTTTTCGTCCATCCAAAGGAATTCGACATACGGCATTGCGAGTTCCCCATGCCTTAGGTTCCGATTCTTGAACGGAGCGACGAAGCCACCCTTCCGATGTAGGTTCTCCTCGGTTGCCACAAAAAGCCTCGCCGTGGCGTATTTCAGGCAACAGGTTGGTCGCAACGCGATCTATTATACGGCACGGCCTCGCCGGAGTCAGTGCCGGGCACGGTTAGGCTTGGAGACGAGGGCCCCATGTCATGTTGAAAGCGACATCAGCGATGGCTCGAAAGACGAGCCGGAGGGTGGTCCAACGTGACACGAAAGATTCGTCCTTCGCTCACGCTGCGTGTGCCCGCGTTGAAGCGTCCTCGCGCGCTCAGGTCACATCCACCTCGGGCACTTGCGCTGCCTAAATAATCTGGGGAGTTCGGCACCACCACCTTCCCAAAAAGCTGGTCCCAGTTGCGCGCACATGTCTCCATGACCCAAGCAAGAATCGGCAAACAGGTTGCGCGCACAGGAGTCGCACACCTGAGCCAGTTGGCGAAGCCGCAGCTCGCCACCGAACTCGTCCAAATCGGGCTGTCGCGGGGGCTGGTCGAGGACGAGCCGTTAGATCGGCCATTTTTGTTCTAGCCTGACAATGATGTCCGGTTCTGAAGATTTCATCCCTTGTTGACCAGCCCAACGGCTTCCCCGCGTGCCTTCACGGGATCGCGGCCAGCCGGCTGCTCGCACCCGGTCGGCCGTGATGGCGACGCGGTGGCAACTTGCCCTTTCCGCCCGCACGTCAGGCTTGCCACAGCGAGCGCAGACGCACGCAGACGGACCTGGACGACCTGGGTTCCATGTTCCGTCTGGAAGCGTTTCTGCGCTGTCCTGGCAGCACTGTTCGCTTCCTTCGAGGATCCTTGCCCTGGTCGAGAAGAACGCCGCAACGGGAGCCTCCTTCGGTGGACCTGCGCCGAGCAGCGATCTGCACGTCGACCTGCGAGTGAGCCTGGGTCAGGCTGACCGGGGCGAAACCGTTACCTTGAACCTGCCCGACGTGGGCAGTTTCCGCGTGGCTCTCCCAAAAGGCATCCAGTCGGGGATGAGAATCCGTCTACGCCATGCGCTGCCGAACCAGCAGCACCTGATCGCGCATGTTCAAATCGACAGTCGCGGGTGTCAGCGACCCCTAGAACGCGCGAAAATCGGTGAATAGTGGTGACTGTTGTGAGAATGCGTGAAGTGCGTTAGATACGGTGTTTTACCGTGTTTTCTTGGCTTTTCCCCGTTTCATTGGGCGTTTGCAATCAACGCCCGACACAACGTCCTTGCCCCCACTCGCCACCTCGCCAGCGACTTGCTACATTGTGCCCGCAAACTCAACGCCGCACGGCTAGAGTCACGCCTTTACCCAATTTCACACCTGTGATTCGGTGGCGAATTGCCATCACCATGCTGGTCGTTTCTCGCGGCCAGCTGGCCCGCTCGGCAATCGCGGCCGGTCTCTGTAGCAAGGAGCTGCCATGAGTTGGAGGAACTCGATCGTCTGCCTGTTGTTGAGCCTATTCGTCGTGGAAGCCGCCTACGCTTGGCCGCGCAGCCGGCGCCGCTCGTTCAACTCATCCGTCAGCAGCAGCTATGGGCAAGTGTATGACGACCAGTACCTGGATTTGCCGACCTCGGCGGCGGTCTACAACTGGGAAGCAATTGCGGAAATCGAAGCGGCGGACTATCTTCCGATCGTCTTGGATGAACCGATCCAGGGCGAATTGGAGGTCAAGTTAACGTGCCTGAACAATTCGGCGGAGACGTACACGGTCAAGACGCCGCTCACCGACGGCCGTGCCGAAATCCGGCACGAGAGCATTCGGCCGGGCACGATGTACCGCCTGTGCGCGGCGATTGACGGCAAGGAACGGATTGCCGGTCCGTATTTCACGGCCACGTCGGGGGAGAGCACCGAGGCCCGCGGCCGCCGGCGGATCATCATCCGGTATTTCGAGCAGTACTGGCGGAAGGAGAACGGCAAGAGCTATTACGACGCGAATTGCGAGGCGGGCTACCTGTGGGCGGTTCGGCCGTTCGCCGCCGTTCCTCGCTACCTTCACAACGCTGCCAATCTGGTGCAGTTCGACAAAGACGGAATGATCCACGGCGACAAGTGTGCGAACTCGTCGCACGTCTGGATGGCCCTGGCCTATGACGAGTCCCGCGACCGGGTCTGGTGCATCGATTCCAACTTCAATAGCACGATCATGGTGATCTTGCGGCAAGCGGGTGGCTGGTCGGTCGGCCGCCTGGCTCCCTCGCTGTTCCGCGGCGGGTGACCCGGCCGCGGTGGGCGGGAACCAAGAAACAAAAAAACCTCCGCCGGAGGCTCCGGCGGAGGCAGGCACTGGGCGGGCAAGTTACTTTGCTTTGAAGTCCAAGTTCCACCAGCCGTCATCCCATTTCAAGGTCACTTTCCGCCAGCCCAGCGGGACTTGCGGATAGGGGTAGAACGGGCCGATGTAGGGCCACGCGGACGGTGAGTACTGCTTGGGATACGTCACCGCCGCATAGTTCGGATGGGCCGCATAAGTCGGCCACGCGTACCCAGGCAAGCTGGGATGATCGTATCTGGCCGGCACCACCGCGTAACCCGGTCCCGGCAACTGTGCGGGCATGATCCCGACCGGCTGGCTAACGACCGCTGCCGGTGCTTCGGCCGTCTCCTGTCCTTCGGCCGAGACCCACGAAGACGTGGCTACCGCCAAAGCGAGGAACGCCACTCCCTGAACAAGACGTCGCATGAGCGCCCTCCCTGATTAAAGTCTGTGTCATGCTAATGTACGTTGCTTCCCGCTATTAGTTGTCGGTTGCCGGTCGTACCGGATAGCAGGTTTTTTTCGATTTTGGTGAACGTCCCGGTCCTGCCGGAGAAACCAGCGAAAGCGGGCAGAGACTAACGGCGATAGCGTCTCTGCCCCAGCAGTCGCTTGGGGCCGGCGGGGTCGTCTTGGGCAAACAACACCAGTTCCCGCTGCCACTCGCCGAACAGCCACCGCACGCGATCGGTCATCGCGCGCACGGCGCTGCGATACGCGCTCAGCTCCACCTGGGCGCCCTCCAGGGTCCACGTACCCCCGGGCCCCTCCTGCCGCTCTCCGCGATTGCCGACGATGACTTGCGTATAGTGGCCGCCGGGCTGCAAATCCACAATCACCATGCTCGTGGCGGCATCCACATAGAACTGCCAGGACCCCAGGACGTCCTCGGGCCGCAGCGTCCGACCCGACGGGGCCGGCGCGGCTAGCGTCGCCAGCAGGGACTCGACGGGCGACTCGCGAGGTCCGCGGCGCTGCCTGGCGTACCCCCACCACCCCAGGCTCACGCATACCGCCACTCCGCCGACAAACGCTGGCGTGCCCAGCCCCGCGGGGCTGCACGCTGCCCAGAAGATTCCGAACAGTAACAGCGGAGCCAGCAGCAGCGGAATGACGCCCGGCCAGCGCCGCATCCATTCGTCCCAGCCGGAAGCGAGCCCGTACAGCAGGGGCGGCAGCAAGCCCAACGCCCCGGCCATGACGGTCAGCACGATCAGTTCCTCGGATAGCCACCAACATGGTGACGGAGTCCGCGGCCCTCAGCCCGCCTCGGCGGCAGCTGGCAGCCACAAAACCACGGACAGGGCCGGCAGAATCACGATGGGAAGCCTGGACATGAGGATCTCCTCCTTGGCCTACAGTCTACCGCAGTCGGCGTCGCCAGTCACGCTCCACGAGGGCGTTGTCCGGGCAAAATGTTGGGGTGCCCGGGGGCGAGTGCAGCGAGCCCCCAGGGGCGAGAACTGGGGGCTCGCCACTCGTACCTCGTGGCTCGACCCCAGCCACCAACCCCCATTTTCGCTTGGACAACG
>CAIYOB010000336.1 GCA_903927685.1 uncultured Planctomycetaceae bacterium
AGATTCGCCGCGTCAGGGCTATTACGACCCCGCGGCGTCCCAGGCGACACGAGGCAGCGGTTCGGCTTCCCAAGGCCAAGCCGGCGGAGAACCGAGGAGCGACACCTGGCAGCAATCGCACACCTATGAACCGGTCGCCGATCCACAGCCGCGGCTGCGCGCGACCACGATTGCCCTGCCCATGGACATGACCAGGCGCTTGGCGCAATCCACCAGTCCCGACACCGGTCACACCGGAACGCCGCCCGGGTCCGCAGGAACTGGCGCCGCAACCACGCCAGCGGGCGACGGCTACACTATGGCTTCGCCGCCGGCGGAAGCGACGGCACCTGCAACTCGTTTCGTACGTCCGCGATCCCCGGCTCTAAGAGCACCAATCGCGCGACCAAGTCCCGTTCGTGCGGCGTCGTCACCTCGCCCCGAAGAATCGCAACTTGCCCCTCCATCTCCACCTTCACCGCCGCAGGATTTTTCAGCTGCGGGATCCGCGCCAGGTGATTCTGAACACGCAAGTTGGGTCCGGTAGCGATGGCCGGGCCCGGCGGGGAGAAAGACACGCCGTTGGGCCCCAGCCGCAACGGCACCCGCAGTTGCTGGCGCTGGTTCGTCCGGGAGCCGAACATGCCGGAGTTCATCATCGAACTCATGAACGGATTCGACGAACTGAACCGGCTCTGACTGCCAAACATGCTGCTGCCACCTTGGCTATCGGAATCCGAGGCATCCCGCATGTTGCCAACGCCAACGCCGCCTCCGCCCACAATCTGGCCCGGATCGCGGTTTTCCCGCAGAAACCGTTCGTTGCCCTGAATCTGCCCGGTGGTATTCGATTGAGTTGACTGCCCTGAACTCTGGCCTGAACTCTGAGTCGTGGTACTCTGCCCGGACGTCTGAGTGGTCGTCGTCCGGCCTGTCGACGACTGTGCTAGCGACCAACGGGGCGCCCACACGAACAAGGTCACGGTCAGTGCCGCGAATACGTATCGCCACCTGCTGGTCATGGTTGTGCTCCTCCTATCTCTATCATCGCCGCCCGGCTTTACCGCTTGCCCACATTATACCGAAATCCGGCAAGAATCGCCAACCGCGAGCGAATCCCCGGTCAGACCGACAAGGTTCGCGTAACCGGGGATCTTGACGCATTTTGTGTCCTTGGGAAAACCTTCGCCAGTGCGTCAAGGTAATAACTGTGATAGCGGTGGCCTCGTGACGACGCTGACGCGATCCGCCCAGCGGCTTGGGCCGGTACGACCGAGAACCGGAGCGCAGGCCGGAGTTCATTCCGCTCAAAGGGACTGAAGTCCCTGCTACGAAACGAGTTCGCAGCCGACCTTGGACCGGTGTTGAGCACTTGCCAGCGACCAGTGGATCGCTGGATCGGCTCTTACCTGCCGCCGCCGAAAACGCATTTTTCAACAGGAGTATCCCCATGAGGGTTCGTCGATTCTGTCTCGCCCTGCTCTTCGCGTCGCTCGCCGCCGTCGCGGCGGCTCTTGGCCCCGTCGCCCGGATCGCCGCGGCCGAACGCCCCGACGCGGCTCGGCTGTTGCCGGACAATACCGTCCTGTATGTGCATGTGCCCGACGCCCGGGACTTGGTGACCAAGTTCCAAGAGACGGCCATCGGCCGGATCACCCAGGATCCGGGGATGAAACCGCTCGTGTCGAAACTGTACGGCTCGGCGATCGAGGCGTTTCAACAGGCCGAAGAGCAGATCGGCGCTTCGCTGAACGACCTGCTGTCCATTCCGCAGGGCGAGATGTGCGTGGGGTTGGTCGCTCCCGAGCAGGCGAGTCCCGCCCTGGTCTTCCTCGTCGACGTGGGCGCGCGTCTGCCGATTGTCGAGAAGTTGCTGGAACGGATCGGCCAGGGCGTCGAAGCCGAGGGCTCGAACCGGCGGCAAGAGTCGTTGGGGGACACACAGATCACGGTCTACGACCGCGCGGACGACGAGTCGCGGCAGCTGGTCTTTGCCATCCGGGACGGCGTGGTCCTGGTGACCACCAACCTGGAGGTCGCCCAAGGCATCCTGGCGGCTTGGACAGGCAAGGCCGAAGCCGATCGCCGGGCGCTGGCCGACAATCCCGACTTTGCCGCCATCATGCGCCGCTGCGCCGGGACGGAAGACGCGCCGCCGCAAATCGAGTTTTTCGTCGATCCGATCACGCTGTTCAGCCGCCTGTCGCGAGGCAACACCGGCGCTCAGACGGCCTTGGCCCTGTTTCCCGCCTTGGGCTTGAACGGCATCCAAGGCGCCGGCGGCAGCATTACGTTTGCGACCGAGGAATTCGACGCGGTGTCGCACTTGCACCTGCTGCTGGACAGTCCGCGCAAAGGCGTCCTGGAACTGTTGGCTTTGAAATCGGGCGACACGACGCCGGAGACTTGGGTGCCGTCGGACGCGGCCAGCTACCTGACGGTGAATTGGGATCTGGCCAAGAGCTACACGAAATTCGCCGAATTGTACGACAGCATTCGCGGCGAAGCGGCGCTGGCCAAGTCGTTCGAGAAGGGCGTCAACGATCGTTTTGACCTCGATTTCCGCAAGGATTTGCTGGACGCCGCCGCGGGCCGCATCACGCTGGTCAACGCCATGGTCCGGCCGGCGCGGGTGAACAGCCGGGCGAACCTGCTGGGGGTCAAGCTGAAAGACGCCGAGGCGTTCAAGAAGACCTTGGATGCGCTGCTGGCCAAAGCCGGCCCCCAGCTGACGCGCGAGACGATCGGCGGCGTCACCTATTACCGAGCGCCGGTCAGCACCGAGTCGCAGGCCAAGGCTCCCCGCCGGCCGCTCCTCCGCCAGCCGGATCCGGCCGTAGCGATTGTCGATGACTACCTGCTGTTGAGCGACAGCACCGATTTGCTCAAGCAGGCGATCGTGGCCAAGGGCGACACGTCAGAGTCCCTGGCAGACCAGCTCGAGTTTCGCCTGGTCGCGAGCAAGATCCGCCGCCAGCCGGGCGGCGAGAAGCCCGGGCTGATCGCCTTTGACCGCCCCGAAGAGGCTCTGCGGCTGTGGTACGATATCGCGACCGCCGACACCACTCGGCAGCGGCTGTCCCAAGGCGCCGAGAACAACCAGTTCTTCCGGACCTTGAACGACGCTCTCCGCGATCATCCCCTCCCGCCGTTCGCCGTCCTGGCCCGCTACTTGGCGCCCAGCGGCAGCCTGCTGACGGACGACGAGTCCGGCTTGCACTACGTCAGCTTTACGTTGCGACGGCAATAGGACCGTTCGTTCGGCCAGCATCGCTCACGAAACCACTCCCTCGCCCCGGCACTCTGGGGCCAGGGTTGGGGTGAGCGGCAAGGTGAGAATGGGGGTGTTTTTTCTCGCCGCCTCGCATGCTAGAGTGTCGCGGTAGATTTGCCGCCGAAAGCGGTGAACCTCCCCATCTTGTCCGTTGTGCGACACTCACCGCCGAGGCTTCGGAACATGATTCGCCGTCTGCTCATCCTCGCGTTCTTCCCGGCCACGCTCGCGGGCCCGGACTTGCGAGCCGCCCCGCCCGTCGATTTCCAGAAGGACGTGCTGCCGATCCTGAGCGAGCACTGCACGCTGTGCCACGGCGTCGATGCCGGTCATCGCCAGGGAGGCCTGCGACTGGATCAGCAGGAACCGGCGCTCCGGGGCGGCGATTCGGGCTCGCCGGCCGTTGTGCCCAGCAAGCCGGACGACAGCGAACTGGTCCGCCGGATCACGGCCGCGGACGAAGATCAACGGATGCCGCCACCCAGCCACAACAGGCCCCTGGCGGCGAAACAGATCGAGACGTTGCGGCAGTGGATTGCCGAGGGGGCTTCTTACCAGGCGCACTGGGCCTTTGTGCCGCCACGCCAAGCGGGGCTGCCGGCCGGCGACGCCGCGCATCCGGTAGACGCCTGGGTGCATGCCCGGTTGCGGGAGTTGCAGATCACGCCATCACCCGAAGCCCCGGCCGGGATGCTCTGCCGGCGGCTGTACCTGGACTTGATCGGGCTGCCGCCTTCGCCGGACGAATTGAGAGCCTTCGAGCAGCAGGAGTACGAGGTGACACTCGACGCCTTGTTGGCCAGCCAGCGATTTGGCGAGAAGTGGGCTCGGCCCTGGCTGGACGTCGCCCGGTATTCCGACACGAACGGCTACGAAAAGGACCTGCAGCGGGAACAATGGGCCTGGCGGGATTGGGTGATCGACGCCCTGAATGGCGACCTGCCCTACGACCAGTTCCTGATCGAGCAGATTGCCGGCGACCTGCTGCCCAACGCTTCCCAGACGCAGGTTGTCGCCACGGGCTTCCTGCGGAACAGCATGCTGAACGAGGAAGGGGCGATTGTGCCGGAGCAGTTCCGCATGGTCGAGATGTTCGACCGGATGGACTGCCTGGGCAAGGCGATCCTCGGCATCTCGACGCAGTGCGCCCAGTGCCATTCGCACAAGTTCGATCCGCTGACCCAGGACGAATACTACGGGATGTTCGCCTTCCTGAACAACTCCTATGAAGCCCAGTCGTGGGTCTTCACGCCGGCACAATTGCAGCAGGTCGCCGACCTTCGCGGCAAGCTCGCCGACGCCGAACAACGCTGGAAGGCGAGCCGGCCGCAATGGGCCGAGGAACTGGCCGCCTGGGAACGGCAGTTGGTCGCCCAGCAGGTCAGTTGGGAACCGCTGGTGGCTACGCTGCTGGAGACGATCAGCGGCTTGAATCATCCCACCCAGGAAGCGGACCGCTCGATTCTGATGAAAGGGCACACCAGCGGCGACGTGTTCCTGATCGCCGCGCCCCGGCTGGACGGCGTGACCGGCTTGCGGGTCGAGGCCCTGAATCACCGCGATCTGCCGCACGATGGACCGGGGCGCAGCCGGCTGGGCACCTGGGCGCTGCAGGAACTCGAAGCCTTCGTCCAACCGCCGGGCAGCCAGGACTGGACCAAACTGAAACTGGTCAACGCGACCGCGGACTTTTCTGAGCCGTTGCAGAAGCAGGCGGACGGCAAGAAGGCCAGCGGGCCGGTGGCGCACCTGATCGACGGCACGGACGAGACGACGTGGAATGCCGACCGCGGGCTTGGCCGCCGCAATCAGCCGTCGGTCGCGGTCGTACAGTTCGAACCGCCGCTGGCCTATCCCGAGGGCACGCAGCTGAAGATCGCCTGGCGGAACACGGACATGCTGGGCTGCGCCCGCTTCAGCGTCACCCGGCAGGCGTCGCCCGCCGCGCCGCCGGTCGATCATGCCGCCATCCTGGCGCTGGCGACGGCGGCCAGCGAACGGACTCCGGACCAGCAGGCCGCGATCTTCGCCGCCTGGCGAGCCGGACTTGCAGAAGCCAAGCCGTTGAACGACGAGATTGACGCCTTGGTCAAGACCCTGCCCCAGGCGGCAACTTCGGTCCTGCACCTGGCCGAGCGGCCTGCCTCGGATGCCCGACGCACGCATTTTCTGGAACGTGGCAACTGGGACAAGCCGCTGCACGAGGTCCCGCCGCAGGTCCCCGCGGCGTTTCATCCGTTTCCCGAGGACGCGCCGCGCAATCGCTTGGGTTTTGCCCGCTGGTTGGCCAGTGCCCGCTCGCCGCTGACGGCGCGAGTCGCGGTCAATCGGGTCTGGCAGGCGATCTTCGGCGTGGGGTTGGTCGAGACGGCCGAGGACCTGGGAACGCGGGCGCCGGTACCGGAACATCGCGAGCTGCTCGATTGGCTGGCCGTCGATTTTGTCGAGCACGGCTGGAGCCAGAAGCACCTGATTCGGACGATCGTGAGCAGCGCCACCTATCGGCAATCGTCGCGAATCTCGCCGGACCAGCTGGCCCGCGATCCGCGGAACGTCTGGCTCGCTCGCGGGCCACGATTCCGGGCGGATGCCGAAATCCTGCGGGACATCGCGCTCGGCGTGTCGGGGCTGCTCACGCACAAGCTGGGCGGGCCGAGTGTGATTCCCCCGGTGCCGCAGAACGTTCTCGATTACAACTACACGTATCCGGCGTACTGGAAACCCGCGGAGGGTCCGGACCGATATCGACGGACGGTGTACGGATTCCGCAAACGCTCGATGCCCGATCCGGTGATGGCGAATTTCGACGCTCCCAACGGCGATCTGGCGTGCGCCCGGCGCGTCCGCTCGAACACGCCGCTGGCCGCGTTGACGGCGTTGAACGAGCCGATCTTCAACGAAGCCGCCCGCGGCTTGGCGCTGCGGATTCTCCGCACTGGCGGAACGACGGACGCGGACCGGGCCGACTATGCCTTCTTGTTGTGCACTTGCCGCGTGCCGACCGCCGCCGAACGCGACGCCGTGTTGGCCTTGTTGGAATCCCAGCGCCGGCGTCTGGCCGACGGCTGGCTGAACGTCCGCGAAATCGCCACGGGCGATCCGGCACGACTACCGGACCTGCCGCCGGACGCGACGCCACAGGACGCTGCTGCGTGGACACTGGCCGCGCGGGTCCTGCTGAACCTGGACGAGACCATTTCCAAGAATTGAACCCTGCGATGAACCGTTCTCAACAATTCCAAGAAGCTCGTGCCCGCTACTTAAGCCGTCGCTGGTTTCTCCGCGAGTGCGGCGTCGGACTGGCCGGAATCGCGGCCGGTTCGTTGCTGGCCGCCGAAGCGGACGCCGCGACCGCCGCCGAGCAGGCAAGTCCGCTCGCACCGCGAAAGCCGCATTTCCCGGCCAAGGCCAGGCGGGTGATCTACATGTTCCAGGCGGGTGCGCCGAGCCAACTGGAGTTGTTCGATCCCAAGCCGGAACTCGCCAAACGCAATGGTCAGCTGCCGCCGCCCGAGTTGCTGCAGGGCTACCGGGCGGCGTTCATCAACCCCAACTCGGCGCTGCTGGGCCCCAAGTTCGCCTTCGCCGCGCACGGCCAATGCGGCATGGAGTTGAGCGAAGTGCTGCCGCACACGGCCAAGATCGTCGACGACCTGTGCCTGATCCGCACGCTGCAGACCGAAGCGGTCAATCACGCTCCGGCACAGATCCTGCTGAACACCGGCTCACAGCAGTTCGGCCGGCCCAGCTTCGGTTCGTGGACGCTGTACGGGCTGGGCAGCGAATCGGCCGAACTGCCCGGCTACGTCGTGCTGACCAGCGCCAAGGGCACCAGCGGCGGGGCCAGCAACTACGGCTGTGGATTTCTGCCCACGCTGTACAGCGGCACGCCGCTGCGCAGCGCCGGAGATCCGGTCCTGTACCTGTCCAATCCACCCGGTATCGACAGTGCCACGCAGCGGGCCACCTTGGACACGCTGACGCACTTGAATCAACTGGCGTTCGAGACGATCGGCGATCCGGAGATTGCCGCGCGCATCCAGAGCTACGAGCTGGCGTACCGGCTGCAGACCAGCGCACCCGAGTTGATGGACTTGGGCCAAGAGCCCCCCGCGGTGCTGGAACGTTACGGAGTCAAGGATCCCAAGGAAGCGAGCTATGCCCGCAACTGCCTGCTGGCCCGGCGGCTGGTCGAACGGGGCGTCCGGTTCGTCCAGTTGTTTCACGAAGTCTGGGACCAGCACGGCAACTTGACCAACGGCGTCAAGCAGAATGCGTTGGACACGGACCGGGCCAGCGCGGCACTGGTCTCCGACCTGAAGGAGCGAGGTTTGCTGGATGACACGATCGTGGTCTGGGGCGGCGAGTTCGGGCGCACGCCGATGGTGCAAGGCGGCAACGACGGCCGCGATCATCACAATCGCTGCTTCAGCATGTGGCTCGCCGGCGGCGGGGTGAAAGCCGGCTCTGTCCACGGCCAGACCGACGAGTTGGGGTTCAACGTCGCCGTGGACCCGGTGCACGTGCATGACCTGAACGCGACGCTGCTGCACCTGCTGGGCCTGGACCACCTGAAGCTGACATTCCGCTTCCAGGGCCGGGACTACCGTTTGACCGACGTGCACGGTCAAGTCGTGCAGCAACTCCTGGCGTAGCAGCGCCCACAGACCTACCCGACAACTTCGCCCTGCGGCGGACATTCTCGATCTCCCGCAAGCTGCGCGGCAAGACGGTGCTGAAGAAAGACGGCGGCGGGATCGAGGCCATCGCCTTTGTGCCCGATTCGGCCCACCCCGAGGGCGGGACGTTCTATGTGGGAAATCAAGCGGCGAGTCCCGACTCGCAGCGCGACCTGTCGGCGGTGTTCGAGGTCGAAGTGCCGCTGAAGTCCAGGGGCAGCCACGCGCACATCCTGCGTTCCTTGGACGCCGGAGTCGATGACATTGCCGACTTGCACTACGACAGCGCGTCCGGTCTGCTGTACCTGATCAGCGACCAAGCCAATCGGCTGGTCGCGATGTCCCGACGCGGCGAATGGCGGCAGGCTTGGGACCTGCCCGGGGACAAGCAGGAAGGATTCACGATCGATTCCCAGGGCAACCTGTACGTCGCCCAGGACTCCGGCGGCATCCTCAAGCTCGGCTGGCGCGACTTGACGCCACGCCCGCGCTGACTCAGCCTCAGGCGAAGCCACCCCGGTCGACCGGGGGCGTGTCCGGAGTGCTGCGCATCGGAACCCGACGCGTAAGCACCGTTCGAGAAACAACTGTCAAGAGTCTGTCGCGGCCTGAGGAATTGGATGCCCACGGCTTGTCCGTGGGAGTTTCACGTTCGTCGCTACACAGGCGGACACCCCCCAGGG
>CAIYOB010000337.1 GCA_903927685.1 uncultured Planctomycetaceae bacterium
CAGTGCCCGCTCCGTGTCACCCCGCTGACGGTAGGTCACACCTCGATGGAAGAGCGCCTGCGCCTTATGCTCCGCCGGGGCCTCGGCCATGTCGAGGACGGCCGTGTAGTCCGCCAGTGCCCGCTCCGTGTCACCCCGCTGACTGTAGGTCAGACCTCGATTGATGAGCGCCTTCGCCTTCTGCTCCGCCGGGGCCTCGGCCATGTCGATGATTTTAGACAACTCCTCCGCGCACTCCTCGTAACTCCCGCTACGAGCCAGAACTTCGCCCCTGACCAGGCTGGCGGAAAGCGGAGCGACGAAATTCAACTCGCTGGACAGTTCCAGGGCTTTGTCGAACTGCCGATTGCTGACGCACTTTCTGATCTCCGCGTTCAGGTTCACCTTGAGGAACTTCTCGATCCCCGCGTCCGTCTCCAGCGCAGCGGCCCGATACGCGTCGCCGCGAGACGATGCCCCAGACGCCGGATTCAAGGTTTTCTGCAACTGCGATTCGGGAAACCAGGCACGCAAGAACTTGGCCACCAGTTTCAGGGGACGGCCTCGCTGGTTCTTGACCTCCAGGCAAAGCCGCATCAGAGGTTCTGCCATTTCATAGAACGATTCTTTGCCCCGTTTCTGCGATTGCACGTAACCACGCTGCTTCAGGTTGCCCAGTTGCTTGGAGCAATTGCCCTCGGCAATGAAGCTGTCTTCGGCGACCTCCTTGACCGTCATCGCTCCGTTGGCGTTGCACAGGCATTGCACGATGCGGGCCTGCTGGGGCGGCAAGGTGCGAACTCGTTCCTGGAAATAGGGCGTCAGATCTTCGGCCAGATGCTCGAACGCATGGACGAGATCGTCCAACGATTCCTTGGTCAGAAACTCGGCCAGCAGCACGTACATGCGATGATTCCCGCCGGCCAGATGATGCAGAGCGCGAATTCGATAGCGTCCTTCGGCCGAATCGAGATAAGCCACCAGATCGCCCTTCTTCTGTTCCAGGCTGATCTTGCGGATCAGTTCTCTGGCATCGTCTACGGACAGGGGCGTAAGGTGCTGGATGTCAAAGAACCCGAAGAACGCCTCGTCGCGCCTGGCGATTCCGTCGAACAGTTGCTGCGACGTGGCCAGCGTGGCAATGCGTGGTTGCTCTTGCAGGAAAGCCCGCCACTTCTTCTGCCCCAGATCGCCAAGTCCACTGAAGACCCGATCCAAGTTCTCCATGATCAAGAGGATATTCCGTTTGTCGAGGCGGGCGATGATCGACTTCAAGATCGATTCGGCGGCATCATCCGGATTCAGACCGCGGACGGGCGTGCGGTAGTCCGCGTCAAACTCCTCCGGGTATTCCGTCGCCAACTGGCCGGCAATTCCGAGCGCGATATCGATCAAGCCCGTGAACGTATCGTCTTCGCCCAACCAGGCGACCCGCATCGCGTCCGACAGCTCGCCCCGCCTGCGCAATTCGTATTCGACGAGAGCGACCAAGTGCGTCTTCCCGCTGCCGCGCGGACCGATCAGCAGAATGTGATGCTTGTCGTCGGTCAACATGCTGCGAGCCAGCCGGTCGACGATTTTGTCCAGCAGACGCTCACGCTGAACGAAGATCCGCTTCAGCAATTCGCGATCCGTGTTGCTGGGCGTGTAGGCTGAGATGACAAGGCGACGGTTCATGAGCGGATCCCCTGGGCCAAAACCCACCATTGCCGGATCAAGGGAAAACGGAAGGAATAGCGTTTGTCCGGATCGCTGGTCAGATAGTGATCCTGGGCCAGCGACTTGAGCAGCTGGATGATCTGATCGCGATTATCCAATGCCAGTTGGGCCTTCATGGCCGCCCACACTTCGTCGATCGTCTGTGGCGTGGGGGCAATCGCCAGGAGATCCAAAATGGCACTGGCAAGGCTGGCATTCAGAATCGGCCTGCCGTTGGCATCGCCCGACGAGCCGTGGTAGTAGATCTTCAGGCGCCCCCGAAAATGCTCCATCTCCCACACGTCGTTGTCATCGGTAAGGTGTTGGCGGACGATTTGACGAGCGTCCTGGACGGAAACGGGACCTTCCAACTCCGCTAGGCGAGCCACGACGCGTTCCAGATAGAAAGGCACTCGGTCTGTGAGGACCGCCAACTCGTGGGGAAGAAGTTCGCGGTCGGCCGGGGCAACCTGGACTCCTTCCGTCTCCAGCAAGCGTTTGGACAACGTGACGGCGTCGGGCAAAGCCAATGCTCCAACCTCGACGGGAGGCATGTCATTGACCGGCTGACTGGCAAACTCCGTTTGCCGCAGTTCGGTCAAGACGTGGTGCAGTCCGACGGAACCTGCGAAGATCATTCGCAGGTTGGCGTGCCTGTGTCGCATCGCCCGCAGGGTATCGAGCATTTCGAGCGCCGCATGATGTGCCGCCCCCGCCTGCTTTTCGTACGCCGCGATCTTCTGGAGCATGTAGGGAAGCTCGTCGAACAACAGCACGATCCGGGTATCTGGGTTCTGGGAGCAGACTCGATCGAACACTTTCTCGAGCGGCCCTTTCCAGGCAGCTCTGTCTCCCTCGGGAATCTTGATCACTCCCCCAATTTCTGTCCCGCCGATGTCTGTCAGGAGTTCCTCAAACCAGCTGGCCGCCTTCTGCTTTGTCGAAAGCAGCGGCTTGACCTCCTGGAGCAGGACTTCCGTGAATCGCCGGGGTGAATCCGCTTTCTCCAGATCCAGGAACAGCACGGCGGTTCCCGGCCTCGGCTCCGCCAGCATCTTCTTCATGACCGTTGTCTTGCCGATACGCCTTTCGGCGGTGAGGCGGAGCGATCTCGACTCAAGCTTCTTCCAGATCTGCTCGATCAAGCGATCCCTTCCGACGACATTCTGTGGACTAATCTGCCCTGACATCAAGCACCTCGAATAGCGAAACGTGCGATGACATAATCGTACGACAAAGTAATCGCACGTCAATGTGCCAACGACAGCGACTTTCGCAGTTCAGGCAGTCTCAGTTCTTGTCCTAAATGTTAATAAATGTTGAAATTGCGGCGAATAATGCCAATTCGGATAACGTTTGTTGGATTCCTTCGGTCGCAACCTCGGTCCGTGCCGTGATGTTCCAAAGATCGCTGTTTGGAGCAGCAGTACAATGAACTTCCCGCGATTGCTGGTCCACAACGGCCTCGGCGGAGCGGCAACGTGGCGGAAGGCCGGGGAGCTGAACGTGATCCCGCCGCCGGCCTGAAAGACGGAGGTCTTCACCGTGGCGGTGCAAGGCGAGGGCGCGGCGGTCGATGCGGCGATCTTCGCCTGGGGCCTCAGCCAGCACGGCTGATGTTGGCACCTCGCGTGGCGCTGCCAGTTCCTGGACAACGAACTGCGGGAGAGCAGCGGCTCCGGGGCGCGCGTGTTGGGGCCGGCATTCCTCGGGGTGACAACCGGTGGCGGCAACGAGCAGTACTTCGGGCCACTGGCCAGGGGCAACATTTTCCGTCGGAATGTGCTGCACAGCGATTCGTTGATTCGGCTCGACGGGAATACGGACGACACGCTGGTGGAGAACTGCACGGTGTGGGATTCGAAGACGGGGGCCACGTGGGCCAGACGGTGCGAGGGACGGTGCTCCCCAGGAACCAGTTCGAGGACGTGACGCAGCCGCTGGCCGGCGACGGTGTGGCCAGCGTGCGAGTGGTGGACGATTGAATCCCTGGTTCACGCGACGCGGTGTGCCGCGCGCCCCCGGGCCTTGTTCGAGTACCAGCCGCGACCAACCTGCGGTCGGTGCCGGCGAATCAAATTCGCGCCCTGCGGGGGAATGGGGCACATGAAAGCCGCGACGCTTGCGATCCTCACCGGTTTGCTGCTCGCGCCGCTGGGAGCGTTGAATGCCGCCGGTGAATCAGCTATGAAATAGTCAATAAGGAACAGTCATGATGAAGAGTCGCAACCTCATAAGCCTTGGGGTCCTGCTTGCCGCAACAGCGGGTTTCGCGCAGGATTCGGCTCAGTCGGAACTTAAGCTCGATCTGCTTCCCAACGAAGCGTGGTGGGGCGGTGCCGTCACGCTCGGCACGAAGATGCCCTATGGCGTCGCGCCGATCGACATCAATCTCGACGGCGACAACCGCGGGAATCAGTACGCGCCGTTGCTCGTCTCGTCAAAGGGCCGGTATGTCTGGTGCGAGAAAGCGTTCCGCTTCGCGTTCCAGGATCAGACCCTGCGCGTCACGTCGGCGGGCAACACGTTTCGCTACGGTCAGGCGGGACAAAATCTGCGCGACGCCTACCGCTACGCGGCGAAGAGCTTCTTCCCAACCGACGGCAAGCTGCCGGACCGCGCGCTGTTCGCCACGCCGCAGTACAACACGTGGATCGAGTTGATGTACGACCAGAACCAGCGGGACGTACTCAAGTATGCGCATGCCATCGTGGACAACGGCCTGCCGCCCGGCGTGCTGATGATCGACGACAATTGGCAGGAAGACTACGGCAAGTGGACGTTCCATCCCGGCCGTTTTCCCGATCCCAAGGCGATGCTGAACGAATTGCACGCCCTCGGCTTCAAGGTGATGGTCTGGGTCTGCCCGTTTGTCAGCCCGGACTGCGACGTGTACCGCGCGCTGGCCAAGCAGAAGGCGTTCTTTCTGGATCAACCCGGCGATCCCGCGATGGTCAAATGGTGGAACGGCAAGAGCGCCATGCTGGACCTCTCGAACCCGGCCGCCAAGACGTGGTTCACCGGGGAACTCACGCGCCTGCAAAGCACCTACGGCGTGGACGGCTTCAAGCTCGACGCCGGCGACACGACGTTCTACAAACCGCATTATCTGGCCCATGAGAAACTCGACGCCAACGAGCACGCCCGGCTGTTCGGCGAACTCGGTCTCGCCTTTCCGCTGAACGAGTATCGCGCCACGTGGAAGCTCGCCGGCCGGCCACTCGTGCAACGCCTCCGCGACAAGAGCCACCACTGGGCCGACCTCGAACAACTCATCCCCGACATGATCGCCGCCGGGCTGCTGGGGTACACGTTTGTCTGTCCCGATCTGATCGGCGGGGGCGAATTCACGTCCTTCCTCGATCAGGCGACCATTGATCAAGACCTGATCGTGCGGTCCGCGCAGGTCCACGCCCTCGCGCCGATGATGCAATTCTCCGTCGCGCCCTGGCGCGTGCTGGACGCCGCCCATCTGGCCGCCGTCAAACAGGCCGTGGCGTTGCGGATGCGGTTCACACCGCGCATCCTGGAACTCGCTCAAGCCAGCGCCGCCAGTGGCGAACCGATCTTGCGCCCGCTGGCCTACGAATTCCCGGACGGCGGCTACGAGCACGTCAAAGACCAATTCCTGATGGGCGACGACCTGCTGGTGGCTCCGATGGTAACCAAGGGGACCGCCCGCACCGTGGAGGTTCCTTCGGGCCAATGGAAGGCCGACGACGGCACCCTGATCACCGGCCCCGTCCAACAGATCTTTGCGGTCCCCCTCGGCCGTCTGCTTTACTTCGAGCGACAGGCGACCCCATGAACAGACTTTCATCCACGCCTCAGTACCCGGGCAGCGCCAGGTGCGGCACGCGGGACGGCACCAGCTGCTCGGAGCTCACGTTCACCAACTCCAGTTCGCCGTCGAGATGCTCGATGACGGCGGTGGCCTGTTCCTGAGAAAACAGGCTGAGCAGCTTGCGCACGAGGTTGTTGTTCTCTTGCGACCAATACCAGCCGCGGCAGAATGACCAGCCGTCGATCACGTCGCCGACCAGGTACAGGTGCTCCGGTTCGTCCACCCATTTCAGAAAGGCTGTGGAAGTCACGAAACCTCGACCAGCGATGGCCCAGGTGAAGATCCGAGGCGAAGATCGTGGAAAACTCCGCGGAACTGGTCTAGCGCGTTGTCCAGCCAAAATGTTGGGGTGCCTGGGGCCGAGTGCAGCGAGCGCCCAGTGATAAGAACTGGGGGCTCGCCACTCGTAC
>CAIYOB010000338.1 GCA_903927685.1 uncultured Planctomycetaceae bacterium
AGCGACGAATACTCGATCGGCCTGGCCCTGCAACAGATCGCACCGTACCTGCGGACCGGCGATCCGCTGCCCGCTTCATTCACGGTGCCGATCGTCCGGGAGGACCGCAGGCGGACGCTGGTCGCGTCCTACGGCAGCACGAAGGTGGCGGAGTTTGCCGTTAGCAAGAGTGGCAAACAAAACCGGGGCTGACTATGGTGCCAACGGCAGAAACACGGCGCGCCGCCTGTCGACAGCCGGCGACCCCACGTCGCCGGGGTTGTACCACGCGGCGTGAGCCCGTGAGCCCCCCACCGCCTTTGACAGAACTGCGTTCATCGTTGCCCATTCGCTACTTCTTGTTAATGCGGTCTTCCAGCTCCTGCAACCCTCGCACAATGTCTTCCCACGGCGGCGCACTGCCGAAGATCATTTCGCGCATCCTAGCATAGTCCGCACGAAGCGGCCCCATGCGATCTTCGGGCGGCACGAGGCGAAAACTGCCCGGTACCGCGCTCTCATAGTGTGCCCATGCAGACGCGAAGAACAATCGTTTGTGCATGACGACACGTTCCAAGAGCTCGATCCGTTCCAACGCTTGGCGGCCGAGCTCGACTTGCGAAAGGCGGTACAGGTCGTAGTAGTGGCGGGTATAGCCCTCTGCCGCCGCCCGGTCCGCTTGTCGGTGGAACTCGGCGTGCAGAAGCGTGGCCTTCTCCCAGAAAGTTCTGCGTGCGTCCAATACCCGAACGCGGCACGAAGCGGCTTCCGTGAACGCATCGGGGAACGCTTCGGCTGCATACGGCCGAATGTCCCGTTGCTCGGCAGGCCAATCGTCCGATCGCGCTCCCAACTCCAGTCGAATCGCGGGGCGGAGAAACGCCGGAATGCCGCTCGAAAACTCGCTGCGGGGATAGGTGAAGATCACCGTTTGCGCGTCCTGCAGATCAAGTTCGACGTCCCAACCCGTCGCGCCGAGCACGGACGTGAAGTCCGCGCGAAGCTCCGGCACGAGTCGCTGACAAATCGCTTGCTCGCACGCCGCGACCAGTGCATCGATCCGGCGCCGCGACTCCTTTCGAGTAATCCCCGCTCGCTCCGGATCCCGATCGTCCGCAAAGCCAAGATCTCGCCGACTGAGCGAAAGGTCCACATCCTCGGAAAATCGCTCGATCACGTGGTACGCCTTCGATAACGACGTACCGCCCTTGAAGATCAATTGCGGACGAAAGCGGAGAACGTCGTAAATCCGCCGCAACGTCCAACAGACCCAGAAGTCCTTCTCGACGATCGCCGGCGATCGCTGCGGGCGCAGACATTCCGCCGAATTCTGGAAGAGTTCGGCACGGTCCGCAGACGTGGCTTGGGCGATGCGATCCATCAATCCGTCTCCTCGCCGGCAATCCCGGCAAGCACGAGTTGCATCCAGGCCGGAGCAAATTGGAGATTGGCCTTCAACTCCGCCATGTCCTCCGCGCGAAGCGTCGCCCGTAGCCGGGAAATGACCTCCCTAGTCGTGCCGTCGCGGCCCAAGTAACTCAGCGCCTGAAGAACAAGCGGGGCCGTCTGGCCGCGCACGTCCATCGTCTTCGGCCCCCGATTGCGCAGCCGGATCGTGTACGGCCCCAGGCTCAACGTCTTGGTGCGGCCGTTGGTGTAGTACACGATCTTCCCGGGAACCTGCGTCGAGAGCCCGAGCAGATTCGCCGCGGTCGCTCCCGACGGTATCACTCGCAGCCGATTCTTCCTCGCCCAGGCGCGGACCAGCTTGTCGGGCGACGGCACCGCAGGCCGGTTCAGCAACTTGCTCATTTGCGGCAGTTGGTACAATCCGCGCTGCACTCGCCGAACCAATCCCTGACGGACCAAACGTGACAGGGATTGCCGGATCGCAGCCGGCTTTCCAAGGTCCAGGAAGTCCGTCGCCGCCAGCGGCTCCCCCGCACGGGATTGGAATCTCTTAAGCATCTCTTCTGCAATAGGATACGTCACGTTCATGACTTGGCAGTGTCACAAATAGCGATCTCTTTTTGTGACATTATACCACTCGGGAGATCGCCTTCAATCGCATTTTCCAACCGCCGCGCCGTCGAAGACCTGCTGCAGCGCATGCACCTGTGCCCGATTGCAGCGGGAGCGACTGGAAAGTCGTCATCATCCACGAAGTCGACCGCATGACCCCGCAGGTCGAAGCCATGTGGCTGGACGGCCTCGAAAGGCTCCCCGCCCTGGCCGGCGAGGACAAGAAGGCCGGCATCCGGGTGGCCGACGCCCTGCGCAAACGCAAGGTCCGGGCGTCCCTCAAGGATGTCAAGATCCGCGAGCCGGCCGACGTCCAGCGCCGCCTGGCCAACTCGGCGGACATCTACTCGTTCCTGTCCTGCTACTTCCCCGACGTGTTCTGGGGCGACTGGACCGACCAGCGCCGCGAAATGGTCGCCGCCATCCTGAACGCGGCCCGCTACGGCGGCGACCAAGCGATCGCCGCCCCGCGAGGCGAAGGCAAGACCTCGATCGTCCAGTGCGTCACGATCTACTGCGTCATGCACGGCATCCTCTCGTTCCCGCTGATCGCCGCCGCTACCGGCCCCAACGCCGAGCAGATCCTGGCCAACATCAAGTACCAGCTGGAACGTAACCAAGCCCTGGCCGACGACTACCCCGAAATCTGCGACCCGATCCTGGCGTTGGATGGCACCGCCCAGCGGGGAGCCACCCAGACGGCCAACGGCAAGCGGACGTTCCTGAAGTGGGCGCAGGATTACATCGTCCTGCCCACCGTCCGAGTCCCGGACCATTGGGATCCGCGCCTACGCCCCGGCCAACTGTCGCTGGGCAGCGGGGCCGTCATCACCACCCGCGGGCTCGACTCCGCGATCCGCGGCGTACTGGTCGGCACCAAGCGCCCCGACCTGGTGATCATCGACGACCCGGAAACCCGCGACTCGGCCCGCAGTGGCGTCCAGACGGACCTCCGCGCCCGCACGATCGAGGCGGACCTGGCCGGACATATTGAACAGGAGGCAACAGAGGGAACAGAGATGGAAATCCGAAGATGCTCCGCCCGCTCCCCTGCCTCATTCGACATTGGCTCCGGGAAGAATCAGCCGGGATGTTCCGTCGGTCAGCCTGAGAACGTTGAAGTTGATGAGGCACCACTCATAAATCTATTCGAGTAGTCCCGGCCCCTTGTCCCTGTGAACTTCAATCGCCGCTCCAATGACGTCGTGTGTCAATCCCGTGGCGTGCTGAAACAGTGGATGCATCGCGCGACCCTTTCGACAAAGGAAACAAAGCAGAAACGCTCCTCCGTTATCGCTGTTATCTCCTGTTCCATCAATCCGCCTGCACGAAGATCGTCCAGGACGGGTGTTTTGAACAGGAGGGAACAGAGTGAACGGAGGAAGAATGCCTGGGATTTGTCTATTCGATCTATCAGCTGACGCTAGTTTGGTCCCGAGAACCCCCGCCTTCGACGTTCCGTCGGACGGCCTGAAGACGCCAAACCGGATGGGCGACGCCCTCCGTTTCCTCTGTTCCCTCCTGTTCAATCAACCCGCCTGTCCTACGCCAACGGCATCTGGCTGGCCGACCTGGACGCCGACGCCTGGAAGCTGAAAGTCCACCACGGATTCCTCCAGCCGTTCGGCACGGTGGGCAGCCTCGCCTTGTTCACGCCCCCGCGGGACGAAGCCGGTCGCGAGAAATGGCA
>CAIYOB010000339.1 GCA_903927685.1 uncultured Planctomycetaceae bacterium
GCGGACTTGCCCAATCCGTACCCGCGGGCCGTGTTTGTCGGCGAACAACTGGTCCGCTGGGATTTCGCGGCGGGCACCGACGGCTGGCGGTCGGTGAACCAGTGCGAGCTGGCCGCTCGTAACGGGGCCTTGACGATCCGCTGTACGGGCCACGATCCGTACCTTGCCGCGCCGGCGGCCCTCGCCGGCAACGAGTTCATTGTGCGCCTGCGGATCAAGGCCCAGACCGACGGCGGCGGCCAGATCTTCTGGTCCAGCACCCGGCACGGCGGCACTGACGCCGAGCGGGTCGAGTCCTTTCGCCTGCTGCACGACGGGCAGTGGCACGAGTATGACGTGCGACTGGCGATCGACGGCGATCTGACGGCGCTGCGGCTGGATCCGGGTTCGGCGGCGGGCGAAGTCCAGGTCGACTGGATCGCCGTCCATCGCGGCGGGATGCACCCGCTGGAGATCACCGCCCTCGAACAAACCGCCGGTGCGGTGCAGGTGCGGCTCCGGAACCACGGCGGTCAGCCCCTCCGCGCGACGGTCAACGGATCGCCGTGCGAACTGGCCGCCCAGAGCGAACAGTCCGTGTCGCTGCCCGTGACGGGCGAGCGTTCGCTGGCCGCGGTGCCGATCCGCGTGGAATCACCGGGCAGGCCGGCGATCTCGCGGACGGTCTGGGTGCATCGCGCCGACGCGCCGCTGGAGGCGGTGACGCACGAGGTCGGCGGAGTCTCGATCGAAGCGGCACGCGACGGGTCGGAAGTCCGCATCCGCCGCGGCGGCCAGCTGGTCGCGGCGCTCGCACCGCTGGTCCATGCCGGCGACACCTTGCCCCAACTCAAGCTGGCCCGGGACGTCTGGCCATTGCGTTACGCGGGCGACGGCGTCTCGGTGGTTTTGGACGCGACCGAGGCGGGGGAATTGACCGTCCAGATCACCGCCGAACAGGCCGTGGAAGGCCCGGTGGTCCGGACTTACGGCGAGCTGGAGCAGGGGTTGTTGGCCGGCGTCGAGTACCTGGGCCGCGGCGAACATTCCAGCTCGACACTGGACATCGAGACGCCCGAGCACCTGCGGGTCGAGCCGGATCCGATGACGCTGACCATGCCGCTGATGGCGACGGTGACCGAGCGGGCCAGCGTGGCAGTCGCCTGGGAGGACACGGGCCTGCAGCCCGTCTTCGCCGTTCCGGACTTCTTGGATGGCACCGCCAGTCACCGCATGGCGTTGAAAGGGAAACGCATTCAAGCCGCCATACGCATCGCCGACGGCTGGGCGGCCGGCGGCCGCCTGGAACCGGTGGTCCTGTGGGCCGTCCAACGGCGTGGCCTGCCGCCGTTGCCGGCGCCGCCGCGGAGCTTCGACCAGCAGCTGCAGCTCTCGTTGGCGGCGTATCGAGGCATGGTTTTCGACCCCGAGACGGGCGGCTACTACCACGCGGTGGTGCCGGGTCGGCGCGAGATCCGGGGTGGCTACTTGGCCGATCACGCCTCGGCCATCTGGCGGATCACCGGCCAGGCTCCGGATCTGCCGCAGCTGCAGTTTGGCGGGGCGCACGTGGCGAACCACGCCAGTTACTTCGTGACCGGGCGCGCGGCCGACTGGCTGCAGACGATCAACGGCATGGCCCGGGGCTTGATTCAATCGCAACAGCCGGACGGCTCGTACCGTTACGGCGGCACCTACCGCCGGGGGCACTTCGAGGATACGGCCAGCGGCATCTGTTCGCGGCCGGCCTACCAACTGCTCGACCACGCGTTCTACACCGGCAGCCCGGACTCGCTGGCAGCGGGCCTGAAAACCCTGGA
>CAIYOB010000340.1 GCA_903927685.1 uncultured Planctomycetaceae bacterium
AGCCGGCCGGCGTGGATCCAAGTGCAGCCGCGGCCCGTCGGTTCGGGTCGAGGATCGAGCAGCCCGTGGACGCTCCGCTGCAACAACTGGCAGACTGCAAGGCGTCCTTCCGGGACGGCATGCTAGCACATTTCACGTTGGATCTGGCTCCGAGTGACTGCGATGCGTTTCGTCGGCCCACTCTTACTCGCCGCTTGCCTGACCCTGACTGGCTTCGGCCGGGCGGAGACCACGTTTCCGTACTCCGTGTCCGTGCCGTCCGGCGGCGTGATCCTGCGCAGCGGACCGGGCCAGACGTTCTATCCGACGGACCGTGTGGCGGCGGGGGCATCGCTCGAGGTGTATCGCGAGGAACACGGCGGCTGGCTCGCGGTGCGGCCGCCGGCCGGCAGCTTCAGCCTGGTGGAACGCCACCAGCTGAAGGCTGGGGACGAACCGGGCGTCGCCGTCGTCGTACAGGAGGACGTGCTGTCGTGCGTGGGCTCGCGCGTTGAGGCCGTGTCGTCCTATGTCTCCCAGGTCCGGCTTCGCAAGGACGAACTGGTGGAATTGCTTGCCCCTTGGAACGACGACGCGCCCGTCGGCGAAGCGGATGTCCCGACGCGAGCCTGGTGTCGAATTGCACCGCCGGCCGGCGAATTCCGCTGGCTGCTGGCGAGTGACCTGAAACCCAATCGCAGCCCGCAGCCCCCAGTCGACCGGGCGGAATCAACGCCGGAGAGCCCTCCGGCAGAAGCCGCGAGTCCGGCGGCCGCGCCGAAAACGTCCTTCGAAGCGGATGGCTGGCGAACGAAGCCCGCAGAACTCGCCGGCAGCCCGACCGGTACCACACCACCCGCCACGGCGGCGGAACCGGTTGCCGAGTCGTCGGCCGACGACTCGCCAGCCGCAGCTAGCCCGCGGGATATGCCTGCGCCGGTCCAGGCAAAGCATACAGCCGCGACACCTGCGGCCAGTCCCGTCCGGATCCCCGTCGACGGCGAACGGTTGCTCAGGCGTTCTGTCTCGTCTTCGCCGACTGCTGTCGACGCGACTGCCGCGGCCGTGAAACCGGCGCCGTCCGTCCCGCCAGTGGCCGCCGGAACCGGGCGGGCCAGTGTGGAACCAGGCGAACCCCCACCGCGAGTGCCCGAGCCGGCGCCGACCGCGCCGCCCGTGTCCCCGCCGGCGACCGATCGCTGGACTTCTCGCACACCTCCGCCGCGGCAGAGCGTCGAGGAACTGGAAGTCGACTTGGCCAAGATGGTGGCCCAGGACGCGCGGGCCTGGCGATTGACCGAGTTGCGGCAGCGCGTGGACGCCAATCTGCTGCGTTTTGAGACGGCCGAGGAACGCGTTCAAGCTCGGCGTCTGTTGGACCGGATCAGCGAATTCGAACAGCTGCAAAGCCGCATGGCCCAAGTGTCCTCGCCGACGGCACAACCCGTGACGGCACAACCCGTGACGACTCCGGCCAGTCCTGCGGCCACCGCTGTCGCCGCCCCGGCGGCGGTTCCCGCCCCATTGGCCGCCTCATCCCCGAGCGACGCCGCGGACGATGCCTCGCCCGAGGTCAAGTACGATGGCACCGGCTGGCTGGTGCCCGTGCACTCGGCGACCGGCGCCGCGCCGCCGTTTGCCCTGTTGGATGCTCAAGGCGAAGTCCTGGGCTATGTGTCACCGACCCCAGGGCTGAACCTGCAGCGATATCTTCGCAAACAGGTCGGTATCTTCGGCTTGCGAGGCTTCGTACCGACGTTGAACAAGCCCCATGTCACGGCCGAACGGGTAGTGGACCTGGATCGGCACCTGCGTTAAGCGACGACCGGCTCCTGTCCAGCCGGGAGTATTGGCTCAGCAGCATCACCAGATCTCCCACGGTGCGGGCATCCAGCAGCGCATCGCCGGGAATCCGCACGCCGCCCACTTGTTCGACCAAAACGGTCAATTCGGCCATGCTCAGCGAATCGACCTCCAAGTCCAGCAGCAGGTCGCTGTCCAAGTGGATGCTCCGCGCCGGCTTGCCAAGCTTGCTGGCAAGGACCTCGATCACCTTTTCCGCCAGCGCGGCATCCGGCTGGTATGTCGTTTCGATTTGGCTCACGCTCGCTGCTCCCCGGACAGAATATATCCAATCCTTTCTTCCGATGGCGAATCAGGCAACCTGTTTTTCTTCACGAGGTCGGACCTTTTGCCTTGGTTGCGTTGCTTGTCCGTTTATTCGGCAGATCTTGCCGCGGGTCGTGAATCGCGCTTTTTGCGTTGACCGAACCTGTTGATTCTTCTATAGTTGGGCTTTGCCGACAGGCCCGGCAAAAGGGACTTGTCCCCCTTTTCGCAAAACTCCGCTTAGCTGAAAGGCGCAGGGGCAATGAGCATCGGAGAAGGTGCCGCAATCGATTATTCGACCGCGCATGGCCGCGACTATCCGACCATTCGCCAATTTACCATTTTCCTGGAAAACCGCGTAGGACAACTGCTCGAAGTCGTGCGACGCTTCGAAGGAGGCCACGTGGCGATTGTCGGGTTGTCCATCAACGATGCCACGGAATGCGCGTTTGTGCGGATCATCCTCAGCCGTCCGGAACAGGGCCGCGAGATCCTGGAACGAGCCGGGTTGACGATCATCGAGAGCGACCTGCTGTGCGTCGAGTTGCCGGAGGGCCCGCAGCCGATGGTCCACGTCTGTTCCGCCCTGCTGCAGGCGGAAATCAATATCGTCCAGGCATACCCGCTGATTGTGCACCCGCGGAATGCTCCCGTGATGGCCTTGATGGTGGACAACCTGGAAGCGGCCGCCGAGACGCTGGCCAGCAAGGGACTGCGGATGATCAACGAAGACGATCTGGCCGAATGTGAATAACCCCTTGTCAGTGACGATGACTGCCTATGCCTATTCCGGTTGTCTGCCCAGGCTGCAAGAAGAGTTTTAGTGTCAGCGACAAGTTCGCAGGCAAGCAGGGGCCGTGCCCCCAGTGCAAGACGCTCATCAAGGTGCCCGCCAAGGGCGAAGAGGTCGTCGTGCACGCGCCCGAAGGGTTCGGGCCCAAGGACACCAAGGGCCGCGCGGTCCTCAAGCCGATCGCGCGCACGGAAACCAAGGTGTCGCCGCTGCTGACGGCGCTGGTCCTGGTTTCGATTGTGGTCGTGCTGGGCGTGGCCTGGATGTTCCGCTCGCCCAAGGGCGACGTCCCTACGCTGCTGTTAGTCCTCGGCGCGCTGGCTCTGGCCCCGCCGCTGGCTTGGGCGGGGTACACGTTCCTGCGCGACGACGAGTTGGAGCCGTTCCGCGGCAAGGAACTGGCCGCCCGCGTCGCCATCTGTTCGGCTGTCTACGCGGCCCTGTGGGGGCTGGTCGCCCTGATCACCGGCTATGTCTTGGGAGGCGACCAGCTGGAGGTCATCCACATGGTGTTCGTCGCACCGGTGCTGATCGGCATCGGGGCCTTCGCCGCCTTTGCCACGCTGGACTTCGAATTCGGCACCGCCGCCATCCACTGTTCGCTGTACCTGCTGGTGACGGTCGTCTTGCGGCTGATCCTGGGCCTGTCCGCGTTCTAAGGCCGCGCGGAGCGCGGTCTCGCCGGTGTTTCTCACCGGTGCTCACGGGACCAACGGCCCGGCGTGCAGCGTCACGGACTGCGACAACTCGGAGCCCGTCGTGCCCGCGGCGTCCCGGACGGCCAGTCGCAGCCGATGCGGTCCCGGGCCGGCGGCCAGCAGCGGCAGGGCCAGCTGGTGCGGCTCCGACAGGTCCTGCTTGGCCTCGGCCAGCACCTCGCCGTCTGCTGACTCGAAGGTCGCGACGACGGTGTGGCTGCCTTTCGTCACGGCCCCGGTCCCGAGCATCTCGAAGGCCACGGCCAACGTCCGCCGGGGAACCAGCACGTGGCGAGGCGCCTCCAGGCAGGCAATCACGGGCGCCGTGAGCCGCAGGAGCGATACCTCGCCCACGTCGAAGACCAGCCGCGTCCCATCCCGATAGTCATGCTCCGACAAGAACAGTTGCACGCGGCTGATCGACTGCCACGGCTGCTCGCCGGCATCCGCCGCGGCGATCAGCGGCTGGATCGGCAAGCGCACCGGGACCCACACCCGCTGTTGGCCGCCCAAGTCCACTCGAGTCGAAGACAGCGACTTCTTGCCGCCGTGCGCCGAGATGACCACTCCCAGCGGCGTGTGGTCGTCTGTCACCTCGTCGCGGTTCGAGTCGATCCGAATCCAGAATTCGAGGCTGTCATATCGGCTCATGTCCAGTTCACCCGGGTCGAAATTCCTGCCGACGCGCGGCCAGCCGACGGGATAAGTGCCGCCCTCACCGCCATCGTGCTCGTGATCGATCTGGACCGTCCACCGCAGGCCGTTCGCGCCCGAATGCCGCGCCGCTTCGCAGATCTCAGTCTTCCCCTCCACGGTCCCGTTCTTCCAGCCGGCAAAGCCGTCGCCCAAGTCCAGAGCGTCCAGCGTCCCCGCCCGGGCCGCCGCCTCGTACGGCGAGTCGTTTGACTCGGCGCGGTGCGTGCCGCCGGGCTCGGCGATCAGGACCGACGGCGCCGGCGCCGTGCCTGTGCCGGGGAATTCAAGCAGCCGCGCCGTCTGGGTCGCCAGACGCCAGCGGATGGCCTCGAACTCGTCCGCCGGCCACATCCCTTCGGCCAGGTATTTCGGTTGCACGCGAATCGCGTCCCACGTGTCCTGGAGCAACCGCCGACCGTCGCCGACCGCCGCCTGGCAGGCCGGATCCGGCGAACCGTCGCGCTGGACGATCGCCTGCTGAAGCGTATACAGGTAGCGGCCATCGTCGTACCCTTCGCGGAAGCACTCCCAGTAGATCGCGGGCATGACTTCGCCCAGGTCGTCCATCCGCTGGCCGCACCCCGAATGGCGGCCACGGAGATAGTCGAACGGATCCGGGCCCGCTGTCCAGCACCAATGCCACGGGATCAAGGTGGTATAGCCGCTCCGCCACAGTCCGAACCCGTAGGTCATCCGCCCGCCCAGGCACATCGTGCGGCGGTCCTTGATCTCCCCGGCGTTGTGGTTCGGATAGCACCAGTACTCGTGCCGGTCCTGGGCGATGATCTGCTCGTAGGGCACGGAATACGGCTGCGAGCACCAGATGTCCAGGTAGGGCGCATAGTCCGCGGCGTCGGCCCCGATCGGATCCTTGGTGGCGTAGGTCCGGATCCCGGCCGCTCGGACCGCGGCGTAGACCCGCGCGCCGAACTCCTTGCACGAGGCGTCCACCTCGTCGATCGGACAGCAAATGAACTCGGGCCAGCCCTTGGCTTTGCGCTCCGCCTCGAACGCCCGAAACAGGGCCGTGACCCGCTCGTAGAACTCCGGCCCGGGCAGCGGATGGACCCGCCAGTGGTCGCCCCGTTTCCCGCCCGGCGTGGTGTCACGGTACAGCCGCCCGATGACGCCGTCCGCCGTGACCGGCGCGGGTCCCTTCAAGCCGGCGGCGAGCATCCGTTCGAGTTCCTCCGCATGGGCCAGGACGATCCGCTGGCCGTCTTCGCAACTCAGATACAACGTCGGCAGCATGTCCAGGCCGTGGTCGACCATCGCCTGGTAGTCCTTGTCCGCCGCTTGACGAATGAACGCCTCGTCGCGGCCCTCGTACAGGGTTCGATTCCGCGTGTAGAAGTACGCGGAGAAGTGCTTGCGCGGGTCCTTTTGCAGGTGGAAGCCGAGGACCCGCAGCCGCAGTGGAATCTCGACCGCTTGGGCGAAACCGTCGTCCCAGACGGTCACCGTCCCCTCGTACAAGCCCGCCGGGGCGTCGTCGGGGACGTGGATCGTCAGCCAGTACCACTGGCACTCGCCCGCCGGCGAACTGTGCACGGTGACGCGTTCCAGTAGTTCCGGCATGCGGCGGTACGTGGCGAGCGTGGTGTACGACGGGTAGCCGATGTTCCAGTGGGTGGCCAGACGCACCTCGATCCGGTCCGCCGGAACCCGGCCATCGGGCGACACCAGCGGCGAGACCCGCACCTTCAGATTCTGCAGAGGCCGCACGGGATAGAGGGCCAACGTAACCGGCTCGAATTCGCCGGGCGTCGCAAAGGCGACCAGGGCGTCGAGCCGCTCGTGGGCCAGGGGCCGCGTGTTGGGATAGACACATTCCGTGAGCGGACGCTGGAACAGCAGATATCCCCGCTCGCGTTCCGGCCCGCTGAGGACCGGCTCGGGGGCCAGCTCGATGAACGGGATCTCCAGCGCGCCCTCCGGCACTGTCGGCTGCGCGCGAGCACGCCGCTCCGGCACGGCGTCGGCCGGCTTGAGACCGAGGCGGACCGTCGGCAACTCGGGCGCGGCTGCCGCAAGCGTCTCTGTCGCGTCCGCCAGCCCCCACAGGACGCCGACCAGCAGGAGTGCCGCCGCACGCGCGCCGAGACAGTCGCCCAAGGACTTGCACCGCAAGACTCGAAACGTAGGAATCATGAGGATCTCCTTCCGTCAATTCACCATCGCCGCGCCGGCGTTGCCCAAGGAACCCCCGCCGATTCCCGGGGGATAGGCTTCCAGCCAGGCATGCGCAAATGTACCATCGACGGCATCTAGGGACCATCCAGTAAGCACTTTCCCCCAAGGCCCCGTCACCAACACCTCGTGAAACGACGCGCGGGACGGTCGTGAACAAAACCACCGGAAAGAACCCATGATGCGAAGTCATCTCTGCAGCATCACCTTGCTGCTGGCCTTGGCCTGTTCCGCGCGAGCCCAGGAGAGTTCCTGGCGGCATTCGGGCTCGCTGTTCGTCTTGACCACTCCGGACGGGGCCGATTTGCCGGCCACCGCCTCGGTGTCTGGATTTCCGCTGCTCGTGCGATTGAACGGGGACTGGTTCGATTTCCGGCAAGCCCGGCCCGACGGCGCGGACATCCGCTTGTATACCGCCGACGGCCAGCCGCTGCCGTACCAGATCGAGCTGTGGGACGCGGCGGAGGGCACGGCCGCGATCTGGGTCCGAATTCCCGAGATCCGGGGCCAAGCGCGGCAGGAGATCCGGATGCACTGGGGCCATCCCGACGCCGCCGCCGTTTCCGACGGCAAGGCCGTGTTCAACGCATCCAACGGGTACGCGAGCGTCTGGCACATGGACCAGCCGGTTCAGGACGCAGTGGGCACGCTCGAGTCGCACGACACCGGCACGGCCGATACCACGGGCATCAGCGGCCGGGCGCGGAGTTTTCCCGGCGGTCAGGGCGTCTACTGCGGCGACCGGATCGAGAGCCTTCCCTCCGGCGCCGCCCCGCACAGTTCGCAGGCCTGGTTCCGCCCCGAGACGATCAACAGCACGGTCCTGGCCTGGGGCAATGAACAGGCCCAAGGCAAGGTGGTGCTGCAGTTCGCCAGCCCGCCGCACGTGCGCATGGATTGCTACTTTTCGGACGGGAACGTGGCGAGCGATGGCACGCTGACCCGGAACCAGTGGCTTCACGTCGTGCATACCTACCAGCCAGGCGACTCGCGGGTTTACGTCAACGGCGCCCTCGTCGGGCGAGGGCCGACGCGGGGCACTCCCCTGTCGATCCAGAGTCCGGCCCGGCTGTGGATCGGCGGCTGGTACAACAACTACGACTTCACGGGCGACATCGACGAGGTGCGAATCTCCCGGGTTGTACGCTCAGCGGACTGGGTCCGACTCGAGTATGAAAACCAGAAGCCGCTCCAGACCCTTGTCGGACCGATCGTCCGGCAGGGGACCGCCTTGTCGGTCTCGCCCGACCGGCTGACCGTGCAGGAGGGCGCCGGCGCCGTGCTGACCGCCCAGGCGGACGGCGCACAGAAACTGTACTGGGTCGTCCGCCAAGCCGGCGCAGAAACCCTCGCGGCCGTGGACCGCCTGAGCTTCCGTTTCGACGCCGGCCGCGTCGCCGGCGACACTTCGCTGACGATCGGGCTGAAGGCCGTCTACCCCGACGGCGTCAGGACGCTGGAGATCCCCGTTGCGGTCCAGGAGGCGATCCCCGAGCCGCGCGTCGCACTCTCGGCCCCGGCGGCCTGGGACGGGCGCCAGATCGTCGAACTGGCGCCCACGATCAGCAACCTCAAGGAACTGCAGGCGCACGGAGCCGCCGACCTGACGACCACCTGGGAAGTCTCCGGCCTGGGCGTCATCCAGGAAGCCGCCCCGGGCAAGCTCGTACTGAAGCGCGCACAAAACAGCGGCCAGCTGACCGTCACGGCGACGGTCAGCAACGGCGGCGAGCCGGCCACGGCGACCGCCACCATCGCGGTGACGGAACCCGTCGTGGATGCGTGGGTGCCGCGCCAGCCCTCGGCCGACGAATTGCCCGTGAACGGCCAGTTCTATGCCCGCGACGACAAGCAGGAGGGGACGCTCCACTGCCGCGGCACCCTGGACGAACCGGCCGACAGCGTATTTCTTAAGGTCGCTTGCGACGGCCAACCGTATCAGCAGCAAACGCAGGAACTGGCTGGCGGCAAGCAGTACGCGCTGGCGGCGAAGCTCAAGCCCGGCCTGGTCAAGTACCGCGTCGAGTTTGGGGCGCGTCGCGGCGGCCGGGAGATCGTGCTGCATCGGGCGGACAACATCGTCTGCGGCGACGCCTACCTCATCCAGGGCCAATCCAACGCCTTGGCGACGGATACCCACGAGGAAGCCCCGCGGGAAACCAACCCGTGGATTCGCAGCTTCGGTTCTGACCAAGACCAGGAATACCACCAGAAGCTCGGGCAAAACCTGTGGTGCCATCCGGTTTGGAAGTTCGCGGGGGGCGAGGCCCACGTGGCATCACGCCACGAACACAAGGCCGAGCTTGGCTGGTGGGGGATGGAACTGGCCAAACGCTTGTTGGCAAGCCAGCGGGTTCCCATCTGCATTATCAACGGCGCCGTCGGCGGGACGCGGATCGACCAGCACCAGCGGAATCCGGACAACCCCGCGGATTTGCAGACGATCTACGGCCGCCTGCTGTGGCGGGTGCGCGAGGCGCGGCTCACACACGGCATCCGCGCCGTGCTGTGGCATCAGGGCGAGAACGACCAAGGCGCCGATGGCCCCAGCGGCGGCTACGGGTGGGAGACGTACCAGCGTTACTTCGTGGACTTGGCGGCCGGCTGGAAGCAGGATTTTCCCAATCTTCAGCACTATTACATCTACCAGATCTGGCCCCGGTCCTGCTCCATGGGCCGCGACGGATCGGACAACCGCTTGCGGGACGTCCAGCGGACCTTGCCGCGGTTGTACTCCAACATGGGCATCATGTCGACCTTGGGCATCCGGCCGCCCGGCACCTGCCACTACCCGCTGGCCGGCTGGGCGGAGTTCGCGCGCCTGGTCCAGCCGCTGATCGAGCGGGATTTGTACGGCCAGGCGCCGGCCGGCTGCGTTACGCCCCCGGATCTCCAGCACGCCTCGTATACGAGCGACGCGCGGGACGCGATTGCCCTCGAGTTCGACCAGCCGGTGGTCTGGCAGCCGTCGCTGGCCAGCGAGTTCTACCTGGACGGCCGGAACGGCGTAGTCGCCTCCGGGGCCGTGGCCGGCAACGTCCTGACGCTGACGCTGAAGCAGGCCTCGGCGGCCGCGACTATCACTTACCTCGACAGCAACTCGTGGAGCCAGGACCGGCTGCTCGTCGGCGCCAACGGCCTCGCCGCGCTGACGTTCTGCGAGGTGCCGATTTCCGCGGCGCAGCCGGATCGGTGACCGAAAGTCGACCGCCTGCATCCCCACTCATTTGCCGCTTTCCTTGTCGTGGATCCAGCGCAGCAGCGGGGCGATGGCCGGTTCGACCATGCCGTGACCGTAGCCTTGAAGCTCGTACAGGGTGACATCTTTGTGCCCGGCCACTTTGAGCATGCGCATGAAGTAGGCATTTTCTTCGTAGCGGCCCAGCATCTCCAGTTCGCGATCGCCGGTGATCAGCAGGATCGGCGGCGCGTCGGGCCGAACGTGGTACAGCGGCGCGAACTCGTCGACCAGCGGTTGAGTCTTGGGGATTCCCCGCTCCTCGCGCACCGTCATGTGAGTAATCGTGTGACCGCTGAGCGGAATGAGACCGGCGATCCGATCGGCGTCGACATCGCAGGCGGCCAGCCAGCGCTTGTCGAGTCCCAGCATGCTCGTCAGGTATCCGCCGGCGGAATGGCCGGACACGAAGATCTTGTCGGCCCTGCCCCCGTAACTGGCGATGTTTCGGAACGTCCACGCGACGGCGGCCGCCGCGTCCTCCAGGTAGGCCGGGCAGGAAACCTCGGGATACAGCCGGTAGTTCGCGGCCACCACGGCCAGACCCTGCTCTTGCAGACCGGCAGGAACGGACCGGTTGCCTCCGGTCAGCCCGCCTCCATGAAACCAGACCACCGTGGCGAATCCAGGCTTGTCGTCCGGACAGTAGACGTCCAGACGGCAGCGCTCCAGCTGGTACGCAGTCGCCTCCTTGCCTTCCGGCAGATACGAGATGTCTTTCTCGAGGCGATACCTTGCCTCCTGGCTCTTCGTCTCGTCCGCCGGCGCTCTGCCGCCGACGAAAATGACGGTGATCAGTGCCACAAGTAAACGAAGCATTCCACGTTTCCTTTCCGAAAACGGCTGCGATGGAAGACCCGAGATCCTCCATCGATTGGGTTGGGCCATACACCTGGTCGCGCACGAGTATACCGCGTTTCGTCCGCCATCGGCAGATCTTCTTCTGTGTCATCACGGCCACCGGCTCGATTTTGCCTCTTTCCAAGAAAGGCCGGTGCCCCGGGGAGCCAGACGACTATGATTTGGCAGGCGGATTGTGCTGCCGCCCTCGTCGAGTTGCCGACCAGCCTTGGGGCCATGCGGGGCCGTCGCGGCGAACCCGCCGACAACGAATTCGTCCATTCTGCAGGAGGAGCCATTGATGGCACGAAGCATGGCGACCTGTTGCCTTGCGATGGAAGTCGCGTTGGCGTGCCTGTGCGTCTTGGCCGCTGACGCACCCAACCGGATTAACCAAGAGGAATCTCGGTTGGCCGTTGAGCGCTCCATACGATTCTATCCCGGCTTCAGCGGGTACGCGCGGCGTGTCACGTGCGCATCGGCCGAAGCGCAGCGGTGGTTTGATCAACGCCTGGTCGCTGCTGGGGCTCCAACAGTCGCTGCAGAAGCAGGGCAAGGATGGCGAGGCCGCGGCTCTGGCCGACAAAGTCCGGCAAGCCTGGGCGCGGGCGGACGTTTCCCCAGTGGCCAGCTGCTACTGCCACCCGGAAGCACGCCAGCAAGCGGACGCCAACCGTCGCGGTGCCGCTGCGGGTCGCTGAATCTCGTGCGGAAGCGTTGTCAAGCGTTGGAAAGTCCCTTTGGACAGCAAACACCGATCCAACTGCTGGACGACGACTGGGATGCTTCGGTAGTCGATTTGAAAAACCGGGTTCGGCGAGCGTCTGCGCACCACACGGGCGGACAGTGGAGCCACGACGATGTGACGTTTATGGGCTTGGAGATCGTCTGAGCCGCGGGAGCGAACAACCAGACGCCCGGCCAGAGTCGACCGGAGCGTGCTCGTCATCGAGCCGAATCCGAGGACGGTTGCGAACCGAAGCGACGAGAGTCTAGAATTGCTCGCCAAGATTCCTTCTCGGGAGGAATGCCTTCAGGGCGCTGGGAATCGGTCGATCGCTGGGTCACACGCTACCGTGGATGCACGGGACGCGGTCGTACAGCGAGCACTCCTGCATCGGAGTCTGTGGCATGACTGGAGCGACGCGGCAATTTCGCATCAACAGGTTGTGCTTGGTTCCGCTATTGCTCGGCGGAATGGCCGGACTATCGCAGGCATTTGGGCAGGAAAAGTCAGCTCTGCCGGAACACTATGTTCTCGACAGAATTCGCGTGTTTTACACGACCGACGGGATCTCCGCCGTGCATCCCGGGGACACCGATTCGAATGGCGTGCCCGACCACGTCGAAGACGTCGCCAAGCAGGTTTGGGCGGCGCGCCGGCTATTCTGCGAGGTGCTCGAATTCCCCGACCCGTTGACGAGCGTGCGATACGCGGGCGTCACGTGCATCGAGATCTGCATTCGCGATCGTGCGGAACTCGGCGGCCGGAATGGTGCCGCCTATGACGAATCCCAACGGGCCAGACGCATCCCTGAAGGAAAGCCGGATGACCGCGCGATCGTCATGGCCCTTGGCCGTCATGTGGTGGCCGCGAAGAATCTGTCACCGGCGCACGAGTTGTTTCATCTGATTCAGTACGGCGCAACCTACTTCAAGAACGGCTGGTTTCTCGAGGGGCAGACACGCTGGTCGGAGCACGCCCTTGGTCAAGGCGGCCTCGGCGAAGTCGAATATCTGCCTCGCGGGCCTTGGCCCCAACCGTCCGCAAATCTGCCTGCGCTGTTCGCTACGACCTACGACGCGGAATTCGTGCTTTGGAACCCGATCGCGCAGAGAACCGATCCGAAAGGACTGCTGCCGCAAACGCCCATCCTCAAAGAACTCGCGGCCTTGCGTTACTCGGATGGCTCGCCCGTGCTCCAGGACCGCAATCTCACGGGCGCGGAGATCATGCGCGACATCTTGGTCGAACTCGGCAAAATGGACGATGTGGCGTTCCAGGAACTTGGGTACGACAAATGGACTGAAGACAACCAGAAATCAGCGCGGAATGACGGCTATATCTATCAAGCCGTCATGGACGTTCTTCACCGCCGTTCTCCGCCGGTCGGTCGGTCTCAAGTCGCCAAGCCGGCCACGGCTTCTGCCGCAAACCAAGCCCCGTCGCCGGAATCAAACGTCACGCGACGAGAAGGTACGCCAGCCGTAGCGGAGGCAAGTGCCGAGGCGGAAGGTCCGGAGGATGCACGTGCAGCTGCTGCAAGCTGGAGAACCTGGACGACCCGCGATGGGAAATACCAAGTCCAGGCGAGACTCTTGAAGCATGCGTCCGGCACGGTGACACTGGAAAAGAAGAACGGCACGACCGTGGACGTGCGACTGGAATTGCTCTGTGACAGCGACCGCGACTTCATCACTCAACAGAAATAAAGCAAAGATGTTCAGACAATTCCAGCCTTGCGAACTGCTGGCTGCGCACGGGGATCTCCCTTCATCGCTTATTGTCGTTGTTACGGGCATGATCCTCGTCGCCTTCCTGCTTGGTAGTTACGTCCTGCTGCTGATGAGACAATACAAACGGTGTCCACCAAACCGGCTGCTGGTGATCTTCGGACATACCGGCCGCGACTGCGGCCTGAAGCTCATTCACGGCGGTGCAGTATTCGTGGTGCCCCTGCTCCAGAGTTATGCCTACCTGAGTCTCGAACCGATCGACGTATCGCTCTCCTTGTCCACGGAATCAGGAACCAAGCGTCTTGGTTCAAGGCACACTGTGGTGGCCGGCCGACGTCCCAAGGCGTCGAGCGAGTGATTCGAGTGTTGTTGCGGTCATGCGTTGCTCTCGCTGGCGAGGCGGTCCACGGCGACGCCTTGCTCTTCAAAGCCATCGCGATGATCATATCACATGCCTGCGAGACCAACCAAGTCCCTTGGCACACAGCCACACAGGAGCATTTGATCATGCTGTTTCGAATTTGCATTCTTTGGGCGTTGGCCGGTGTCGTGGCGGCGGAGGAGCCGTTCCGAACGGTGGTGGCGCCGGTGGGGCCGGGCAACCCGCGGAACAGCGAGGCGGCGATTATTCCGCTGCAGGACGGATCGCTGCTGCTGGGCTGGACTGAGTTCTATGCGGGCAACGGGGCCGACCACGGTCCGGCGCGGATTTCGGGCAAGCGGTCGCAGGATGCCGGACGGACTTGGGGCGAGAAATACACGCTGGTCGAGAACGACGGCGGCTGCAATGTGATGGAGGTGAATTTCCTGCGTCTGAACGACGGCCGCATCGCCCTGTTCTATTGCCAGAAGAACTCGGAGAGCACGGATTGCCGCGTGCTGATGCGCACCTCAAACGACGAAGGCCGGACGTTCGGCCAGCCCCAACAGCTGAGCCCCGACGGCAAGTACACCGGCCTGACCAACGGCCGCTGCCTCCGGCTGAAATCGGGCCGAATCCTGCTGGAGGCATGGGAAGGCGGCGACAGCTATTGCTACCTCTCGGATGATGACGGCCGGACGTGGCGCGAGTCGCAGCGCGTCAAGCCGGGCGACGGCTCGTGGGAACCGGCCTGCATCGAATTGAAGGACGGCCGGGTCCTGATGCTGATGCGCACGGGCCTGGGGGGCCAATACCAGAGTCTCTCGGCGGATGGCGGGGCGACGTGGAGCACCCCGGCGCCGACCCAGCTGGCGGGCACAGCCGCGCCGGTGTCCATCAGCCGGGTGCCCACGACCGGCGATCTGTTGGCGATCTGGAATCACAACCCCGGCACGGCCGACGCCCAGAACCGCAACCGCAATCCGCTGACGGCCGCGATTTCCCGGGACGAAGGCCAGACCTGGGAACAGTTCCGCAACATCGAGGACGCGCCGGACGACGCCTGGGCCTATCCGGCCGTGACGTGGGTGAACCAGGAGGCGTTGCTAACTTATTTCAACTACAAGGGCGGGCATTCGCTGCTGCTGAAAATCTTGCCGGCCACGTGGTTCTCGCCCGCCCTGGAATCACCCCCGCGGCTCGACCAAACCCAGGTGATCGGCACGCACAACTCGTATCACGTCGCGCCGGACGTCGTCGCGGATGCCTTGATGCGAGCGGTCGTGCCGCGCGAGGCCGATGCCAACGCGCACACGCATCGGCCACTGACGGAACAACTGGAGGAACTCGGCGTGCGGCAGTTGGAACTGGACCTGTTCCTCGATCCGCGCGGTGGTCTGTATGCCAACCCGTTCGCCTTGCAGGCCGCCAGGCTCCAGCAGAAAGACGTCCCGGCTCACGATCCCGCGGGCAAGCTACAGCAGCCTGGCATCAAGGTCCTGCACAGTCCCGATTTCGAGTTCCGCACGACGGTCTACACGTTCGCCGACGCGCTGACCGAAGTCCGTGCCTGGTCGGACAAACACCCCCGGCACTTCCCCGTTTTCCTGTTGTTGGAGTTGAAGTCGGCATCCCCGTCGCCGCTAACGAAGTCGCCGACGTGGGACGCCGCGGCCTGCGCTGGACTGGAGCAAGAGATCTTGGCTGTTTTTCCACGCGAGCGGATCCTGACGCCCGACGACGTCCGTGGCGATCAGCCGACGCTGCGCGACGCGGTGCTCGCCCGCGGCTGGCCGACGGTCGAGGCGGCGCGGGGCAAGGTCGTGTTCTTGCTGGATAACGAAGGTTCCATTAGCAGCGAGTTTCTGCGGCCGAGCGGTAGCGTGGCCGGCCGCCTGCTGTTTGTCAGCGTTCCGCGAACGCATCCGGCGGCGGCCTGGATGAAACGCAATGACCCGGTCGGCTCGTTCGCTGAAATCCAGTCCCTGGTCAAAGCGGGTTTCCTGGTGCGCACGCGAGCCGACGCAGGCACCGTGGAAGCGCGGGCGAACGAGGTCACTCGCCGGGACAAGGCTTTCGCCAGCGGAGCACAATTGGTCAGCACCGACTATCCCGAACCGGACTTGCGTTTTTCGCCCTATGCCGTGCGTTTCGAGGCCGGCGTCGTCGTGCGGGCCACTCCGGTCACGGGCCCCGCAGGACGTGCGGGCCAAGACCTGGAATCATGGCCCGCGCCGTCCGACCCGCTCGTCCCCGCCACGAGCCCCTGAAGCATCCGGAAACCCACTGGCCGAGCGTGTATAACCACTCGTATTTGTTGTCGAGCCCAAGCAGCAGGTTTGTTCTCATACCTTGCGAGCCTGGATTAAGGAATCAGTTGCTGATGGGTTCACGTTGGTGCTGGCGAATGATCTCCAGGCTCACTGCTCCGCGCCCGCCCATGCGGCTGCCGAAGAATTGCAGGCCGCGGATCTCGCCGCGGAACTGGTGGTCCAGGCCGTAGCTGTGCATCGTTTCGCTGAAGTTGCCAATATCCAGCGTGCCGATGTCCGTGTCCCAACACTACCACGAACGCGAAACACCACTTTCGTGGCAGCCAAGTCAGCATGATTATTCCCCGCAAACCGTCCGGGATGATGGTTGTTGATCGCTTCACAGTGGTTCCTTCAGCAACTCGGTGATCGGCGCCGACAGCAGATTAGAGACACAGGGCGGTGTTCCGGCGGAGATCAGCACTCGGTCGCCCACGCGCAGCAGACGCGAGCCATTGAGCGGCATCAAATGGTTCGTGATCTGAGTCGCTTGCCCGAGTTGCAGGCCGCTCGCGGTGATCGTTCCACGCTGTAGCCAGACGCCGCTGTTCTTCTCATGAAGGAGTGCGACTCGATCGTCGACAAGCAACATTTGCGGCTTCGAGATGCTGGAGTTCTGCTCGGCCATTCCGAGCTTCTGCAGTGGCGACCACGTCTGCAGGTCATCCGAGCGTGTGTAGTAGAGGCCGCGGCCGAAGTCGTCGAAGACCAGGTGGCAGCGTCCTTCGGCTTCGAACGTCGCATACGGATTGCTGACGTGCTGTTGCTGGTCGAGCGGCAACGACAAGGGGCTCAGCGTGGTGATCTGGCCCGGAGACGCCGCCGCTCCGACGAGTCGTCCGTGAAGAATCCCGAACCGGCGATCGGCCAACCGCGCGAGCTGAACGATCTCCTGATATTGCCCCGTTGCAACGCGCGGCGGCTCTGATTCCGACTGCATCTGTAGGGAGCGGAGTGGCGACCATCCGCGACCGTCGCGAGAATGAGTCAGCCACAGCTCATACGGACCGGACGCAAATCGGTCCGTCGTCAACCGCTTCGACAGGCAGAGCATCCAGATCTCGCCATCGTCATCGACCAACAGCGAAGGAGCGCGCGTGTCGAAGGTGCTGTTGTGAGCGAACTCCCACGGAGCATCCCATTCGGTGCCATGGTTGGAACTCGACAGCTTGATCCCGGTGTGGTGTTGATCGCCGGACGCGAAAGCCATCAGCAGTCGACCGTCGGGCAGTCTGACGAGGCTGCCGGCGGTCGGCCCGATGTTCGTGAACTCGAAGCCCGGAAGCGGCGTTGCCTGGAACGGATTCGCCGGGCCTGTCTTCAGGAAATCCTTGGCCTCGCGCAGCTTCCGCGGCTCATGATCGGGCGTCTTGAGTACGAAGCGGTGATACGGCTGTATCGAGTCCTGGGGCAACTTGCTCGCGAGTTCGCTCAGATGAACCGGATCGGTCGTCGCGTAGGACGACGGGTACACGAGCTTGCTCAATCGGACTCGCGACCAGGTGTCGAGGGCCGCGGCGGGTTGATTGAGTTGCTCCTGCGCCATCGCCAAGTAACGCTGGGTCTCCAACGGGTCGATGAACTGAAGCGCTCGGGTGTGGTCCGGCTTCGCCTTCGCGGCGGCCTCGGCGGTCGCCAACAACTCACCCAGCGGCACCGCCAACTCGGGAGTGAATCGCAGCCCTTGCGACAGTGTCTTGGCGGCGGCCGCAGGGTTCTTCAGTTCGACCAACTCCAGGTGACCAATCCGCAAGACGAGGTCCGGCCATTGCTTGGGAAACTGCTCTTGGTCCCGCTTGAGGAATGGGTACTTGCTCCCCCTGCGAAACTTGATGGACTCATCCCGGTTGGCATCCTCTTCGAGCGTCTTGAGCTCGATCTCCGTCGAGGCGATCTGCTGATCGAGTCGGATCAGCGCTCGGTGATATGCCTGCACCGCAGCCGGCCAGTTCCTCGCGAGCTGATGTGCATGTCCATGCCACAGGTGATCGTCGACGGTTGCGGAAGGCCGAGCACACAGGTCCGCATACGTCGCCGCCATCGACTCGTAGTCCGCGCGTGGAAAGAGTTCTTGCCCAACCCCTCTGAGTCGCACAGCCTCCTCATCAATCGGTTCCGGTTTCACCTGGCGCTCGCCGTCATCGAATTCGCCTGCCCCCGCACCAGGCGGCTGTGCGGGACCGTCAATGACCGGCCTGCGCGGACGAATCAGGTCATTGGTGCCCGGAATCAGCTGTTGCAGCGGCACCGCGCGGTCCTTGGCCAAGGCGAGATCTTCCAGATAGCTGATTTCCGCCGCCTGGGCCTGCCAGGCCGCGAGGCACAGGAACACGCCGACCGCGAGTCTTGCTGCAAAACGCATTATGGGAGCCTCTCTTCGGAACCGTGGGAACGATTGGCGCGATGTGAAGACTGAAAATAGTGGGACAATTCTACCATTCCCCCAGTTCAAGACGGTTTCGGCACGACAGAAGTTCTTGAGGGTCGTGCCCCTGACCAAGTCTGAAAAGAAACAACTGCTGAAATGGAAAATGAGAGCCCCTGGCGAAGGCCTTCCAGGCCAGCGCCGGATCGTTGCTGCGGGGGGCGACATGGTCCAGAACGATAGAAAAGGTTCCAGAATCTACCCGGCAACGATGGCAAATGGCAAGCTGGCCCCGCCAGCACCTATCTCCCGATCGCTGCCTGGCCGCTGATCTCAATGACCCGGAAGCCACCGCTGACCGCAACTGCGGCCCGGGCGCCCGCGGGGACCTGGACCACGAACAGGGCTCCGTTCACGCCGGCGTTCAGATCGCCCGCCGACCATTCGAACAACAGCTGCAACGCTGCCGAGTACACTCGCAGCCAGCCATCCTGGGTGCCGACGAGCACCTCGTCGCTGCCATCGCCGTCAAGGTCAACCAGCGCCAGGCCCGCCACATATCCGGCCGGGATCGCGGCGATGGGCGTCAAGGTCTTCGCGTCGAGCAAGTGCAGCGAGTGCCCGGCGGCGTTCCGCAGCCACGACCCTACGGCGACCACTGCCCGCCCCGCGACGTTGCCCGTCGCCGCCGTGGTCTGCGTCCCGGCGAGATCCACCACGCGCTGGGCGACGGGATCGATTCCCGACGCGTTGCCTGGCACGGCGTAGATCGCGACTTGGCCGCCTCCGGTCGTCAGCACCGCGTGGCTGCGAGGTCCGCTAATGTCGGCGAAACGCAGACTGCCGCCGGCCAGCCCCATCCCGTGCGGCAACACGTTCGCGAGGCGTTCGGACAGCAGCCCGAGCGGCGCGTCCGCAGGGAGCGGCGTGGCGTTCGCTTCGCCCGCCGCACAGAGCTTCTGGAACTGGTCCCCCAGCTCGAGCAACGTGCGCTGCTGACTCGCCAGGCCATCGCCCGTACGCGCCGCGACCCAGCCGCCACAGCGCGTGCCCACGCCCATCGCACCGGGCTCTCGGCCGAGAACATCCCCCTCGTACAAAAACGCTTCGTACGCGGGACTCGGCGCGCCGCTCAGACGCACGAGCCGCCGCGCTGGCTGGCTGGTGAACGTGGGCCGGGGAATCGGGAGCGAACCCAGCGCCGCGCCGGTTTCGAGGTCAAAGCGGTCGACGCGCCAGTCGCGGTCCAGCACCGATAGCTCCCATCGCCGCTCGCTTGCGACGTAACTCACGTCCAGCGCCGACGAGGTCCAACGTCCGTTCCGGCGCCACAGTTCTTCGCGCGCTGCATTGCGCACGACGATCGCCGGGGCGGCCGTCGAAGCGTGCTGAAAGACCACCGCTTCGCGCTCGCCGTCGCCGTCCAGATCGGTCGTTACGACGTGCGAGCCGTCGCTCGAAAACGGATGGACGCGTGTCGCGTCCGCGGACGGCGACTCGGTACGCGTCAAGTCCACGCGAAAGACGCCGCCCGAGCCGGCGACGAGCAACTGCTGCCCCGCCCACGGAGCAAGCGTCTCGACCCATGTGCCCAGCGTAATCCGGTCGACCACCTTGCCCGCCGGATCGAGCACGGCGAGCGTCGGGCCGCCCTCGCCACCCGCCACGACGCGCTGTTGGCCAGCGAGTTCCACGAAGACCATGGCGGTCAACTCCTGGGCCAGGTACTCGGAGAGCCACGTCGCTTCGGGAATCCACCCGTGATCGGCGGTCTTCACAAAGCGAAAACCGGCAACGTGACCGCGCGCCAATGGGATGAACAGCCGCCGCTGCCCGCCCAATTCGGCAAACCGCATCGTGCCGCCCGTCCCCACCACCGTCGAGGAAAGCTGCGTCCCGCCGGCGAGCGATTCGACGTGCAGTACTTCCTGGTCGGCCCGCGCCGCGATCTCGAGTCCCGGAACTTCGGGAATCAAGTCACCGACCTCGACATCGGTCACCGAGCCGATGCCGACCGTCTCACGAAGCAGCGTGCCGCGTTGGGCGTCGACCAGCGCCAGGCCGCGTTTGCTGCCCACGACCAGGGTCTGGTCCGTGCGCTCGATGGCTTCGATGGCGCGCCCCAGCGGCACCGACCAATCGACCTGGAACCCGCCCGCTTTCCACGTGCGGCGCGTCAGGAACCCCTGCAAGCTGCCGGTGTAGACCGTGGGGCCCTCGGCCAACGCGGCACGTCCGCTCGACCCCGGCTCGATCCAC
>CAIYOB010000341.1 GCA_903927685.1 uncultured Planctomycetaceae bacterium
CGATCTCGATCCTTCCCCCCTGGGCTGCCAAATGAAATGTCAAGCGATCAAGTGGTTCACCCGCCAAGCGAGCTGGTTCTATTGTCGGCCTACTGCTTTATTTGGGGGGCGGCAAGGGTCTGTGGTGCCCGTGGCGGCAGTGGCAGATGACGCTCCTGAAACGACTTGCGCATAATTGCGAGTAGTTGACTTCCGAGTTCAGCGCGTTAAGCTAAGTTTTCCAAATATCCGAATCTGGATCTGGATTGCTTCTTCCTTCTCGTTCATGAAAGGCTTAGTGATGTCCCGGAGATTGCGTCGTGCCGGCTTTACGCTGGTCGAGCTATTGGTCGTCATTGCCATCATCGGCATCTTGGTCGCCCTGTTGCTGCCTGCCATCCAGGCGGCGCGCGAGGCGGCCCGGAGGAACAGTTGCAGCAATAACCTGAAGCAGCTCGGGATTGCGCTGCAGAACTATCACGATACGTACGGCAAATTCCCGCCGTGCGGCGTCTTCGGCAAGACGACCGGCTTGAATCCACCAGCCGTCATCGGGGCGCCGGCCTATCATCACACCTGGTGTCTGATGATCCTACCGTTCATGGAGCAGCAGGGGCTGTATGATTCCGTTGACAAGATGCTCCGCGTCTGGGATCAACCCATTCGCGGGACCGTGCTGCCGACATTGCTCTGTCCTTCTGACGACGGTTTTGGAGACAATCCGGCACAAACTCATGGCTGTGCGATCACAAACTACATCGGGGCCGAAGGCTATCATTGGTGGCCGGGTTCCGCGATCCCCAACTATCCTTTCGCTCCGGGAGCCGATTTCCAGGGCATCTTTGCCGGCGGCCAAGCGACGAAGATGGCGAACATTACGGACGGGACGTCGACCACGATCATTGTCGCCGAAAGCAACTCCACCGGATACAAGCCGCTGTCAGACGGCTGGTGGAAGAACGGCACCGGCATCAAGCGACTGGCCACGGGCGAAGCCGTCTTTCGCTCCGCCTTCTGCTTTACCGGCATCGCCGGGACGTGCTGCGAAGCCGGCTGGTACAACTTGCCGGACGACAGCGGCATCGATCCCGGAGGATGGCAATGGTTCAAAGCAAACCCGCATGCCTACATGCCGACCTTCATCCTGGCCTGGGGTCTGAACACGGAATGGCCGTCGACGGGCAGCGTCCATCCCGGGGTGGAACAGATCGTATGTGCGGACGGATCCGTCCACAGCCTGAGCACGGACATTACCTACGAAACGTGGTGCAAGTTGAATGCGATGAAGGATGCCCAGACGCTGGAAAGCGTGCTGCGGTAGGGATGAATACAGCAGGCAGTCTACGTCATTGGAAAGGAATACCTACGATGTTTCGCACGATTGCGGTGTTGGCGGTCTGTTTCGTGTCGCTGATTTTCGCGGGCTGCAGCGGCGAGAAGCAGCCGGAAGCGGATCCGAATTTCAAGGTTTCAAACAATCCGAGCGACATTACCGTCCCGGCGGGGATGATGAAGTCGCCGGCAGGCGATATCAAGCCGGCCGGCGAAGCCAAGCCGGCCACGCCGTAGGGGAAATCAGTATCGCCCGTTGTTCGTCGGCGGGCCGGCGCGGAAATCCTGTTTGGCTTCCAACAGCGTCTGGCTCGCCTTGCCGTTGCTCTCCACCAGCAGCAGCGCATCCGCGCGTCCGCCGCTGGTGAACGGCAGGGTCGGCAGCGGCACGCCCATCAATTCCATCCGCTCCGGAGTCGGCGCCGCGACGACGCCGCAGCCCAGCATCAGGACTTGGTTGACCGGCCAGCGGAAACGTTCATGCAGGCGCCAACTGATGACCTGCGGAACCTGGATCTGGACCCGCTGGGCGCCTCCGCCGACCGTGGGAATGTCGACGTTGACCGGCACCAACTTTTCGATCTGGTCCACCTCGCACTTGATCACGGCGTCGATCGTGTTGCCGTCCAGGGACATCAGCGGACTGAGTTGCAGGGTGAAGCCTTCCTGCATCTGGCCCGACACCAGTTCGTGACCGGGCCACACATCGGGCCGCATCCGCACCGAGCGGACAAACGTCCGCGGGACGGTGCGCGTGACCGTGTGCGACTGGCCGTTATGAATCGGTACGCTGGGCGAATTCTGTTCGCGGAAATCGGTCCGTTGGCGGAGTTGAGCCAGCAGGATGGCCGCGTTTTCCTTGGACAGCACCCAGGCTTCCACCCCGGCCGCCTTGACGTCGATCGGCTGCAGCAGGGGCATCGCCGTCGTCCGCCAACTGGGGCTGCCGACCGTCACCAGCCGCAGCGTGATCGCTTGGGCTTCCGCCTGGCTGCTGACAAACCGGTCCACGACATCCAGCACCAGGCGTTGCATCTCCGGCGTATGGTAGACGCGCAGCGCACTCTTGCTGGCGTTCAGGATTCCCAGCGGCTCGGTGAACCAGACCTCGGTCCCGGTCTCCCGCAGGATCCAGTCGACGATGGCCTGCTCAGGCCGCTCGGTGTTGGTCACGCGGGACGTATAGGGGCTGATGTCGTACTCGCGCCAGATCTGGCCTTGGTCGTTGGGCAGCACGCCGGCGCCCTTGCTGACCAGGGTGACCGGGGGTTGGGTCGGCGAACTGGCACTGAAGGCAGTTGCGGAACCGCCGCCGCCGTTTGTCCAGCCGCTGGGCGCGCCGCTGCCTGGCGCCCCCGCACTGCCGTCTTGGCTGAACCCCGCCGAACTCCCCAGCAGCACGGCGACGGATAATCCGACCAGTCGCATCAACATAGCAAGCCTCCCTGCTTCGAATCGCACGCCGCGCGGCGGTGGCGGGATGCCTCCGGAGACCGCCGAGCGCGCGGGGAGTATACGCCCGTCAACGCCAGACGGCAAGACAGATTGCCCGCGGGTGTGGTGGTGCTAGCAGTGCTGCCAGCCGGTGCGTGTCCTACGCGAGCGAAACGAAAGTCCCAAACACAGGCAGATGCACGGCGGGATGGATGCTGCTCGTGGTCCGATAGCCGGTCAAGACATTCAACACAAAGCCATCGCCCAGGCCCAACAGGCACTCGTTTTCGCGTTCGAATCCTCAACGCCCCCGTGCGAACGTTCGCTATCTGCGATACGATCCGCATACTCTGCGCCGTCGCCCGGGAAATGACGTCACCCCGGGCCTGAGCCGCGGCGATCTGCGGCTTAGAGTTGTGGGACGACGGCCGCGCTGCCCGCAGCGCCGCGGCCGCGGGAAAGAACCATGAGTTGGATGCCCAAGCCCGAAAGCCTGACGCTCGCTGAACTGGAAGCCGCCTTACTGGCGGTCGATCCGGCCGTCCTGCTCGTTTCGCCGCGGCTGTTGCGGCGCGTGATCCGCCTGGACCGGCGGATCGGGACGTTGGGGTTCAGCATCCCCCACGGCAAGACCTATCTCCTGCCCCAGGATCGCTTGTTCGACTGCGTCAGTCGATTCGAGCTCGAGCTGGACCCGTCGCGGCGCCTGCCCGAGGTGGTGCTGTTGATCGAGCGGCCGGAAGAGGAAGAGCTGGCCCATTGGCCGGCCCGGGAGATTCTGCACGAGTACTGGCGGCTCCTGTTCCATATCCGCGTCCACCGGGAACTGGAACGGCGGATGACGGCCGACCAGCTGAACGACGACCTGCTGCTGGCGCGAATGAGTCAAATCGGCTCGACGGAATACGCCGAGATTCGCGCCGTGCTGCAGCGGGACGAGATGCTGCTGCCGCCCCGCTCGGATAGTGCGACCTACGTCGAATTCGCGGCCGTGTTCCTCGAGTTGCTGTACTTTGCCCCGGACCAACTAACGTGGAACTTTCCCAGCCTCCGCGAGCCGGAGCGGATTGCCGAGCTGCTCGCCCGGGACGTCGACCACCAGGCGCTTTATACCGCCACGCGACTGGCCGGTGCCCGGGAGCGGGTCCAGCGGGCCTTTGACGAAACGGGGATCATCGACCTGGCCGGGCCGCGCGAACCGGGAGGCGGCGAGGCCGACCCGTTGCAGCCTTCGCCGCCGGCCTATTGGCGGCTGATCGCCCGGGCGGAAAAGGTCAGTGCGCTGGGCAATGCGGCCAAGGCGGCCGTGCTGCGCCGCAAGGCTTCGCGGTTGGCGCTGCCCGACCGGGCTCAGGAGTCGCTGACGCTGGCCCAGGCCGAACTGGAACGGCTGGCCCGCCGGCTGCAGGCAGCGCTGGGCTGGGGCGAGGACGAGGTCGGCGACTGGGCCGAGGCGTTGAGTCCTCTGCTGGTGCACGCCGACCAGGGCTTCCGCACGGCGGAGTCCCGGGTGCTGTACGATCTGCAAAAGGTCTGCCTGGAGCACGAACGGGGACTGTTCCGATTTCAGTTTTTCCGCTGGTGCCGCTCGCTGGGCCGCGAGCCGTTGCGCCAAGCTTTGCCCTTGCTGTCGGAGGTGATGGCGGTCAAGCACCTGCGGAGTGCGGCGGGCAAGCTGACGGCTTCGCGGCTGAGCGGCGAGGCCCGCACGCGGCTGGCCCTGCTGATCGAAGTGGCGGTCAGCCAAACGCAGCGGCGGCTGCGGGAACGGGTCCGGCCGCTGATCACCGAGGCGTTGGCGGCGGAAGGCCTGCGCCCCGAGAACGTGCCCGAACGCGTCGCGTTTGCCAAGATCGTCGAAGAACTGCTCGACCGCATGGTGCGGCAGGGGTACTTGAGCCTGGGCCAGCTCCGCGACGCCTTGTCGCAGAACAACTTGAAGCTCTCGGATCTGACCAGCCCGTGGGAACTGGTGACCGGCGACTTGCTGCTGCGCGTCGACCGCCGCCTGGCGGCCGTGCTGCCGGGGGTCTACTATCGCGGGCCCGTGTACTTGCGGTGGTCGCACCAGTTGAGTGCCCTGGCGTTCGGCACGGGGTTCGGTCGCCGGGTGACCCGCTACCTGGCCCTGCCCTACGGCAGCGCGTTCTTGCTGATCGAATTCGGGCGGCATCTGGCGCATACGTTCCAGCACGCACAGCACAGCTCGGGAATCGAGACCCTGGGCCGAGTCGCCGCGGATCTGCCGCCGCACGGCACGGTCGCGCCGGGACTGGATTGGGTGTCGCTGGCTTTCGTGCTGTCGTGCGGGACATTCCTGTTGCTGCTGCTCAATCGCGAGAGTTTCCGGCAGGGGTGCGTAGCGGCGCTGAAACGGTTCGGGCAGGCGTGCCGGCACGTGGCGTATGATCTGCCCGTGTCGATCTTCCATCTGCCGCAGGTGCGCAAGTTCTTTGAGAGCATGTTCTACGCGGCCCTGATCGGCTACGGGGTCAAGCCGCTGCTGTTCACCGTGGTCCTGGTGTTGCCTTTTCGCCTGCTGCGCGGGCCGCTGACGTCGAGCGCCTGGACGATTACCTTCCTGGCGATCAACCTGGCGCTGAACTCGCCGCTGGGGCGATACCTCGACCAGTTGATCACCGAGCAACTGGTCCGCGGCTGGCGGGAATTGCAGATCCGCGTGTTCGCGGCCGCCTTTCATTGGATCATGGACTCGTTCCACTACCTGTTGAACGGGCTGGAACGGGTGCTGTACACCGTGGACGAGTGGCTCCGCTTTCGAACCGGCGACAATCGCTTCTCCGTATTCATCAAGCTGGTCGGCGGCGGACTGTGGTTCTTCGTGTCCTATGTCACCGCGTTTGTCTTTACGCTGCTGTTGGAACCGCAGATCAACCCGATCAAGCATTTCCCGGTCGTCACGGTCTCGCACAAGCTGCTGTTGCCGGCGGGGCCGCTGATCGTCAGGGAACTGACTCCCTACCTGGGCGCCGCCTGGGCCAACACGCTGGTCTGGTCGACGATCTGGGCGATCCCCGGCGTGTTCGGGTTCCTGGTCTGGGAACTAAAGGAGAACTGGCGCCTGTACGCAGCCAACCGGCCCAGGCACCTGAAGCCGGCGGCGATCGGCCGCCACGGCGAACCGCTGCTGCGGCTGTTGCGCCTGGGCATCCACTCAGGCACGCTGCCCCGGCTGTTCGGCCGCCTGCGGCACTCCGGCCGCGACGCCGCGCGGACCGGCCAGTGGCGTAAAGTCCACAAGCACCTCGAGCGGCTTCGCGACGTCGAAGACGCCCTGCGGGCCTTCGTCGATCGCGAACTGCTGACGCTGCTGGCCGAGACCCGGGCCTGGCAGGGTACGCGCCTGACCGTGGGCCGGCTGCATGCGGCCACCAATCAAGTCCTGGCGGAAATCCGGCATCCGGGTTTCACCGCGCAACCCGTGCAGCTGTTGTTTCAGGAACGGGCCGGCTGGATCCTCGTGACCTTGGCCCGCCGCGGCTGGCTGGACGACGTGCCGGAACCGCAGCGTGAGGCGTTCGTCCAGGCCGTGCAGGGCGTGTACCACTGGGCCGGCGTCGACATGGTCTGGGACGACATGATGGCTCGGCTGGGACCGACGGTGACGTGGTACGACGTGAGCTCCCAGGGCCTGCTGCTGTGGCAGGACACGCGTTACGCGGCCGCCCACCTGTACCGCCTGCGTGACACGTCGGCCAGCACAATCTGGACGCCGCCGCCCGCGCGCGTCACCGAAGTCTCGCCGGAACTGCGCGACGAGCTGCTGTTCAGCCGCTCGCGGCTGGCCTGGGAGGCCTGGGTGCGAATATGGGAGGAACAGGGACCGAAGCCTGACATCCTGACAGGACCTTGAATCTACCTGGTTTTCCAGCCGCGTCGGGATTGCCCCTATGTCAGCGTGCCAGGCCGGCGGTCACAGCAGCGAGCGGAGGTGCTGCAAATCGGCCGCCGTCTGCTGCAGGCACTCCTCGGTGCTCAGGTCCTGGAAGCTGTGCGCGCCTTTGTACTCGCTGTGCAGGGAATAGATGCCGGCATAGCCGACCTTCTTCAATGCCGCGAGGTACTCGGGCAGCGGACACACGCCGTCCGCGATCGGGACGGTCTTCGTCCGCCAACGCTGCTGACCGCGCTCGTCACGGCCGGCAACTTCCCAGGCAAAGTTCTTGACGGCGACCAGAGCGATCCAGGGCGCCAGCAGGTCGATCCCCTGCCGCCAGCCGTCGCCGCCGCCTTCGACGGCCATGTGGCCCGTGTCGAGATACGCGCCAACTTGCTGCGGCGAAAAGTCCCGCAGCAACTCGTACAACTGGGTGCCGTGCGACGGGAGGTACGGACCGGAGTGGATGTGCACACAGGGCAGCACCTGGTGCTTGGCCGCCAGCTGGGCCACACCGGCCAACCGCTTGCGGACCTCGGCCAGCTGGCCGGCCAGGGTGCCGAACGGCTGGTAGCGATAGTACCCCAACTTGATGCGGCGGATTCCTTGCTCGGCCGCCGCGCCCAGCAGCCGGTCGGCCGCCTCGTCGGCGTCGGTCACGCCGGGCGTCAGGAACAGGATCTCGAGCCCTTCCTGTTTGGCCGCGGCGGCAGCCTGGGGCAGTTCCCGGACGGCCTGCTCGGGTTCGATATGCCCCTGGGGCCGCACGGTCAAGTCCAGTCCGTCCAGGCCGAGCTGCTTGAACCTGCGGCAGACTTCGGGAATCGGCAAGTCCTGGAAGCTCTTCGTGAAGCCGCCGATCCGCGGGCCCGGCTCTGCCGACGGCGCGTCCGCCGCAGCGGCCCGCTGGGACACACCGAACAGGCCGTCCGTCACGCCGATCGCACCAAGGATGGGGGACGCCGCCCAGGCTCCGGCCGCCAAGCCGACTCGAGCCGAAGAAGCCACGAAACCTCGCCGATTGAGCCTGTCCATCCTCGTCGTCCTCCACATCC
>CAIYOB010000342.1 GCA_903927685.1 uncultured Planctomycetaceae bacterium
GAACCACCGAGATCGGATTCGGCCAACCGGAATGGACGCCCGAGTTGTGGCGGCAGTTGAGCCAGATCACCAGCCTCAGGACCCTCCGCGGCACGGCGAAGTGCGCGGACAACGCGGGGTTGGAAGTGCTCGCGAAACTGCCGCGGCTCGAAACGGTGTTCCTCAACGCCAGCACCTTCGACGACGAGGGGTTTGCGACGCTGGCCAAGATCCAATCGCTGCAGACGCTCGCGCTGGACCACAACGCCCGGATCACCGGCCGTGGCGCAGCGGCCCTCAAGGCACTGCCGCACTTGCGGTCGTTGCGGTTCGGGGGCTGCATGAAGTTCAGTCGCGAAGGGTTCCAGGCGTCGGCCGAACTCGTGCAACTCGAATCGCTGCAACTCCACCACTGCGGCATCGGCGACGAAGACTTGGCGCCGCTGGTCACCATGCCCAAACTGACAAGCCTGTTCGTCAGCTCGCAGTTCAACGGACGGCTGACGGACGCGGGCTTGAAGCACGTCGTTCAGATTCAGACCCTGGAGTCGTTGAAACTGGCCGAGTTCGTGGTCACGTCCGAGGGAAGGTTGGACGTGCTGACGAAGCTGGGCCGGTTGAAGACCCTGGAACTCTTCAAGGTCGGCGTCGCGGCCGCAGACGTCGAGAAGCTGCGCGCCGCGATGCCGGAGACCGAAATCAAGTGGACGGCCGCCTCGGACGAAGAAATCGCCCAGTTCCATCGCCGAGCCGCCGGCGCGAGGAGACTGGGCAGGTGAGTGTGGCGGCCCGAGCCAAGCTCGAATCCACGCTACGCTGGGCCTAGAATCATGGCGAATTGGTAGAGCGAGGCGAGTGCGATTTTCCGTGGCGTAAGCTGCCAGCTTGCGCTCGATCGTGGCATCTCAAACTGCCAGCTTACGCCACTTCTGCTAGAATTGCACCCATGAAAACGACGCTCTTGGTACCGCTGCTGATGCTGGCCGTCACGCCCGGCTACGGGCAGACCATCGGCCATTGGACGTTCGACCGAAGCGATGCTGCGGTGATTCAGGGCCCGGCGGTGGGCGTTCCGCGACGGGGAACGTTCACCAATCCGCAGCAGCCGCAGCCGGTGCTCCGCATGAGCAGCACGCGCGGCGACCCCGGCTCGAACCGCGCGACCAACGGCAGCAGTATCTCGCTGTACATCGAGGCGTGGCCATCGATACCGGCCGGGGCAATCCGGGCGTCAAGGCCCTGGAGTACCACTCGAACAACATAGGCCGGCTGGAAGACGTCTTGCTCCGCAGCAGCGACGGGTCCGGCGTGCTGGGGCTGGACCTGACCCATCACGACGTCGGCCCCGCGCTGGTCAAACGCGTCCGCGTCGCAGGGTTCCGAACCGAGGGTTATGGTCATGGAAAAGCCCTCGCGCATCGCGTGCTCGCAAGCCGGCAGCCTGACGCGTGGCAGGACGTGGAAGTCGCCAGCCCGGACGTCGACGAGTGCTTCGGCAGCCACGCGGTCACCGGGTTCGGCGCACCGCGCGGGGCGTTGAAACTGCCCGTGGAAGAGACGCCCGAGCCGCCGCTGCCACCGGTGTCCGAGTGGGTCAGCGTGACCCGCTTCCGCGACCGCAAGGCGGGCGACGACTGGAGTCTTCGAAGTTGCGCATTTGGCAGTCCGTCCGTGCTTGGCCGAAGGCCATATTCACATCGTCCGAAGCAGGGCGGTGAATATGGCCTTCGGCCAAACAACGGGTGATTGCTCGTGTTCCTGGGGCGTTGCCCCA
>CAIYOB010000343.1 GCA_903927685.1 uncultured Planctomycetaceae bacterium
CTCGCAAGGAAGCTTGGCTCTCCGCCATCCACTCGGTTTGGCCCAAGATCCGCAGGTCGTACGGCGACGGCGTCCGCGTGGCGGAGTACAGATGGAATCCGGCGGCCAACAGCACCGAAGCCGCAATGGCCGACCAGACCGCCGCAATCGCCTTGCGGCGGCTGCGTCGATGTTGGCCGATGCGCTGCTCGGCCCGTTGGATCAGCGATTCCGGAGCTTCGACCGGCGGCAGCGAGTGTACCGCCTGAAGCCGCCGCTGCGCTTCCTCCAACGCCAACCGGCAGATCGGGCACTTGTCACCGTGCTCGCGGACATAACGCATCTCGTCCAGCGCCAACGCCTCGTGCAAATAGGCGTCGACGTAGTCCACCACGTGATCGCCAGGGATAATCATGGCACGGTCTCTCATTCAGATCTGGGCGTCTGTATCGTTTGGCTACCACCTCAATCGGTTAGCTGCCCCTAAACAAACCCCTCCAATTTTGGCTGCAAGTGCCGGCGCATCGTCGCCAGGGCGTGCAGCATGTGGGAACGGGCGGTTGCCGTTTGGAGGCCCAGGATATCGGCAATCTCGCCGTACGGCAGCCCGTTCCAGATCCGCAGCACCACCACCGCCCGCTGCTGGGCGGGCAAGTCGGCCACGGCCTGGGCGACCAAAGCCGCCGTCTCGCCGGCGACAGCCGCCTGGGCGGGAGTCGGATCGTCGTCCGCCGGGTCGAGCGCCGGCTGGTCATCCAGCGTCACCGTCGGCAATCGTCCGCGCCGGAATTCGGCCCGGCATTGATTCAGGGCGATGCCGAACAGCCAGGACTGAAAACGGCCCGGATAACGGTATTGGTGCCGATGCGTCCAAACGGCCAGGAACACCTCTTGAAATGAATCCTCGGCCCGCTGCCGATCGCCCAGCATTCGCTGCAGGAAAGTCAGCAGCGGGCTGGCGTGGCGGCGGAGCAGCGTGCTCAGGGCCGCGTCGCTGCCTTGAGCGACGCGCGCCATCAAGTCTTCGCTGGACACATCCGCCTGATTCATGGCAAGCTCCCGCGGCCCAAGATTCACTATGCGCGCCGGGGCGATTCCGTGGAGTGGAATCTGAGAATTCAGTCCGCGTATAGGTGAAATTCGGCGATCAGCGGGTTGATCGTGGTGTCCAGGACCTCGAGACGCACGAACTGAGCGGTCGCCGCGGGTAACGTGAGGCAGAGATTCTCGCCGATCCGCGTCCCCTCGTGAATGGTCACCCACGCATCGCCCAGCTTGACTTGAATCCGAAAAGCCCGCACGCGATCGTACCGCTCGTGGATCTCCGCTCGGTTGAATGGGCAAGCTTGGCCCAGATCCACTTCCAGCCACGCGGACTTCCGGTCCTTGGCGAACGTCCAGCCGCTGTCCGGGTCGCCGTCCACCGCAAACTCGGGCTTGTAGTTCGCTCCGACCGGATCCGGATAGACGCTGGATACCGTCACCTGTTTGCCATAGGTCAGGGAGGCCACCGGGACCGCCGCCGATTTCACCTCGGCGGCGGGACCGTCCAACTCCAGCACGACGATCGTATCGAGTTCCTGCCGCCGCTCGGCGGGTACCTCGATTTCAATCTCGTCCGCCGTCTGCCGCACGGTGGCCTCGCCGCCGGTCAGCAAGCGGCAGGATTCGATGCGGCGGGCGATCCCGGGCAAGCGCAAGTGGTCCGAGTGCCATTTCAATACGTGCACGTAGATCCGGTTGTCCCGGTGGGTGCTCAGGCAATCCTGCCCGTGAAACGGACCGCCGCGCGTCCCGTAGATGCTCTCGCCGTACAGTTTCAGCCAGCTGCCGATCTCGCGAAACCGCTCGACTTGCCGCGGCTCGATCTGCCCGTCCGGCATGGGATTGGTGTTCAGGGCCAGGTTCCCGTTGCGGCCGGCGCAGGTCACCAGCACGTCGATGCAGCGTTTGAGGGACTTGATCTCGTCGTCCGGCTTCCACGACCACTGGGTGCCCAACGTCATGCAG
>CAIYOB010000344.1 GCA_903927685.1 uncultured Planctomycetaceae bacterium
CCGCGGGCGGCGGTCTCCATCGACGAGGGCCGTGTCTACGTCCTGGGGACTATGGGCCACCTGCATTGCCTGGATGCCGCGCGGGGCACCGTGCTCTGGAAGAAGACGCCGGGCGTCGACTACCAGGTGCGGGTGCCGATTTGGGGCTGTTCCGCCGCGCCGCTGGTGGACGGTGAACTGGTCATTGTCCAGCTCGGTGCCAGCGACGGCGCCTGCGTGGTGGCACTGGACAAGCGGACCGGCGCGGAACGGTGGCGCGCGTTGGACGATCCGGCCTCCTATTCCGCACCGATCATCATTCGCCAAGCCGGCCAGCGGGTCCTGGTCTGCTGGACCGGCGCGAATGTGGCGGGCCTGGATCCCGCCACGGGTCACGTTCACTGGCAACACCCCTTCGCCCCGCGGCGGATGGTGATCAACGTTCCGACGCCCGTGGTCAGCGGCGACCGCTTGTTCGTCACGGCCTTTTACGACGGCTCCCTGATGCTGAAACTGCAGCCGAGCGAACTGAGCGTCGAACCTATCTGGCGGCGGCGCGGGGCCAGCGAGCGGGACACCGACGCCCTGCACGCGATGATCAGCACGCCGTACTTCGAGGGCGATTACGTGTACGGCGTGGATAGCTATGGCGAACTGCGCTGCCTGGACGCCCGCACTGGCGATCGCATCTGGGAGGACTTGACCGCGGTCCCCAAGGCCCGCTGGGCGACGATCCACATGGTCCGCAACGGCGAGCGGATGTGGATGTTCAATGAACGCGGCGAACTGTTGATCGGCACGTTGTCGCCGCAAGGGTTCCACGAAATCAGCCGGGCCAAGCTGCTCGCGCCGACGACGGACCAGTTGTCACAGCGGGACGGCGTCTGCTGGTCGCATCCCGCGTTTGCCTATCAGCACATATTCGCCCGGAACGACCGCGAGTTGGTTTGCGCGAGCTTGAAGGCGGCCGCGGACTGACTTGTCCGCCCGGCCGGTTGGTCCAAGGCAGAGTCTATTGTCCGCGGGCCTGGCGGCGGTAGCGGGCCGGAGTCAGGCCGAAGTGCTTGCGGAAGACCTGGGCCAAGTAGCTGGGGGCCGCAAACCCGGACGCTTCGGCGACGGCCGGCAGCGCCAAGTCGGTCTCGATTAGCAACTGCCGGGCTCGCTCCAGCCGCACGCGCTGAATCTCTTCCTGGATCGAACGCCCGACCAGGCGGCGAAAACGGATTTCCAACGAGCGGCGGGACACGGCCAGACGCTGGACCAGGTCGGGAACGCGGATCGAACGGGCCGCGTGCTCGCCGATGAAGCGCAAGGCCTGGGCCACCTCGGCGTCCTCCCAAGCCATGTGGTCGCTGGACCGCCGAGTCACGACGCGGAGGGCTTCGGTCACGATGTGCCGCGGCTTGCGGGACCGGCCGGACATCAGGCCTTCCAGCAGGGCCGCCGCTTCGTAACCGGCGCGTTCCGTGTTCAGCGCCACGCTGGACAGCGGCGGATCCGCCAGTTCGCACAGCAACTCGTCGTTGTCGACGCCGACCACCGCAGCCTCCTCGGGCACTTGGACTTCCGCCTCGCGGCAGGCTTCGAGCAGTTGCCGGCCCCGGTCGTCGTTACAGGCCATCACGCCCACCGGCTTGGGCAGCCG
>CAIYOB010000345.1 GCA_903927685.1 uncultured Planctomycetaceae bacterium
CAGCGTCAGCTTCGAGACCGACCAGGCGTCCGGCGGAGTGAACTGAACGTTCTGCGGACCAACGTCGGGACTGCTCGGGGCGCACTCGGCATTCTGCGCCCCGTCCTTGCCCACGCTGTAAAACGAGTAGCTGTGCATCTGGCCGTCGACGATGGCTGCATAGGTCATCGTACCCGAGTACGTGCCGCCGGTAGGCGTGCCGGCCGGATACTGCCCCAGTTGCGTCCAGGTCCCGCTGTCCACCTGACCCCAGATCTGCACGGTGGCCAGGCCGCTGCCGCCACTGTCCGTTCCGGACCAGTTGATCTGGAACTGGGACTGGGTCGTATCGACCGAGGTGACCTGTGTGACCGGCGTGATCAGGTCGGGGACGTAGGTGCTGACCTCGCCCCCGGCCGGCTTGCTCTCCGTATTCCCGGTCCGATCGCGGGCCACGCTGCGGAACCAGTACAGGTGGCTGTCCTGGCCCGTGTAGTCGAAGGACGCTTGGCCGGAGGCGTCCGCGGTCAGCGTCGTGTACAGGGTCAGCGGCCCGTTGTCCACGGCCACGTAGATGGCAAACGTAGCGACTCCCGAAGCCGGTGCCGGATCGCTGCCGGTCACGGTGACCGGGAACGTCTGGCTGGTTTGTTTGGCGGCCAGCGAACCGACGTGACTGGTGGGTGGCACCAGGTCCGCGAGCACGGTCACGGTAGTGCTGGAAGTGCCTATGCCTCCCTTCGTGTCGCGGATCCGCACGCCCACCGGGTACTGGCCACCGGCCAAATAAGTGTGCACCGCGGTGTCCGTGCTGCTGGAGGCTTCGTAGGCGCCGTCGTTGTCGAAGTCCCAGTCGTAGGTCAGCGCATCGATCGCACCCGGCCGGGCCGCGGCGGTGATCGTCACGCCGACGGGCGTATGCTCGACCACCGGGCCGGTATTCGTCACGCTGGTGATGATCAGCGCGCCGGCTTTCTTCAGGGTGATGTCGTTGCCGGTGCCGCCCACGTAGGAGATCTGGAAGTTCACCGTTCCCAGCGTAATCATGCTGCCTTCGGCCAAGCCGGCGAACGTGCCGGTCACGGCGTCGGTGTCGTCGTTGGTCAGGATCTGGAACTCGTCGCTCTCCTTCACGGTGTAGCTGTTGACGACGGGCAGGCTGAGCGTGGCGCCGCCCAGATTCACCCCGCCCGCCACGGAAAGGTTGTCGTACAAGCCCGCGGTGCCGCCGCCGATGTGGATCTCCAGCGTGCCGCCCGTGGCCAGGGCGAAGTTGCCTTGCTGTAGCAGCGTGCCGGTCGAAGTGCCGCTCACCGAGCCAGGGCCGACCGTCGCGCCGCTGGGCGCATTCAGCTTGCCCACCACCGTGCCCGTGCCATGCAGCGTCTGGCCGGAAGCCAGCACCAATTCTGCGGAGGTCAAACAGGTAACATCCAGCGTGGCTCCGCTTTGAATGTCCAGCAGCGCCGAGCTGGCGAGGTTGTTCGCGGACCCGCTAGACAAGGCGAGCGTACCGACACTGACCGTGGTCGTGCCGGTGTAGACGTTCGTCCCGGAAAGCACCACCGTGCCGCTGCCGGACTTGGTCAAGCCCACCGCGCCGGCCAAGTTGCCACTGACGGTGCCCTGCTGGACCGCGAAGGCCGTACCGCTGGTCAGTCGGCCCTTGACGGCTGCCGAGTCCTGGATCTTGCCCTGCACCAGC
>CAIYOB010000346.1 GCA_903927685.1 uncultured Planctomycetaceae bacterium
GTTGCCGAGGCGGGCGAAGCGTTGCCGGACGGGTCGACGACGGCCGCCGGGACGCTGGTCCTGCACGCCGGGGCGTTCGCCGGCCAGCGCGGTCCGGGCAGTTCGAGCGACGTGGCCGAGGCGTTCACGGTGACCGAGATCGCCACGGGCGTGTACGACATCGAGGGGCTTGGCCTGCAGAGTCGATACGCGGGCGTGTCGAGCATCTTCTTCGACGGCGGCGCGGGCGACGACGCGTTGTACCTGGTCGACGTGACCGTGCCCGTGACGGCCTCCGGCGGCGGCGGCCAGGATATTCTGCAGGGCGGCTCGGCGGACGACTACCTGGACGGCGGAGCGGGCAACGACGAGCTGTACGGTTTCGCGGGCTCCGACACGCTGGTCGGCGGCGGCGGCGACGACCTGCTGGACGGCGACGCGGGCGACGACACGATCTCCGGCGACGCGGGCAACGACACGATCGACGGCGGCGAGGACAACGACACCATCGACGGCGGCTCGGGCAGCGACGTGATTCACGGCCGGGCCGGCCAGGACACGATCGACGGCGGCTCGGGCGACGACTGGATCTATGGCGGGACCGACAACGACACGCTGGACGGCGGCCCGAACGCCGACGTGATCCTGGGCGAAGGCGGCGTGGACACGATCCGCGGCGGGTCCGGCGGCGACCTGATCAGCGGCGGATCCGCCGGAGACTTTGTGGATGGCGAGAGCGGCAACGACCTGATCGTCGGCGGCCGACTGGACGCCAATGCCGACCTGGTGACGCTGATCAGCACCGCGCTGGGCATCGACGTCAACTCTCTGGACAAGGACGCGGACGCCGCGGCGGACTCGGCCGACGAGTTGTGGGGCGGCTTGGGCAACGACTTGCTGATCGGCGACCAGGGCGCGGACAAGCAGTACGGCGGTTGGGGCAACGACATCATCCTGGCGCACCTGATCCTCGATCGCAGCACGACGTTTGCCGAGTACATCGAAGGCGGGCCGGACGACGATTTCGTCTGCGGCGGCAGCGGGGCGGACGAGATCTACGGCGGCACGCATTCGGCCGTGGCCCTGGCCGCGATGCTGGCCGAGGAGGGTGGGCCGACCTACGGCGGCGCCCAGGCCCTGGCGTGCGACCAGGTGCCCACGATCGAGCAGGTTGACACGGGCGTGCTCGAAGGCCGCGTGTTCTTCGACCAGGATGCCGACGGGACGTTGGACAGCGGCGAAGCGGGCCTGGCCGGCTGGACGGTGAACCTGTACGACGTGGAAGGCGACCTGGTCGACAGCACCCTGACCGCCGGCGACGGCAGCTATGCGTTCAGCGGCGTCGATTACGGCAGCTACAAGGTCGCCGAGGTGATCCAGCCGGGTTACGTCCAGACCGCGCCGGCGACGATCAGCCATTCCGTCTCGGTCTCGGCGGGCGGCACCGTGATCGATCTCGATTTCGGCAACGACTTCCTGGGCGCGGTCATCCAGGGCCAGAAGTTCCACGACCTGAACGGCAATCGCATCAAGGATCCCGGCGAGGACGGTCTGAACGGCTGGCAGATCGAACTGCTGGACGAGAATGGCGAGCTGGTGGCCAGCACGATGACGACCGATTACGACTGGAACAACGATGACTTCATCGACGTTACCACCGAACGCGGCTGGTACTTCTTCCGCGACCTGGTCCCAGGGACGTACTGGGTGTCGGAAGTCGCGCGCAGCGGCTGGATCCAAAGCACGCCGCCCCTGAGCAGTGCGACCACGTTCCAGTTCATCGAGGACGACGGCTTCTCGCAGACCCGCTCGGATGCCAAGGTGTCCGGCTTGAACGGCGTCATTACCGACGTGAACGTCAGCCTGAACATCTCGCACGAGACGCTGGACCAGCTGAAGATCTTCCTGCTCAGTCCCAGCGGCACGCGAATCGACCTGGTCGATGGCGTGGGCGGCGACATGGCCGATTTGAACGGCACCATTTTCGACGACGAGGCGTTCTGGCGGATCGACGCCGTCCTGCCGTATGACGGCTACGCCGGGGACTATGCCCCGCAGGACTCGCTGAGCGACCTGGACGGCGAGGACCCGAATGGCGTCTGGACGCTGGTAATCCAGGACACGACCGAGGGCGTGGCGGGGCGGCTGAACGGCTGGTCGGTGACCATCGCCACCAGCGGCGGCGACAATCTGGCGTTCAACGGCGGCAACATCAATCCCTTTGAGTCCGATCGGCTGACGAACTACATCGTGGCCGTGGCGACCGGCGATACGGCCACGCGCAGCTTTGGTAACTTCCAGCCCGGCCGCGTCCGCGGGATCAAGTTCGAGGACCTGGACGGCGACGGCAAACGCAAGCCGGGCGAAGCGGGCCTGCCGGACGTGACCATCTATGCCGACTTGAACAACAACGGCCAGCTGGATCGGCTGGAGCCCAGCGTCGTAACCGAGCGCGACAACCCGGCTACGTTGCTGGTGAACGAAGCCGGCCGATACGAACTGGCGTCGCTACCGCCCGGATCGTACGTGATTCGCGAGGTCGTGCCGCCGCGGTCCGTGCAGACGTTCCCGCCCACGCCGCCGGGCACGCTGTACCCCGCGGGTTACACGGTGCAGATCAGCTCCGGCGACACGATCGGCGGACGCGATTTCGGCAACGAGCCGCGGGGCGACATCCGCGGGACGAAGTGGCTGGATCGCAACGGCAACGGAGTCCGCGACGAAGGCGAGCCTGGACTGGCCGGAGTCGTCGTCTATGTCGATGCGAACAACAACGGCCAGCTGGATGACGGCGAGCCGTACGACGTGACGAGCCCCGACAACCCCAAGACCAAAAACATCGACGAGGCCGGCCAATACACGCTAACGAATCTGCCGATCGGCACACACGTGGTGCGCGAGGTCCTGCCCAAGGGCTATGTGCAGACGAGCCCGACCGGTCAGCACATAGTCCAGCTGGAGCCGTACGCGGTCGTCGTCGGAATCGATTTCGGCAACCGCCGGCGCGGCGGCGAAGTCGGCGGTGAGAAGTACGAGGATCGCAATGGGAACCATCGGCGGGA
>CAIYOB010000347.1 GCA_903927685.1 uncultured Planctomycetaceae bacterium
CTGCACTCGACGTCCCAGAACCTGGCATCGTCGTGGACCCAGGCCGGTTTCCTGACCGGCAAGGTCAAGAAGAATCGGTCCCGGCCAATCGTCACCCCGGTGGTTGCTGCTCTTGCCTGCGTGTTGGGTTATCTTTGTGGCTCGCGGGGAAAACTGTCGCTGGACTCGACGTGGACCCGGCTCCTGGACCGTTCGCCTGCCGAGCGGACCGACCTGGCCATCGAAGCGTCGCGGCAAGGCTGGCTGAACTACAAAGCGGCGGGGAGCGTGGTGGAGATCACGTTCCCTGGCTTGCTGACGCCAGAGGAGGAGAACGCCCATGAGCAGGCTTGACCTGTTACGCAAGAACTACCTCCGGATCTGCGGCATCGACTGGGACCGCAACGTGGCCGGTCCGCAACAGGTCTGGCTGGCGGTGTACGACAAGGAAGACGAACGCAAGCTGCGGCTGCGTTTGGGCCTGTTCAAGGAAACGACCGAGCAGTGTGGGAAACACTGGCTGGGCGTCGACCTGACGGATTTCTTCGCCGCATGGCTGTCGGGCTCGGCCTATGCGGATTTTGCCGAAAGCTATTTTGAATCGCCGTCCCGTTTGGGCGCGGCGCAAATGGCGGCTTTCCGCAAGGCCGTTGCCGACCATTTGGGGCAGGCTTTGCGGTCGGTTGAGCCTGCCGAAGACACCGTCGTTGCGGTTTACGGCGTCGCCTCGCTGTTCGGGTTCCTCAAGATCTCCGAGATCCTGCCCCTCGTGGAAGGCTGTATCCGCGGGCGGCTCCTCGTGTTCTTTCCCGGTGTTTACGAACAAGACAATTACCGGCTGCTCGATGCTCGCGACGGTTGGAATTATCACGCGGTGCCCATCACCGCCAGCGCAGGGGAGATCAGCCGATGATGAATCGGAATGTCTACGAAAAAGACCCCAAGACGCATACCCTGCTGAACCAGGGTGTGGCCAAGGTCACGACCGGTCAGTCTGCTTCGGAACTGGAAACCCTCCGCTACGAACTGACGAACTTCGTCTGCGATGGGCAATACGCGGACGGCCTGGTTCGCATCCTGTCGACCTACCTGGGCCACTTGGACAAGTCGGAACAGCCTGGTGTCTGGGTCAGTGGCTTCTTCGGTTCCGGCAAGAGCCACCTCGTCAAGATGCTCCAGTATCTTTGGCTCGACTACGAGTTCCTGGACCAAGCCAGGGCCCGGGGCTTGGCCAAGCTGCCGACGCAAGTTTCGGACCTGCTGAAGGAACTCTCCACGGCCGCCAAACGCAAGGGCGGTCTGCATGCGGCGGCGGGCACGCTGGGGGCGGGAGCCGGGGACAGCGTGCGGCTGGACCTGCTGAGCATCATCTTTCAATCGGTCGGGCTGCCGGGGGAATACCGCACGGCGAGCTTCATGCTGTGGCTGCGGGAAGAGGGCCTGGAGGACGTTGTCTTATCGGCCGTCGACAAATCCAAAGCCGACCGGGACGCCGTCCTGGCCAACTTCTACCTGTCCGACACCGTCGCCAAAGCCATCTTGGCTGAACGACCGGCGTTTGCCAACAAGCCCGGTGACGTGAAGCTGCTGCTGGAAAAGCAGTTCGCCGAGAAGACCGACGTCTCCATCGAGGAGATGATCGCCAAGATCAAGCAGACGGTCGGCAACCGAGGCAAGCTGCCCTGCACGCTGATCGTGCTGGACGAAGTGCAGCAATACATCGGCGACAGCCCGGATCGCTCCAAAGCCGTGCAGGACGTCCAGGAACAATGCTGCTCCCGCCTGGGTGCCAACGTCATGTTCGTGGCCACGGGACAGAACGCCCTGTCCGGCGTTCCCTTGCTTCAACGGCTGCAAGGCAGGTTCCCGGTGACGGTTGAGTTGCAAGACACGGATGTCGAGCAGGTCACCCGCGAGGTGGTGCTGAAGAAGAAACCCACCGCCATCGACGGCCTCCAGAAACTGCTCGAAGACCGCAGCGGCGAGATCGAGCGGCAGTTGGCATCGTCGAAGATCGCTTTCACCAGCCGCGATCGGAAGCTGCTGGTGCAAGACTACCCGATTCTGCCGGTGCGGCGGCGGTTTTGGGAACGCGTTCTGCGCGCCGTGGACAAGGCCGGGACGGGGGCCCAGCTTCGCACGCAGTTGTGGATTGTCTACGACGCCGTGAAACAGACCGCCGACCTGCCGCTCGGCAACGTCGTGGCCGCATCCTTTCTGTTCGAGCACATCAAGACCAAGGTGCTGCAGTCGGGCGTGCTGCTCCAGGAAATCTCGGAAACCATCGCCCGCCAGCGACAGGAAGACGCTGGCGAACTGCGCTACCGGCTTTGTGCCTTGACCTTTCTCATCGGGCAATTGCCGCACAAGGGTCCGGCGGACGCGGGGATTCGAGCCAACGCCGAGACGCTCGCCGACCTGCTCGTGACGGATCTGACCGGCAGCAGTGCCGAACTCCGCAAGCAGGTCCCGGCACTGTTGGACAAGCTGGTTGAGTCCGGGGCCGTCATGCGGGTCGAAGATGAATACCGCATGCAGACCCGCGAAGGCAGCGAGTGGAACCAGGCCTACCAGGAGACCCACAACAAGCTGTTGGGCGATCCCGGCAAGCTGGCCAGCGAACGGTCCCAACTGCTCAAGACGCAATGCTGCGAAATCCTCAAGAAGTCCGGCGTGCCGCACGGCAGCAGCAAGGTGACGCGCAAGTTCGAGCTGCATTTTGGAGCCGACGCACCCGAAACCGGCGGTTCCACCGTGCCCGTCTGGATTCGCGACGGCTGGGAAGTCCAGGAAAAGACGGTCATCGGCGATGCGCGTGCCGCGGGCGACGCCGTGGCCGTCGTCTACGGCTTCGTGCCTCAGAAGCAGGCCGAAGAACTCAAGAATGCGATTGCCAGTTATTACGCCGCGACCACCACGCTGCAAGTCAAGGGTACGCCCGCGACGCCGGAAGGCATCGAGGCTCGCAAGGCGATGGAGACCCGCCAGGAGCAAGCGCAACGGATTCGCGACAACATCATCGGCGACGTCCTGAACGAGACCGCCGTCTACCTGGCCGGCGGCGACCCCGTGCTGGGAATGTTGCTGGAAACCAAGGTGCAGGACGCGGTCAAGTCGTGCCTGGACCGACTCTACTTGGACTTTCACCACGGGGACTCGCCCGACTGGCACAAAGTCATTGAACGCTCCAAGAAAGGCGATGGCGACGCCTTGGAGGCCGTCGGATACAAGGGGGATCCGGAGAACCACCCGGACTGCAAAGCGGTGGTCAATTTCGTCGGCAGCAGCCAGAAGGGAACGGATGTTCGCAAGCAGTTCGCCGGTCCACCCTGGGGCTGGTCCCAGGACGCCATCGATGCGGCCTTGATCGTGTTGTTCAACGGCGGCGTCTTGCAGGCTCGCAACGGCAGTGAACCGCTCGTCAAGGGCAAGCTCGACCAGAAAAACATCGCGGTGGCCGAGTTCCGGGTCGAGACCATCACCCTGACCAAAGTCCAGTTGATCGAGATTCGCGGGCTGTACAAGAAGATCGGCCTGAACACCCACGCGGGTCAGGAGTCGGCCCACGCACCGGAATTCCTCAGCCGTCTGAACCAACTCGCCAAGGATGCGTCGGGGGAGGCCCCGCTTCCCAAGTGCCCCGACGTCAAGCACCTGACGGACATGGCCAACCGCGTTGGCAATGATCAGCTCAAAGTCATCCACGACCACAAGGACCGGTTGACCAACGAGATCGCCGCGTGGCAGAAACGCAAGGATTTGATCGCAGACCGGCAGCCGCGATGGCGACAACTGAAGCGACTGTTGGACCATGCCGCCGACCTGCCGGTGGCCAAGCAGGTCGAGCCCGAGGTCAAGGCCAGCGAAGGCCACCGCCGTCTGCTCGACGATCCCGATCCTGTGCCGGGCATGGTGGACACGTTGACCGAGGCGTTGCGGAAGGCGTTGAACGCCGCCCAGGCCGCCTGTTCGGCCGCCCATGAACAAGGGCTGTGTGGCCTGGAAGCCGCCGAAACCTGGCAGGCACTCAGCCCGGAGCAGCGGTACGAGATCCTGTCCAAGCACGGCGTCCGCCAATTGCCGGCGATTGCCGTGGGGACGACCGATGAAGTTCTGGCCACGCTCCAG
>CAIYOB010000348.1 GCA_903927685.1 uncultured Planctomycetaceae bacterium
CGCACCTGGTGGCACCCGCTGTTGGCGCGGCTCTTGGATTTCGAGTTGGCAACGGGCTACGCGGTGTGGGACGAGGTGCTGGTCGGCAAGCTATCCGCACATGCCAGTTTTCGACAGTGAGCGGCCTGTCGACGATCCCGTCTCGCTATCACCGTCGTCGGACGTCAAGACCCCCTCCTCAGCCCTGCCCGAAGATCTCGGTCCCGGTCGGCGGCGGCGCGGGGAAGACGGCACCGCAGGCCTGGCACGTGTCGCGGTCGCCGGCCACGCGACGGCCGCAGGCCGTGCAGGTCTCGCAGACCGGCCAGCGGCGATGCAGGAGATAACCGACCAGGCCGGGCAGGCCCAGCAGCAGGACGAACACGCACCACATCCACGCGCCGGGTTGAGCGTAACGCCGGTGCCGGCGAAAACACCATACGGCCAAGGCGATCGCGGCCAGACTGACGACGGCAATCGGCCCGGCGAGCTGTCGGCAGGACACGGCGAGGCCCTCGGCATACGAGGCCGCCGCACCGTTCCAGACCATATCCAGCGGAGCTGCGACGAAGACCGCCAGCCCGAGCAGCGTCGGGATCGGGAGACTGACGACGGCCTCCCACTCGCCGGGTGAACCCCCGAAATCCGGCTGCTGCAGCGTGACATCCCGTTCGCGGACCACGCGGCCGTCCCGGTCGAGCCACGCCAGGCACACGTCGCCGGTTCTCCGTGGCTGGCCACTTCTGGCAAGCAGGACCTCGTCGCCGAGGTCGTAGACTTCGACCGTGGCACGAGCCCATTCGCCCGGCAACGCGTACTGCCGCAGCTGGTTGGCCGCCGGGTCGAAGATCCACAGGCGGTCGACCGCACGCGCGGCGACCAAGCCGCGCAGCCGGAGCGAGGGCCGCCCCGCGGCGTCTTTGACAACAGCCTGCTCGACGATCGCGGCCGACAACAGGCCGGGTTCTTCGAGTACCGTCCGCACGCGGCGCTCGCGGATGTCGACTTCCACGAGCTTCCCATCCGTCACCAGGTAGCCTCGCCACAAGGGAATGAACCCCGCTTCGCTGACGCCCGTCGGCAAGTTGCGCGGTTCCGTCGCGCCGAGATAGCCGAAGGCTCGGCCGGCTGCGAACAGCCGTCCGTCCAGCGGAAAGCGATCGGCACGCGGCAACGGCGTCGCCGAGAACCCTTGCCGGCCGAGGTATCCGACGCGACGCTTGTTGACGCTGTCAAAGCCTTCGAGCCACGCGTGTCCCGGCCGGCATCCGTCATGGATCAGGTACCAATACTGCGGCGGGATTTGGCCGTCGTTCACGCCCGTCATCCGGGCCGACCATTCGACCGGCCAACCGTAGCGTTCGAGCATTTCGGTGTCCGGCAATGCGGCCGGGTAAACCAGCGTCGGCGCTTCGACCGGCTCGCCGTCCAGCGTGCGGTAGGTGCGATACTGGTAGTCCCTGGTGCCGATCGTGGCGATCACCGGCACGCCCGCGGAGGTCACGAGCAGTTGCTCGTAGGTCTGCCTCGGCGAACGCTCCTGCCGCCGCTGCCAGCGGCGAATCGCTTCGCAGCAGAATCCGCAGACGAAGCCCCAGACCACCGCCGTCCCGACCGCCAGGACCAGGGCGAGCAGAAGGGAATTCACGAGGCCGTGCCGCTGATGCATTTCCGCAACCCTCTCAACTGAAATCCCGCACGCGGACCATGTGCTGGATGCAAACCAGAAAGATGACGTCCACGACGACGGTGATCAGCACCGGCAGCCACCACCAAGGTAGCGGCGCTTCCAACAGGATGCCCGTCGACGTGGCCCCGACGACCAGCGGCAGCAGCCGCGAGCCGAACCACCGCGCCGGCCGCAGGCCGCACAGAAAGGCCGCCAGGTACAGCATCGTCATGCTCAACAGGATCCGCCACACGGGCCACGTCATCGACCATTCAAACGGGCTGGCGTGCGTGCCGGGCGTCGCCGCCCAGATCGCGAACAGCAGTACCGGCGGCATGGTGCACGCCGCATAGACTGCCAGGCCGGCGGCCAGCTTGATCCACATCAGCCGCCGCCGCGACACGGGCAGATGGAACAACAACAGGTACGTGCCGTGCACCGTCTCGCCCAGCGTTTGGTGAAAGCCCAACGCCACGGCCAGCAACGCGGCCACGTAGGCCACACCGATGCCAAAGTCGTCGGACACGAACGGAATCTGGCCGCTCGCCGTGCCGTACGCGTGAAATCCGTAACTCGCAGGCAGCGAGTCGTCCCAGCCGATCTGATTGGCGACGACGAACAGCAGGATCGCCAGCCCGGCGGCTCCGATCCACAGGTTCTCGCGGGCTTCCTTAAACGCCAACGCTTTCCACATGTTCCGCTTCCCCTCCAAACACTGGCAGCGCCCGCCGCGGGCCCCGCGTATACTCGATAAAGGCGTCTTCCAGGTTCAGGTCGAGCACCTCCTGGGACCGCGGCTGCAGCCGGTCGATCTGTTGCTGATGCTCGTCGTTCGGCTTCACCACGGTCAACTCCAACCGCGTGCCCACCGGCCGAGCGCCGATCAATCCCGGACAGGCGGGAAACTCCGGCGGCGTGCGGCCGAATTCGAGCACGATCTTCTTGACCGACTGTTTGAACTCGTCCGTCGGACAGTCCACGCGCAACACGCCGTCGACCAGCACGCCGATCCGGTCGGCCACGCGTTCCACGTCCGACAGGATGTGCGAGCTGAACAGGATCGTGCGGCCGCGGCGCTGGATGATCTGGATCATTGATTCGAGGAAATCCCGCCGTACCACGGTGTCCAGCCCGATCGTCGGATCGTCCAGGATCAGCAGTTCCGGGTCCGGGGCGACCGCCAAGGCCAACGCGACCTGCGCCCGCTGGCCGCGCGACAGGTGGCGGATGCGTTTCTTCTGCGGCAGCTCGAAATGGTCCAGGATCTGCTCGACCAGCGGCCCGTTCCAACGCGGGTAAAACGGGCGGGCGAACCGGACCGCCTGGCCGATGGTCATCCAGCGGTACAGCGGATGACCTTCGGCCAGGTACGCGATGCGGGCCCGTGTGGCCGGCGTCAAGGCGGCCGCGTCCTCGCCCAGCAACTGGATCCGGCCGCGATCGGGATGGACCAGGCCCAACAGCATCTTGATCGTCGTCGACTTGCCCGCCCCGTTGCGGCCGAGCAATCCGTAGACGGAGCCGCAGGGGATCCGCAAGTCCAATGTATCGACCACCCGCTGCGGGCCGTAGTACTTGGTCAAGCGTTGGGTCACAATGGCGTCCGACATGGCCGTCCTCAATTCTCGCGCGAAGCTCCGTCCGCTTACTTCGAGTCCCGTTCCCACTGGAAACGCGTCATGCGCTCCGCAACCAGGACCGTGACTTCCTCGGCCGCAAAGCCCAAATGCACCGCCTCGGTCAGCATCCCGTCCACGCTGCGCAGCAGCCGCTCCTGGCGGGCTCGCCTGGTCAGTTCCTGCCGCGGCCGGGCCACGAACACACCCAGCCCGGGGCGCGTGCACAACACGCCGTCCCGCTCCAGCTCGGTATAGACCCGCGCGATCGTGTTCGGATTGACGACCAGCGTCCGCGACAGCTCCCGCACCGACGGCAGCTTCTCGTCCGCAGTCAGCCGCCCCGTCGCGATCGCCTCGCGAATCTGTTCGCTCAACTGCCGATAGATGGCCAGCCGGCTGGTCGGTTCAATTCTGAATTCCATAGTGCTGTCCTAACTGTACTATTTATACTAATACAGTTAGCAAGGCAAGTCAAGGGTGGCCAAGAAGAAGATGTGGTGCCGCGTCAAGGCTCGAGGTCGGGGTGCCCGGGGGCGAGTGCAGCGAGCCCCTAGAGGCAAGACTGGGGGCTCGCCACTCGTACCTCGTGGCTCGACCCCAGGCACCCTGCCGCAAACGTTGAGCGGAACGGCACTAGCGCCAAACGGAGTTTTGCTCGATGTCGATGCCGGTTAAGAAGTCACGGTCCAGCGCGGGCGGTGGGCGCTGGCAGCGAGAGCACGAGCGGACGATGCCAGGATTGACGCAATCTGGGTCAACGCCCCGATCCCGGCCAACCCGGCTCCATGCTACCGTTGTCCGTCCGCAGCCCGGCGGTACGCGATCACCACGGCCTGCGGCTGCTCCTGCGCTTCGACCAACAGGCCCTCGTCCAGCACCTGGGCACCGCTGAGTTGCCCCCGCGGGCCGGTGTCGAAATCGGTCAGGACGTACTGGGCGGCCGGATCGAGGCCCCGCAGCTTCAGCCGCACGGTCGACTGGCCACATTCGGCGCGGCGAAAAGCCTGGACGAAGCCTTCGCCTGAATCCGGACGGTCGAACTGCCAGGCCATCCAGACATCGTTCGCTGGGCTGTACGCGGTCAGCGCGTAGTAGTCGCCGAGATAACAGGGCGCCACTTGTCGCCACTGCTGGACGAGCTTGCGGAGCAGATCGTAGTCCTGGTCCCGGCGACGCGTGTCTACGCCGATGGTGAACTCGGGCGACATCTGACTGCGCACCAGGTACGGATCGACGGTCAAGAAGCCCGTCCCGTTGAAGGGCATCCAGAACGAAATCCCGTAGGTGTGATTCTGCTCGCCGACCGGCTCGAACAGGTAATCGCTCCGCAACAGGGGCACCGCGCGGCGCAAGGTCTCCAAGTCGTTCCGGCGGCCGCCCGAAGCGCACGAATCGATCAGCAGCCCCGGCCGCCGCCGGAGCAGCTCATCCCAGTACGCCAGATAGCCTTCCACATGCCGGATCTCCGCGATGCCCTGCCGGTCCTCGGCGTCGGCCGCCCGCCAGTACGGCAGCGGGTCGATGTTGAAGTCCTGGCGGTACAGGTCGATCCCTTGCTCGGTCAACAGCCGGTCGATGTGCTCGACCAGCCACGCCCGGCACGCCGGATCACCCAGTTTCAGCAGGCCGCCGCCGGTGCCCCCGTAGATCCACTCGGGGTGCTTCTCCGCCAGGTACGTCCCCGCGTGCACCCGCTCCGGTTCGAA
>CAIYOB010000349.1 GCA_903927685.1 uncultured Planctomycetaceae bacterium
AACTATCTGGACGTGGCCTTGGGCTCGATGCTTAGCGGCTTGACGGGCCATGCCGCCTGGACGTTGACGACCAACGTGGACGACGCGGCGGGACGGATCACCGTCCTGGGGATCACGGCCGTGCCGTTGAGCAACGGACCCGGCGAACTGTTACAGATCACCTTCCACGCGCGGCCAGACGCGGTTCTCGGCACGACGGCGCTGGACCTGGTGCAGGGCCGGAACTATCTGAATGAAGACCGGCTGGTGGTGACCACGATCGACGGCAGCCTGGTGATTGAGCCGGGCGAGACGCCGACACTGGCCGTGACGGAATTCACGCCGACCGACAGCGGGTTCGTGGCCCGGTTCGGCCGGGAACTCGACCCGAGCGTGTTGAACCTGTACGATTCCGCGGCGCAGACGCTGGGCCCGGCCGATCTGGCCTTGGTGGGCGCCACGCAGGGCCTGGTCCGCGGCTCGCTGCTGGTCAGCGCCGACCGGCGGGAACTCACCTTTGTCAAGACCGGGGGCTTGCTGGAGCCGGACGCGTACACGGTCACGTTGTTCAGCGGCGCGACGCGGTTCCGTGACAAGGACGGCGGGGCGTTGGACGGCAACGGCGACGGCACGTTGGGGGACAACTACCAGGCGGCGTTTACGATCGCGTCGCGGACCGCAGGGACGGTGACGGTCAGTCTGCCGGACATCGGCCGCGGGGCCGGGCAAGCGGTTCACGTGCCCGCGGGGGCGTCCGGTCTGCCGATCCGGATCGACAACGCCGCGGGCGTGACGTCGCTGGCCGTGGACGTGCGGTACGACCCGAGTCTGCTGAGCGTCAGCGGCGGATCGCGGGCGGCGGGCCTCCCGGCGGACTGGTCGGCCACGGTGGACATCAGCACCGCGGGAGTGGCTCGGGTCGTCGCGTCCGGCACGACGCCCCTGGCGGGGACGAACGTGGACGTGGTGCGACTGACGGCGACGGTGCCGAACGGCGCGCCGTACGGAGCGTCCCAGGCGATCCACTTGGAAAACCTGTCGCTGAACGGCGGGGCGATCGCGGCGACCGGCGACGTGGCGGTTCACAAAGCGGCGTACTTGGGGGACGCGGACGGCAGCGGGATCCACAGCGCGGCGGACGCGTTCCTGGTGGTGCAAGCGGCGTTGGGCTTGGCCAGCGGGCTTTCCGCCCATGCCTGGACGGATCCGCGGATCGCGGGCGACGCCGACGGGTCGGGCGTGCTGTCGGCGGCCGATGCGTTCCTGATCGTGCAGGAAGGGCTGGGGTTGAGCGAGCCGTTCGTGCCGGACAACCCTCGCATCTCGCCGACGCAGGCGGGCGGCGGCATCGATCCACAATTCCGGATCGACGTCGGCATTCCGGCCGTGGCAGGCGGCACGGTAACGATCCCGGTGATGTTGGACATCGAAGTCGCAGCGACGAACGTGGGCGGGATCGACTTTGACCTGACCTTCGATCCGGCAAGGTTGACGATCGACGTGCCGCAGGGCGTGTCGAGGGGCGGCGATACGGCCCAGAACTGGGCGGTGTCGTCGCGACTGGTTGCACCGGGCCAGTTGCGGGTGGGGCTGCTCGGTCTGAGCGGTCAGCCGCTGACGCCGGGCCTGCGGGAGATCGCCCGGCTGATGTTCCACGTAGGCGCGTCTGTCCAAGACGCGGGAGCCGGCCTCGGCGAGGCCGGGCTACGTGTGGACCTGGACATCAAGCCGGTCGATCCGCGGGCGGGCGGCTACGTGTGGACGGCCGTGGATGGCAGTCTGGCGATCCTGGCGGCGGGGCCGCGGCAGAACGCGGTCAATCCGTTCGACGTGAACGGCGACGGCTGGGCCACACCGGCCGACGTCCTGATGCTGATCAACTATTTGAACGCCCGCTCGTCCCTGTCCGCACTGCCGACCGCCGCGGCGTTGCCGGACCGTTACTATGACGTCACCGGCGACCAGGCTTGCAGCGCCCAGGATGTATTGGCCGTAATCAATCATCTGAACGCGATCGCTGCCACGACAGCGGAAGCCGAAGCGGCCCTCGAGTTGCCAGCGCGGCGGGAACCGGTCTTCGACGGTCCGGAGACCGACCTTTCGCCGCTGGAAGACGTCCTCGCCGACCTGGCCGATGACATCGCGTCCGCCTGGCGGTGACGCTTCGTCAAACCGGAGAAGCGGGGCTGGTACGGCTCGATGAACTCCGTGGCGGGCGTCTTTCCGCCTGCCCGGCGTTGGCTTGTGCTCCGGCAAGTCGTAGAATGGCCGACGACGGAATCAACCGGCACAACCTCATTTTCGCAGGAACTACGCTCATGGCTCTTCGCCTGGAAGTCATCGACTTTTTCGACGAATCGAATCGCTCGCTGGTGCACCGCGTGCCGCCGGAAGGCTCGGCGGATATCAAGCTGGGAGCCCAGTTGATCGTCCAGGAAAACCAGGAGGCAGTGTTCTTCAAGGAAGGCAAGGCACTGGATACGTTCGGGCCGGGGCGTCACACACTGACGACCATGAACGTGCCCTTGATCACACGGCTCCTGACGATCCCCTGGGAAAAGTCGCCGTTCCAGGCCCAAGTCTACTTTGTCGGCAAGCAGACGTTCCTGGATCAGAAATGGGGCACGCGCCAGCCGATCACGGTCCGCGACAAGGATTTCGGCATCGTCCGCCTGCGGAGTTTCGGCAAGTATTCGTTCCGCGTGGTCGATTCGGCGCTGCTGATCAACACGCTGGTTGGGACGCAAGGCAAGTACACGACCGACGACATCGCGTCGTACCTGCGGGACCTGATCGTCGCTCGGTTGACGGACCTGTTGGGCACGGCGCAGGTCGGGATGCTGGATCTGCCCGCCAAGTTCGACGAGATCGCGGCCGGCACGCGGGCCAAGCTGGGCGACGACTTTGCCAAGTATGGCCTGGAACTGGCCGACTTTTTCATCAACGCGATCACGCCGCCGGAGGAAGTCCAGAAGGCGATCGACGCCCGCAGCAGCATGGGGGCGATTGGGGACCTGCAAGCCTTCACGATGTACCAGGCGGCCAACAGCATGGCCAAGATGGCCGAGCAGGGCGGCGGAGGTGCAGGCGGCAACGCGATGGGCATGGGGATGGGCGCCGGATTCGGAATGATGATGCCCGGCATGATCCAGCAGGCCATGACGGCGC
>CAIYOB010000350.1 GCA_903927685.1 uncultured Planctomycetaceae bacterium
GGTAGAGCATCTGACTCTTAATCAGAGGGTTGTAGGTTCGAGTCCTACTGGGGGCACTTGTCTGATTTAGCGATAACCCGTTGCTTGGCAACGGGTTTGTCGTTTCTTGTGGCTTCGCCAACTCGTCGGTTTCGACCGGATTTGAGCAAGTGCCAACGAAAGTGCCAACTACCGGCTGGTGCTGGCCCCGCAACTCGGCCGCGACATCGTCGGTGGCGAGCGTGACGTAGAACGTCATCGTGGTCTTGATGTCGGTATGACGCATCAGCTTCTGCAGGGTCGCGGGGCGGACTCTCAGCGCCCAGCGGGTGCCAAAACTCCGCCGCAGGTCATGGGCTCCTGCAAAATTCTCCGCATCCCGGTTCACCACGACCCCCGCCCGTTCCCCGATCTTGCGGACGATCCGCCCAACGTTGCTGGCGGAAATTGGCCGGCCGGTCTTTTTGGTTGAGCGCTGCTCGCGCTTGCCGGTCACGGGATCGTCGTAGTACATGACCAGGAACTTGCCTCCGTCAGCGTCACACCGTCCGGTGCCAAATCGTAGCCATACGGGATGCGGCGGCTGATTCGCTCGCCTAGCTGCCGCTTGTGCGCCATGGCCATTCAGGGCTTGCCGCCGCTTCCAGCACGCAACAATCAGTCTCGGCGTGGTCTCGCAAGATCGGATGGCAATCGACGGCCCTTGCCTGGCTTCCGGCTCCGCTCCCAACGTCGGTGATGGCCTTGCCGCTCTGATTGCCTTTGCTGGCGTGGTGGATGCAGAAAACCCCGCAGTCCCTGGTCGCTCGCCGCCACCGGTTCCGCTGGGCGGCGTGCGTGAGCGGTGGTCGAGGCGCGCATCCCGTGGTGACAAGGTGGATCGCCGTCGCTATACACTGGATTCTGGCGCGCACCAGTCCGCGAGTTGGTGGGAAACGAGGAGCGATCGCGTCGGTCGCTCGGTCATCCAAGCGGGGCGCCGCCCCGAGGAGGAAGCGATGAAAAGCCTGTGGATCGTTGGCCTGCTGATGTTGGTCGTGCCCGGGCTGGCTCGGGCGGAATCGGAACTCCAACACGTCGATGTCTACACCTCCGGCGCCGACGGGTACCAGATGTATCGCATCCCGGCGATCGAGGTCGCGGCGGACGGCACGCTGCTGGCCTTTGCCGAGGCCCGCAAGTACGGCGGCAACGATCCGGGCTATGGCAAGCAGGACATCGACTTGGTCCTGAAACGCAGTACCGACGGCGGACGGACTTGGTCGCCGATGAAGGTCATCGAAGATCCGGGCGAACTGTGGTCGGCGGCCAACCCGGCCACCGTGGTCGATCGGCAGACGGGACGCGTGTGGCTGCTGTATCTGCGTTCCCGGCCAGAGCGGAGCACCGAGACGTCGCGGCCCGGCACCGACGACATGCAGACGCTGGCCCGCTACAGCGACGATCATGGCTTGACGTGGTCGGAACCCAGCGACTTGACCAAGGTCGCCCGCGACTACGACGCCCCGAACTGGCAGGCGAGCGTGGTCGGACCGGGCGGGGCCATTCAGGCGGCCAGCGGCCGGCTGGTCGCCCCGGTGTGGAAGGTGAAGCCCTATGGCGTGTTCACGATCTACAGCGACGATCACGGCCAGACCTGGCAGCGCGGCGCGCTGGTGCCCGGCAACCAAGGCGGCGACGAGGACCAGATCGTAGAATTGGCCGATGGCCGGCTGTTGCTGGACATTCGCCAGAACAGTGGGCCACACCGCTGGGCGGCCACCAGCAACGACGGCGGCCAGACGTGGTCCGAGCCGCGGCCGAGCGAAGCGGTGACGCCGGTGGCCTGTGCCAGCGAGCGACTGACGCTCCAGGCGGCCGGCGACGACCGCAATCGGATCCTCTGGACCGGCCCCCGCGGCCCGGGGCGAAAAACGCTGGTCGCCCGCGTCAGCTATGACGAGGGCCAGACCTTCCAGAACGAGCGCCTGATCGCCGACGAGCCGGCGGCTTACTCGGATCTCGCGCGGCTGCCCAACCGGAGCGTCGGCGTGCTGTGGGAACGCGGGAACTACCGGTATATCACCTTTACCCGGCTGAGCCTGGAGTTCCTGGAGCCCAGGTAGAGGACGTCGACGCGGGGCAACACCGAATGGCACGAGGCTAAGGGAAGAAGCCAGGGGAAGGGTGGCCGGGGTCGAGTGCAGCGAGCCTCCGGAATCCCCGCGGA
>CAIYOB010000351.1 GCA_903927685.1 uncultured Planctomycetaceae bacterium
CCCCTCGCTCAGACTTGGAGGTCCTGACGGACAAGTGACCACTGACCGCGGTCTGCCAGCCTCGCTTGCCCGCCGCGCTCTCGCCAAACACTGGTCCGGCAAGTACACTGTCAGGTCCGTTTAGCACGGCGCGGTGCCGGTCTGGATGACTGCCGAACGTCCCCAATTCCGTGGTGAACCCCAACCCAAGCCGAGTTTTTCATGCGCAGCCTGCTTTTCGTCCTGCCGTTTGTCGTGCTGACGTTTCTCAGCTGGGGGCTGTACGGCCCGGTTCTGCACCAGGGTCAGCGATATCTGGGGGATGGCGTCCAGCCCAGTAGTCTGCGGCCATTTATTTGCGTCGGAGTCGCCTATTTCCTGATCGCGGTCGTCGTGCCCTTGGTCGCCCTGAGAGCCAGGGGAGAAAAGGGCAACTGGACCGTCATGGGCGCCGTCTGGTCGTTTCTGGGCGGCGCGGCAGGGGCCTTGGGCGCCCTGGGGATTGTGCTGGCCTTCAAGTTCCATGGCAGCCCCGTCTATGTGATGCCGCTCGTTTTTGGCTTGGCCCCGGTCGTGAATACGTTCGTGACCATGTGGATGTCGCGGACGTTTCGGGAAGCCAGTTCGCTGTTCTTTGCGGGGGTGATCCTGGTTGCGGTCGGGACGGCGGGCGTGTTGAGCTTCAAGCCGGGTCCGGGCCCGCACCCGTCGTCGTCGGCGGCGGCGGCGGAGACGACGGCGGTGACCGATACCGGGTCGGCTCCGGCCGTGGACCACGCTCCCGCCGTGCGCAAAGATGCCTCGGCCAAGGAGAAACTGCTGCTGATTCCGCTGTCCATTGCGTTGGCCGCGTTGTGCTGGGGTAGTTACGGGCCGATCCTGCACAAGGGACAGATGAAAATGGCCGGCAGCCGGCTGCGTCCGTTCTTGTGTGTCGGCTTGGCCTACTTTGTGATCGCCGTGCTCCTGCCGCTGCCGCTGATCCAGTTTTTTCAAGAGCCGGGCGGGTTCACTTTCTCGGGAACCGCGTGGTCCCTGGCGGGCGGCGCCGCCGGCGCTATCGGGGCCCTGGGCATCATCATGGCGTTCAATTTCGGCGGCAAGCCGATCTACGTCATGCCGCTGGTCTTTGGCGGGGCACCGATCGTCAATACACTGACCACCGTGCTCGGCGAAGGCACGTTCGACCAGTTGTCGCCGCTGTTTCTGGCCAGCCTGATCGTGGTCATCGCCGGCGCGGCGACAGTCCTGGTGTTCGCGCCGCGACACGCCAAGCCGGCAGGCGGGCCGACGCCTCCTCCGTCGGAAGACGACGAGGACACTGCGCCGGCGGACACGAGGCGTGCGGACGACGCGCCTTCCAACGGCAAGCGATCCGAACTCGGTTCCGACAAGGTTTCCGGCGAGGAGGTGGAAGACACGATCGATCACGAGGAAACCGTCCAGGAACGGCTTGGCGATTGAACGCTACTCGACGCTGGTGATCTCCAACTGCAGACGTCCCAAGGCTTGAATCACCGGCAGCAACTCGGCGTACGCCCCGGTGCCCTGCAGACTGGAATGGGCCAGCTTCAGGTGTGCCGCGCCGATGCCCCCCAGGCCGAGCGTGGCATCCAAGGGAATCCAGCGGTCCCGGATCCAAGCTTCGGTCCACATGTGATAGGCGAAACCGCCGGCGGACGGATAGTAGACCAAGCCGATCGCCACGCGAGCCGGGATCTGGCGGGCTCGGCACAGCGCCGCCAGCAGCATCGCGTGCTCGGTACAGTCGCCCTCCAAGGACTGCGCCACCTCGGCGGCCGTGGCCATGGCCGTCGAGTAATTCTTCAGGCGAATGCTGTTCTTGACGTGTTTTTCCAAAGCCGTAGCGATCGCCCAGGTGTCTGACTCGCCCGCCGCGACCGACTCGGCCAGCTTCCGCACCGCCGGATCGTCGCTTTGCAGCATCGTACTGGCCTGGCGATCGGCGTCGGTCGGCGGATCGCTCGCCGGACTGACCAGCGTAGCCGGCCGGTCCGGCCGGACGGCTTGCACGGTGAGTTCAACCGAGTTGTCCTCCAGCGACCGGATCGATTGGGTCAGGCCTGTGGCGAACAACGATTTCACATCGCCGTCTTTCAGCCGAGCCCGATACACGATCCGCTGTGTCTGGTGCGGATCTCGCAGCGGCCGATCGATCCGCACGATCGTGTCGAAGCCCAGATCAAAGCCGGCGCCGGAACTGGGCCGCTGGGCGTCTTCCGGCGTCGTCCGGACCGCCTCCATGCCCAACAGGACGTTCTTCATTTTCTGGATTTCGCCCTGCGCATCCACCCACAGCACCGAGTCGATCTGCTGGCTGTCGATCCGGGTGACCTGATTGATCCGCAGTAACTGGCGCGTGCCCGTTGGCAACTCGGTCGATTCCAGCGCGACCGCGTCGAAGTGGAGTTCGCCGATCACATTCAGGATGGGCAGCAGGGCTTTCAGGCGGCGGGTTTCTCCGGGCTTCATCGGCTGGCGCCGCAGGGAATGCTGATCCGCAAAAAAGCCGCCGTATTCCTTTTCCCACGCCAGCGTCTGCTCCTGGATCTTGCCTTGGTTCGACGTCTGGAGCTGTAGGCGACCGCCTTCCACCCGGCCTTCGCTGACCGTCGCACCGGGGCCGGTCTGCATCTCGCTCCGGAACGACAGCAGTTCGCCGGAGGGCGTCTCCAAGCCGGTCAGACGCGTGCGCACCACCGTCTCGGCGCCAAACCGTTTCAATTTCATTTCGTCGTCATAGGCGAACCGCACGGCCGGCGGATCCTGATCCGCCACGGGTTCCATGATCAGGTGTGTAAAGCCCATACGGTTGCCGTTGATCGAGCACGCCATCCAGATCTCTTCACGTTGTGGGGCCGAAGCGTCCCGGGGCGGAGCGGCCGGCGCGGCTGGCGGTTCGTCCGTCGCCGGGTTGACAGACGTCGGCTGCGAGTCCGGCGAGCCCGCCGCGGGCGCCGCGGTTCCGCCGCCGGGCGAACAAGCGGTCCCGGCCAGGACAGAGATGGCTCCCAGGACAACCAGCCAATGCGAGCACGGCGCATTCATCTCCGCTCAACTCCTCGGTTCGTACGGTTATAGCGATCGCAACGAAGAACGTGTGGAGGCAATATAGCAGACGCGGCGCGCCGCGGGGCACGGAAGGCCGGCGGACGAAAACTTTCGCCGATCTGCAACGGCGACAGGCCGGATGCGCATTTCGCGGCATTTCGGCTGTTCGTACGCGGACGCGCGCCAAGCGTAACCTAGATTAGTTTGAGAGCCGAAACCGCAGAGCGAAGCGGCTGGCCACAGGCGGACCAACCTCTGGCGGGCTGCCCCCCATTGGAGCATACGAGGACCACGATGAGCTTCCTGAAACAGTTCTTCCAGAATGTCCTGCAGGCCGAAGAGGGCACTCCCCGTCGTCAGAGCAGCTTCGAAAGCCTGTCCGAGGAAGACCTGGAAGCCCACATGCGGGTCAGTCGCTACGGCAGTTTCCGCCTGACCGACGCGGTCCGCCCGTCGTATGATTTGCAGGTCAAGCCTGTGCAGGGCTACCGCTTCGACACCTACCGCGACGAGCAAAGCCATGTCGACGTGCCCGTCTTGATGGCTGCGGCATCCGCCGAAATCCTGTTCGACCTGCTGCTGGAATCCCTCGATCCGCTGGGCTTCGACGTCGATGTCGTCCTGGAGACCAGCCATTATCGAACCCCCAGCGGCCACCTCGATCTGTACCGCGAACATATCGACCTGCCCGTGCTCAAGAGCGTCCTGTACGACTTTGAGGACATGCTGCTGAATGACGGCTGTACGGGCTTGGCCGTGATCAATCCCCGGGCGCCTCAGGAAGTTCAATTCGACGAGCACAAGTTGCTGATCTGCTACGGCGATCCCCTGGGACCGTTTGAAGAAATCCTCCAATCCCACGGCTTGCGTTGCCTGGACGACCTGCGGTTCATCACCGAAGCCGAGCACGTGCACTCGTCCAAAGACGAATTCCGCCATCATTTCGACGACCTGAAAACCCAGCTCGGAATCGATGCCTGGGAGGATTGACCCCGCACTTCACTCCGAGACCCACAGCGTGAAGCCGAAAGCCGAGTCAGGGTGGACTCGGCTTTTCTCTTTTTCCGCCGCCCGGATTTCTCCGCGGCGGTTCCCGGGCTACGATAATTCGCACACGGTAACCAGCACCAGCCGGGAGCGCTGACGCGACGGAGGACCAGGACCATGCCACGACCCGACGCTTGCCAATTCGCCCTTGCCATTCCACAATGCACGACCCGAGCCGTGGCCGTGTGGCTGGCGGCCAGCGGCCTGTGGTGCGGCCTCAGTCGCAGCACCGCGGCTGCTGAACCCGCCGTCGGCGCCGCGCCGTCGCCAGCCTGGACGTCGCTGTTCGATGGCCAGTCGCTGGGCGCCTGGAAATCGGTCAACTTCGGCGGCGAGGGCGAGGTGGCGGTCGAGGACAAGCGAATCCTGTTCGAGTTCGGCGACTCGTTGACGGGGATCGTCTACACCAAGGCGTTTCCCAAGCAGGACTACGAGCTTCGTCTGGAAGCCATGCGGGTCGACGGGATCGACTTTTTCTGCGGGCTGACTTTCCCCGTGGCGGAATCGCACTGCAGCCTGATCGTCGGCGGCTGGGCCGGCGCCGTCGTCGGCCTGTCCAGCATCGATGGCCGGGACGCTTCAGAAAACGAGACGACGCAATACCGGAAGTTCGATGAAGGCAAGTGGTATCGGATCCGCGTGCGGGTCACGGCCGACCGGATTCAGTGTTGGATTGACGATCAACAGGTGATCGACCAGGACATCCGCGGACGCCGCATCGGCACGCGGGCCGAGGTGAACCTGTCCCAGCCGTTGGGGATCGCGGCCTGGCAGACCAAGGCGGCGATTCGCGGCATCGAATTCCGGCGGTTAGATCCCTAGCCGGCGACCAGCTCGCGGATCGCGTCCGGACACTTGTCCCAAGTGGATTGGTACGTGGACTCCAGCGGCCCAGGCACGTAGGTGCCCGGCTGGAGGAAGAGGGGCATGTCGGGCAGCGGATCCCCGACCGCCACCGGCTCGACATAGGCCGTCGGCAACTCGCCGGCGTCATAGGCTGCGACGGTCAGCGGCTTGTCAGGCGGCAGTTCGAAGGGACCTTCCTCGATCTCGTCCCAGATCGCCTTGTGGATGCCCTGCGGGTCGCGCGGGGAAGGGGGAAACAGGTCGACCACCAGCAGGTTGATCCCCTGACGCAGGAGTTCCTCCGTCTTACGGACGAACGAGCGGAGCGCGTTCCGACTGTGCTTGTTGCCCGGCGACACGATTTCCAGCACGGCCACAACCTCGCCCAGGCGGTGTTGGATCACAATCCGATTCGCTTTGGCGGCGTAGCGGTCGACCCCTGCCGACGTGATGAAGCGGGCTCGCGGGGGCGCATCGGCCACCGCAACTCCGCCACCCATCCACGGCGATTCGCCTGGCCGCGGGTGTCGCTGGAGTGTAACGACGTCGGGAATCGGCCCCGCCAGGATCTGCTCGGCCATCGCGAAGTAGCCGGACGGCAGGCCGCCGGCATTCAAGGCGTTACGGACCTCGATCGTCCAGGCCTGATGGAAGTCATGAAAGATTCCAGGCTCAACGCGGCTCCAATCGTGAATCGGCATGTTGTCGGGCTCCGTGCGATTTGGTCAGCAGTCCTAAGCTGATTATACGCGATGGCACGCGGGTCAACGAGCCGGGCGCCGGCCGCGCTGCCGACGCGGAAGCAGGCGGCCGTGGGGCGGATTGGACCGCCACCACGTCCGATACGGATCGGGCCCGACCAGGAGCGAGCTGACCAGGAGCGAGCTGACCAGGAGCGAGCTGACCAGGAGCGAGCTGACCAGGAGCGAGCTGACCAGGAGCGAGCTGACCAGGGGCGAGCTGACCAGTGGTGGCGGAAAGGCCGCTGGGGCGTTAGGCTAAGTCCCGCGGTGGCCTTGAGCGCGAGGTGCCTGACCCCGGGCTCTGGCCAGCGTTGACCGCATGGCACAACCTGACGCTCAACGCCCCAGCTGTCTTGCCGGAAAGGAATGGTCATGCCGATAGCCCTCAAGAACCTTGGGATTCAACTGGGTGTCTGGTTTGCCGCCGCGGCTGTTCTCGCCGCCGCGGACGACGGGGGTCCCGACACGCGTCCTCCCTGGCCCGCCCAGTACAAGCTCAAGGCGACCGACGCCGGGCGGCTGACGGAAGCCGACGTCGTCGGTCCGGACGGGATCGTGTATCCCAACTGGACCCGCTGCGGCGTGCAGGGCGGGATCCCGCAGGTGGAAACCAAGCTGCAGATCGAAGCGTTTGACGGACGAGCCGACGACGGGACGGATGATTCCACAGCGTTGGATCGAGCGTGCCAGGCGGCCGCAGGCCGGGGCGGCGGGGCCGTGCTGTTGGGCCCAGGCACCTACCACCTCGATTGGCCGGTGACCGTGCGTCAGGACGGGGTCGTCATCCGCGGCTGCGGCGCGGACCAGACGAAGGTCATTTTTCGCTACGCCATCCCGGCCGAGGGCGTCGTGTTCTACGGCTTGAAGTCCGGCGATCGCGTCGGCCGGAATACGCCGCTGACGCTGCACGCTCGTCCCACGGGGCTGGTCGAGATGACGATCCACGTGGACGACCGAGTGCTCCACGAGTGGAAACGCAGCACGCATTCGGGCCACACGTTCGCCACCACGGCCAGTGCCCGCGAGGTTGTCGGCCGGCTGCCTGACGGTCGGCATACGCTTCGCGGCATCGCCAAGTACCAGGATGGCGCCGTGTTGACGACGGAGCTGCCCGTCGAGCTGGACGCTACGTTCCAGGACAGCCGGCGCGTGCCCGATTGGCGGGCGGCGATTCTGTTTGCCGGCGGCGGGCTGGACGGCTCGCCGCGGCCTCTGGCGCGGGATGGCCGACGCGGCCAGCGAACGCTGGAGCTGCAAGACGCCGCGGGGCTGAAGCCGGGCGAGCGGGTGTTCGTGGAAGCTCCGGCGACGCCGGCGTGGAAGCAGCGGACGAAGAATGCGTGCCAGTGGGGGCGCTATCGCGAGTACGAACTGGAAATCGACCGGGTGGACGGCAACACGCTCACCGCCAGCCAGCCGCTCCGGATCGACTTTCCCGTTGCCGACGGCGCCTACGTTCGGCGCGTCCTGCCGATCCAGCGGTGCGGCGTCGAGGATTTGACCTTGGAGCAGACGGAGAACCTGTGGATCAGCGGCGTGCTGTTCAGTCACGGCTGGAACTGCTGGGCGCGTGGCGTCACGGTCCGGAAGTGCGGCCGGTTTCCCGTGTATGGCAGCCAGGCCAAGTGGTGCGAGATCCGCGATTGTGTGTTCGATGACGCCTGGTTCAAAGGCGGCGGCGGGACGGCCTACGCCGGCTGGGACAACTGCTGGGACTGTTTGATGGAAGGCGTCGAGACGTTCAAGCTCCGGCATGGTCCGCTGTTCCAGTGGGCGGCCAGCGGGAATGTGATCCGCAAGAGCGTCTTTCACGAAAGCGACGCCCAGTGGCATGCGGGCTGGACCAACGAAAACCTGATCGAACAGTGCGTTGTCGAATCGGCCACGGGGCACGGCGGGTACGGGTACGGCATGTGGGCATCGCCGCCGGAAGACACGGCCCACGGCCCGAATGGGCCACGCAACGTGGTCTACCACTGCGATCTTCGCTCGCCCAAGGCGGGCCTGTGGATGGGGGGAATGAACGAGAGCTGGCTGGTCCTATACAACCGCTTTCGCGTCGAAAAAGGGCCGGGCGTGCAAGCCAAGACGGCCAGTTTCGATCACCTCCTGTGCGGCAATGTCTTCATCCTGAAAGATCCCCAGGCCCCGATGGTGAACCTGGCGACGCCCGACTGCTCGGGCGTCGAGATTCGGGACAACCAGTTGTACGGCGGCAGCGGGAAACTCGTCGCGGGGCGGGCGACGCCCGCGGTGGTCGAGGGCAATCGGGTGTTTCCCTACGACGACGCAGCGGCCCCGCAGCCCGCGGTGCCGTCGATCTACGAGTGGCAGCTTCGGGAGGTGGCACGCTGATGAGCAAACGCGAGTTCTTCGCGGAATTGGCCGCTGACTTGGCAGCCTTGTTGGCCGGCGAACGGGATCTGATCGCCAATGCGGCGAACACCGCCGCGCTGCTGTTCGCGCGGCTGGACCAGGTCAACTGGGCCGGCTTTTACTTTCTCCGCGGCGAGCAACTGGTGCTCGGCCCGTTCCAAGGCAAGCCGGCCTGCGTGCGGATCGCGTTGGGCCGGGGTGTCTGCGGCACGGCGGCGCTCCGGCGGCAAACGCTCGTCGTCCCCAACGTGCACGAGTTCCCCGGCCATATCGCTTGCGACGCCGCCTCGAATTCCGAGGTTGTCGTGCCGATCCTGTACGGGGAACGCGTGCTCGGCGTGCTGGATATCGACAGCCCGGTGCGGGGCCGGTTTGACGCGGCGGACGGCCAGGGGCTGGAACGAATTGTGGCGGAGTTCTGCCGCGCGACCGACTTGGACTACGTCTGATTCATTGAATCTCAAGGCTTGGCCTTCTTCTTGGCCTTAGCCGCCGCCTTGTTTGGCTTCTGTGGTTCGCCATACGGCGGGCCCCAGATCCACGGGACGGCGTGGGCGTGCTTGGCCCAAGCCTCCCAGGCGTTGGCCATTCGCTGAACGCGTTCGGGCTGGTCGGCCGCCAGGTTGTTCATCTCCGTCCGGTCGGCCGTCATGTCGTACAACTCCCAGGGACCCTGGGGACCTTTTGCGACGAGCTTCCATTGGCCATCCCGCACGGCCCGGTTGCCCTCGTGTTCAAAGTAGATCGGTCCCGGACGCCCCAGCGGCTGGCCGGCCAGCGCGGGACGCAGGCTGACGCCTTCCAGCGGCGTGATCGCCTGGTCCTGGACCTGCCGTGGGTACGTGGCGCCGGCGACGTCGACACAGGTGGCCAAGATGTCGATCAAGTGTGCCGGCTGCGGCTCGAGCGAGTTGTGCCGGGCCGCGGGGATGCCGGCCGGCCAGTGGGCGATCAGCGGCGTGCTGATGCCGCCCTCATGGACCCAGTGCTTGTACTCCCGGAACGGGGTATTGCTGACGTTGGCCCACGCTTCGCCGTAACCGTGGTACGTGTCCGCCGCGCCGGGCAACACGCCGTAGCCCTGCCGCATCGGGTAGCCGTCCCGCGTCTGTTTCGGAATCATATCGGGCTGAAGATCAGCGGCCGCCAGCGGCGGTAGCGACGGGGCAGCGGCGCGAGTGCGCGGCCCCGGATTGTCCTTGCCGCGGCCCATGCCCTCGGCGCAGCCGCCGTTGTCCTGCAAGAACAGGATTAACGTATTGTCGAACTGGCCGGACCGCTTCAATTCGGCCACAATCCGGCCAATGCCCTGGTCCAGGCAATCCACCATCGCGGCATAGACCTCCATGCAGCGCAGCTCGAACTCGCGGTCCGCCACGTCGCTCCATGCTCCACCTTGCTGCGGTGCGAGCTGCCACCTTGGATCGAGCATTCCGAGGCGTTTCAGTCTCTCGACGCGCGCGGCGCGGATGGCGTCATAGCCTGCGTCGTACCTGCCCTGGTACTTGGCGATGTCCGCCTCCTTGGCGTGCATCGGCCAGTGCGCTGCGGTGTAGGCAAGGTACATGAAGAAAGGCTGAGCCGCGTGATCCCGGGCGTGCTCCCGGGCAAACCGCACGGCGTGATCCGTGATCGCGTCGGTATAGTAGTACTGCTCGGGTTGATACTCAGGGTCGGCGTATGGCGATATGAAGGCGTTGTCGCGGACCAACGTATTGGGGTCGAAAAAGCTGCCGGCCCCGTGAATGGTGCCGTAGAAGCGGTCGAAGCCGCGTTGCAAAGGCCAGTTGGCCTGGTCCGCATCACCGCTGGGGCGAGTCTTCTTCGTCACATGCCACTTGCCGGCCATGTAGGTGCGATAGCCGGCCGGCCTGACGGCCTCGGCGATCGTTACGCAGTTCCGGTTCAAGTCTCCGCGATAGCCGTCCAGGCCGCGGTCCTCCATCATGTGCCCAATCCCCGCCTGGTGCGGATACAGACCAGTCAATAACGAGGCGCGGGTGGGACAGCAGCGGGCCGTGTTGTAGAACTGAGTGAACCGCACGCCCTCGTGCGCCAGGGCATCCAGGTTCGGCGTGTCGATCTCGCCGCCGTAGCAGCCCAGGTCCGACCAGCCCATGTCGTCCGCCATGATCAAAACGATGTTGGGATGGTCGCTTGAGCTGGCGACAAGCCCCTCCGCAGCAACCAGTTGTCCGAGGAACGCCGCGAGGACGAAGCGGGCCAGCATTACGGTTCTGGGCCGCCAAGGGCGACCAGATTCCCAGCGGCAAGCGGTTTGCGTTTTGGTCGTGAATGCAGGCATGGTGAACCCTCGCTCTCGATCTGCGCGTGTGCTGGTTTTCATTCGTTTACCTCCCCGCCGCTCTCCCGTTAGCAACGCTCACGAAATAGCTTCCCCAATTCGGCGCAGTTCGTTTAACGCCGAGCCGGCAGGCGACGGCGGATCAGCGAGATGCCGCCACCCAAGCCGTCGCCTGCCGGCTTGGCGTTAAACGAGGACCCAATTTCGTGAACGATGCTACACAAGGACTCCACGGAACTGCGGGCGGTAACCCGTCCGGCGGCCCCCGGGGCAGCAAGGAATGGAAACGCTCATTTCCGCCATATTTTCGCCCGTACTGCTTGCTCCGTCAATTACCAGCGGACACCCAGCGGACCGCTCGCCTTGTCCGTCACTCCGGCAATTCTGGCTTCCTCCGCGGTGCGATGAGCCTGCGGCGGCCGTCAGCGGCCTGGCCTGCCGCCTTGAACGGCGGCACTCCCTGCTTTAGACTCGGGAGCGTACTTGCTCACACCAACCATGCAGTCATCGGAGGGTCAACCATGAGACAGTTTCTGGTAGCGATTCTGGCCTGCGGGCTTCTGGCCTCGTGCGGTTTGAATGCAGCGGCAGCCGATCTTGAGGAAGGCTTCACTCCCCTGTTCGACGGCCAGGATCTGGCCGGCTGGGTGAAACGCGGCGGGTCCGCGGAGTACCGGGTCGAGGACGGCTGCATCGTCGGGAAATGCGTGCCGAACACGCCGGGCAACACGTTCCTGTGCTCCGCGCGGGAATTCGGCAACTTTATTCTGAAACTGCAATACCGATTTCTGGAACCCGGAAACTCGGGCGTCCAGTTCCGTTCCGCCGCCCGTCCCGAAGGCGATGGCGAGCGGGTCTACGGGTATCAGTACGAGCTGACTCCCGACGGCAACACGACCGGCCGGATCTACGACGAAGGCCGTCGAGGCCATCAATTCGGCGTCATCTGGCTCGATGCCTACACCCCGCAGGAGCGACTCGATGCCGCCCAGGCAACCTGCCAGGAAGGCGGTTGGAACGACGTGGAAATCCAGTGCGTGGGACCGTCGATCAAGACCTGGCTGAACGGCAAACTGGTCGTCGACATGTTCGACAGCTTTTCACTGCAGGGCTTCTTCGGCCTGCAGATCCACGCCGGGCAGTCCGGGTCCGTCGCCTGGCGGAATATCCGGGTCAAGGACCTGGGCACGAGCCAATGGGAGCCGTTCTTCGTCCGAGGCGCAGATGGCAAGTACCGGCTCGCCGACGCCAAGTTCGTTCTCCCCGAAGAGTGGTCCTTCACGGAAGACGGCGTTCTGCACGGCGTCCATTCCAAAGACCAAGGCAAGGACGGACTGGTCATTTCCACCAAGGATTACGCTAACTTCATCGCCCGCGTCACATACCGCATGCATGGCGGCAACAGCGCGCTGTATTTCCGCGCCGAGGAAACGGCCGCCCCGTGGGTCCTGCGCGGATTTCAGAACGAAATCGCCAACAACGGCAAGGACTCAGCCCTCTGGCACACCGCCGGCCTGATTGACGGCAAGATGGTTGCCGGTCGGGGCTGGGTCGTCAGCAACGACGAGTTCGTCGAAAAGGTCCGCAACAAAGACGATCAGTGGAACACGACCTGCACGGCCGCCTGCGGTGACCGGCTGGTCCAAACACTCAACGGATTCTGCACGTCCGATATTGTCGACCCGGCGTGCGAGAAAACGGGCAAACTGGGACTGCAAATGCACGGTGGGACCGATTGCGAGATGTTCTTCAAGGACTTTGAAGTCCTGCCCATCACGGAAGAAATGCTGCAGCGGATCGAGCGCAAGTAAGCACCGTTCGAGGAATAACTGTCCGCTGTCCCGTGAGCGGCACGGCGCTAGCCGCCGGTATGGCGTCCAATTCGGAATCGGTGGCCAGCGCGTTGTCCAGGCTAAATGTTGGGGTGCCTGGGGTCGAGTGCAGCGAGCCCCCAGTGGCAAGAACTGGGGGCTCGCCAC
>CAIYOB010000352.1 GCA_903927685.1 uncultured Planctomycetaceae bacterium
CGATCACACACCTCACCTCCGACGATCCGCCGCTGTACATGGTCTACAGCGAGCCCGACGTCATCCCCTCCGCCGATGCCCGGCCGGGACAGTTCATCCACCACCCGAACTTCGGCCGGCAACTGAAGGCGAAAATGGATGAACTGGGCATCGAGAATGTGTTCATCAACGGCGGCGGAAATCCGCCCACGCCCCAGCCCCCGGACGGCATGCTGGAATTCCTGAAGAAGGCCCTCGCTCAGGATCACGTTTCGGGCGTTGGCAGCACGGCCAATCCGAATCCATCAGGATCGCCGAAATTGCCGTAGTGGAACCGGCGCAAAAATCGAGAGCAAGCAATTCCGTCGAAGCTGACGGGAACGTGCGGAACACCGACGACATTCACAGGTTCGTCGGCAATTCCACCACCAGCGCCGGACGATCATTGTGCAAAAGCGAGACGTTCACAGCACAGAAGCCCAAATGTCGTGGGGTTGGTCGTAATCATAGCTGGCTTCGATGCAACAACATCGCGTCGGATCCGACGCGATCTGCCGCAAACGTTCCACCGCTTCCCGCAACGACTCGGCGACGACCATCACCTGTCCATCGACGATCCCTACAAATTTGCCTGCGTACGGCGAACCCGGGTTCTGTCTGGCATCTCGATTGATCCGATCTGCCAACTTCTCGTTTCGCTCGCGAACGGACTGTGTCGTCATCATGGAAAGGCCCCTCGCGCTGGCAAGACTCATTTCTCTCTCTTATTGTAGATCTTGACAATGGTCCGGTCGACCACTTCGCACTCACTCCCAAGGATCTCTGGGGGCTCAGCAAAGCGTCATCAGCTCCACCAGTTGCTCCAGCGTGGCCCGTTCCCAGAACCAGCGGTACCTTTCGCGATCTTCCTCCGACAAGGCGTCGGCGAGTTCTGGGCAATCGTCCCCCGCGTGCTCGGCGGCATCTGGGGGGCAAATCGCCCACGCCAATTCATCGATCGCCCACGCCTGTTTCGAGCAAGATGCCCCGTGTAAGTTGCAAGGGTCGGTCTTGCCTTGAGGATCAGACAGCTCGAATCGGAGTCGCTTCAGGAACGCCCGCCGTATCATGACATTCCGGCTAACAGGCCGGCCTTTCAGTCTTGCCAGAGCAGCGTCGACAAGTTCTCGACCGCGGTCGACTCCTTTCTGTTCTCGCACGGCTCTTGCCAAGCGAAGTGGCGCCGAGCGCAGCATCGCTTGGCGGACTCCGGAAGGCAGAGACGCCGATTCAATGGGCAGCAGCCGAGTTCGCACGAAGTCCTCGATCCGTTGAACGGCGAGGGAAGTCAGGTGCGGAAGTTCCTCGACGGTCCACCGTCGCGATTGCCATTCTGGCGGAGTGGTCAGCCACAGAAAACTCGTCGTCTTGTTGGAACCCAGCGGTGGGTCTACATTGTCCGAGTAAAGTGAAACCTCGAAATTCCCTTGCTTGTCGGCTGTCAGGACAAGCCGATATGCCACAGAAGGGAAGATCCGCAGCAGTTCTCGAGGGCGCAGGGCGGCCCACACGGAAATCGTGGTTTTGTTCAAGCCCGGGCCGTAGTAAGCGATGTCCCAGCCGGGGGGTACGGCCAGCGTCTGGCGAAGCGAATCCAGCAGTTTTCCGGCGACCCGTTCCAAGACTCGCACCAGGATGCGGTCCCTACGGGCTGCGGCACGCACGGCGGTGGCGATCTTCGGGAACGGTCCAGATTCGGTCAAGCGGTGTTCTCCGTCCAGCAACTCGCAGTTAGGCATCCGGGAGAGGCGGTACGTGAACCTCCCGTCATCCGCCAGCTTGACGGAAAGCACGTAAGCTGCCTCACTGTAGACAAGCTCCAAGACATCCGGGCGGGTTCGTTGCTTCTTCATGTCCTGGGACGCTCGCGGCTGATCATTCAATTCCGATTCGATTTGGTCAAGGATGGCCGTGACAAGAACTGTTTTCATGGCACCTCCTGGTAAGTGGTCTCAGAGCCTCGGGAACGTGGACTACGGTCTTCAGGCCGTAAGGCAAAGTACTCGACCCCAGGCAGGTCCTGCACCGGGGCGTGAGAGAACGGAGATCAGCGGGAACCGGCAGGGCGCCGGCCAGTTGCAGACTCCATCCGTCAATAGAACCACGCAGTCGCCGACAGCATGGTGCGCCACCAACCAGTCGATCGGAGCCGCCATGTCAGTACCTCCTCCGCCGGTCAGCCGAATTCGTTTCCAGTCGCCCGGCCGGTAATGACGGAAGAAGCCCTGGAATGCCGCGTCCCAGAGCAATACGTCCACTCGGGCATGGTGACAAATGCGCTCCACCTCTGCGAAGAACTGCGATAGCTCCTCCTGGGAGATCGAACCGCTGACATCGACGATCACGGTAACATGGGACTGTTCTTGCCGGGCACGCCCGGGAACGCCGAACGCATCGTTGCGACGACTGCGACGGCAATAGGTCGTGCGCCGCCGTCCGAGGTAGATGCTCAGGTAACGCTGCAGGAGCAAACGCCACGGCAATTGAGGATGCATCAGGTCCGTTATCGCCCGCTCCAGGTGTCCGGGAATCTTCCCCGCACTCAGTGTCTTGGCCTGTTTGGCCAACGCGTATGCCACGCCCTTCAACTCGCCTTGGCTGACATCGCTCGTCTCCCAGACCGAGTGGTCGTCCAAAATCCGCCCCAGCGTGTGCGATCCTTTTCGTTCGGGCAAGCGCCGGTAGTAGTACTCCGCGTTCTCGTCAGGCGGCCAAGAGAACGGAACCCATACCAGCGATTTCTCATAGGGTATGACAGGCTTGGCTTGAGGTCCCTCGCGAAAGCCGATCCGGGGGCACCAATGTAGTCCGTTCACCGCCATGTCCGCGGCGATATTCCAGGCCACAGGGTCCCTGGCGCTAAGCCGAACGCAGTGACACCGCACGACGTGTTCGATCTCATGCTGGATCACCGCGTACAGTTCCAGGACTGGAAGTTCCGACACGAAAACAGGGTTGTACAGACATTGAACTTCGCCGCCCTTGACCACCCGGACTCCCATCGTTTCGGTTTGACGGGAACTAATCCAGGTCATGTTCATCGCGGCATGGCCATACCAGGGCTCGTGGGCGATCAGGGCACAACGGGCACGCTGCAGATTGGCTGCGTTCATCAGTTGATCTCCGTGTAGTCGCAGGTTTCCAGGGCCATCGCCTCGGCGACGGCGACAGCGAGTTGCGGGCGGGCAGTCAGCCGGTCGATAAATCGGGGCTCGTTTTTCTGCCGGTGATTCACCTGCGCCACTGCCGAGCCCAAGCGTGGGTTCATGAGCAAGGCCATGGCCTGAGCAGGCGGGAGCTTGACCTGGCCGGGAGCTACGGTCGAAACCACGGCCGCACAGAATCCGATCGCTAGATCCTTTTCCTGAGCAAGCAGCAGTTCGACAAAATCCAGGACGACCTCGGCGATGCGTTCCTCGTGAAGCGAATCCTTGACGTAGGAAGCCAGCCCCCACATCAACGCCATCGTTTGGTTCCGTCCCAAGTTACGGATCGTCTCCGCCAGTTCTGCCACGCCCAGTTCCAACAATTCCTGAGGTGTAACGGGTGCGTGATGCTTGTCGAAGGCGATGGCCAAGTCGCGTCCCACCAAACCAGCCATCGCTTCGAGGCGGGCGCGCTGCGAGTAACGACCTTGCTGCCAGGCCCGCAGGATACGGGCCACCATCTCCCAAGAGCGGCGCGAGGGCGTCACGCGAAACCCCAAGTCCTCGTTCTCGACGACCTCCAGGTGCTGCAGGTTGTCGCCGCAGAAGCCGACGATTCCCTGCGCGGAGTCCGAGTACTGCTGGAACATCCAGCCAGCCCACTCATCGAACGTAGGCTGACCAGACGACAGTAACACGTGGCAAAATCGGTCGCGTAGCGCCGGGTCCAGTTCCGACACGAGGTAGTCACCGTTGTTCAGATTGCCCGCACCAACGATACTCCAGCCAGGTGGCAGCTCGTAAGTGCCGATGCGTCGGTCCAGCACAAGCTGAAAAGCCGCCGCCAAGACCTCCGCCGAAGCGCGATTGAGTTCATCCAGGAACAGGATTCCCTCGCCCGAGGCAGGCAGTTCGGCGGGCGGCAGGAAGTGCGTTCGTCCGTCGGCCCCCTTGTCCGGCAACCCCCGCAAATCGCTGGCTTCGATCTGGGCGCAGCGGAAATCGACGAAGCCAATCCGCAGGTCCGCCGCGGTCTGCCGCACCAGCGAACTTTTTCCCAGACCGTGGACACCCCAAATGTAAAGCGAGACATTCGCGTGACGGGATAGCCTGATAAGCTCCCGCACGGAGGAAACATCTGCCATGACCTCTCCCTTCTGATCTGTGCCTCCCAACTACTCCTCCACCTCGGTCTCGCGCATTCCGTCTGGGTAACAGAGCACGATTGTCTTCTCCGCCTTGCGAGCGGCTCGGATGGTCATCCAGGTGCCGGACCCGCGCCACCGCTCCTTGAAACCATCGGGCGCCGCGACGAGGATCTGGCAAAGGTTGACGATTGCCGCGCTCTGTTCGGCGAATTCGACGGGCGGGTGCGTGACTTTGGCCCCCTGACAGCAGGCCCTGTCCTTTTGGTCCTTGCTGGGGTGGATCACCACCGGTATCTCCAACTGCTGACACGCCGCGTGAAACTGTGCGTCCGCGCCGATGGCGTCGCCGTGGTGGGCTTCCAACTCGTCATCCCTGTGTTCTTCGATCAGTTCGGAGAGTTGCCTTCGCACCGCCTCCTGCTGGTCCGCCGTCAGACCCTTGCGGCTGCCGGTAAAGCCGATCCTAAACCGTCGTTTTTGCGGTTGCTGCATTCGCCTTGTCTCCTTGGTGGGTATGCGTGTTTATAATAGGCCCATCACCTCGATGATTTGCTCCAAGGTCGCCTGTTCGAGAAACCACGCGTAGCGTTTCCGTTCTTCCTGCGAGAGCTTGCTGTTGGTATCCGTGATCCCCTTGGTGTGCCGGTCGTATGCGAGTACAGGATTGTACGGCAACGATGGGTCGTCCTGACGTAGCCTCGCCAACTGCAGTCCCGTGCGTTCGTACTTCCCGTGAGTGAAGTCTCGCGATTGGGGGGTGGCGAGTTCCAACGCCAGAAGTTGCAGGAAGAGCGTTCGCACGAGCGTATTCGGTTGGTCAGTCCGGCGCAGCAGCCCGGCTAAGCAAGACTCCACGAGTTCTCGATTCCACGCGACCTCGCCGCGGTCCCGAGCGACACTCGCCAGACGCAGCGGGACCAGAACCAACATCGCCTGTCGGACCCGCGGCGATACCGTCGCACACTCGATCGGCAACTCATCCTCCTTCACGGCCCCGTTGATCTGGTCTGCGATGACTGCGAAGCAATCGACACGGCCCAATGAAACTTGTGACCTTTCCAGCCGGACACCATGGCCGCGAACCAAGTCCGCCACGAGGTGGGCCTCGTTCGTCAACTGGACGCTGACGGAGTAGCGTTGCCCGCCAGGGGACGCCAGTTGAAATCCACGCCAATCCCCACACCACGCAGGTCGTCCGGCCCGAGGCGGGCGCCGCGAGTTCAACGCCAGCGATAACTCGTTCTTGACGGCAAGTTCCAGGACGTTTTTCACACAGACACCTCCAATACCCATTGACCACGCGGGCGCTGACCATCACTTTGCAGGACAGCTGATCA
>CAIYOB010000353.1 GCA_903927685.1 uncultured Planctomycetaceae bacterium
GTCGCAACTCGCAGTGCCATTTGCAGTTATGTCAAATCCACGCGCCAAAGTGGCGTTGTCCAATCAGGCGTCGTTGCGGTCGTCAGGCAGTGGGGCGGTATCCGCGTCTGCCCCTGGCGGCGGGCAAAAGTAGTTGTCCCAGCTCTGATCCAGTCGAGAGATCGCTGCGCTCAACGGCTCGGCGTGCCAGTGGCCGGCCGCGTCCTTGGTGACGCAGCCCAGCCGAGCCAGCTTGGCCAGCGCGTCCTCGACCTCAAAGTCGACGGCGGCGCCTAGCAGTTCCTGCAAATACGCCTCGACTTCGCGGTCCAAGCGGCGCCGGGTCCAACCCTCCGACCCGCCGCGGCGGCTGAGCAGGGCGTAGGCGAGCACCGCTTCCAGTGTTTCCTGCTCTTCCGCCTCGTCCAGCAACCGGTAGAACACGCCGGCGTTGTTGTCCAGGTTCTGGAAATAGAGACTACGCGTCAGGCTCAACTGGTACCGTTCCTTGGTCCGCAGGTAGCCCAGGAAGGACTTGATACCATAGCCCACCGTTCCGCCGACCAATCCCAACACGGCCAGGACTCCGTACAAGCCGGCGACGGCGACGAACAGGGCACCCTGGATGATCTTGTAGACGGCGATGACGATCCCCGACAGCGTCGGCAGCAGGATCTTGCCGCGATCCACCAGCGTCAAGCGGAACCGGGTGGCCGGCAGCAGCATGTCGACATCCTGCCGCGGGATGTTCTTGAACAGCTTGATGTACACCGGCTTGACGTCCACTTTCCCGCGCAGTTCTCGATGCGCGCGAAGCCGGAAGATCACCACCAGCCGCTGGTACAGCGGCACGTGGATGAACTCGGGCCGGTACCAGTGCTGCCAGCGGCGTCGCGTCCGCCGTTCCAGGACGTGTCCGCGCGCGTAGACTTCGAGCCGTTCGAAGACGTCGAAATTGACCTGCAGACGCACGCCCCAGTCGCTGGCGGCCCCCACCGCCTGTTCGATTTCCGCTTGCGACAGTCGCTGGTAGTTGGCCCGTTCCAGCAACGCGGCCAGCTTGCCGAACAGATCGGGGACCAGCCGGCCACGCTCCTCTTCGGTGCAGGTCCGCAGCGGCGTGGTCGCTGTGTCGGGGTCGAATGGCGCGTACAGCTCCTCCAACTGCTCGATCCAGGCGTGATACTCGTAATGTAGCGTCGCCGCCAGCAGTCTGCTGAACCGGGCAAACTGGTCGCGGTCCGCTGGCGCAGCCTGCGGGTCGTCCGCCAGACGCCGAATCAGTTCGGCACTGCGCAGGGGGATCGCGTGTCCGCGACGCCAATTCGCCGTCATTGAGGGTCCTTCTCGAACGGTGCTACTCGTTCGGCACAATCACCAAGCGGGCACGCTGAGGCGCCTGCGGCTGGATCTCGATCGTGTTGCGGCCGGCTTTCACGTGGGCTGTCACGTTCACCCGCAGCGGTCCGCCGATGCACCCGCCCGCAAAACACCCGTTCACGCGCACGGCCGCCGCTTCGTCCGGCAACCCGTCCAGCTCCAGGTACACTCGGTGGCCGGCCAGGTTCAAGTCGGCCGGCAGTTCCGCCAGCCCCAGGAACGGATCCGACTGGATGGGGCTGACCGTCAGACGCTGCCTGCCGCCGGTGCCCAGGAAGTCACCCCACGGTCCGCCGCCATACGGCGCGGCCACCTTGACGGGCTGCCAAGTCGAATCATCAAGTTCCGGCTGAGCCCACGCGGCCGTTTCCGCCGCGGAGGATTTCCAGGCCGGCCCCGTGACGACGACCAGCGGCGGGTCCTGCTCGAACTCGACCTGGAACGCGCCGATCAAGCCCGCCGGGTTGGCGCCCTGGGATTCGAAGTTCTCTGCCCGCACGGCCAGGACGTTCCGGCCCGCGGCCAGCAGGGGCTGGAGGTCCACCTGTACCGGGTTCCGCCAGCCCGCGTTCAATTCGTCGTCGCTTCGGCCCGCCGGCTTGCCGTTGACGAACAGCGTGGCCGAGTTGTCGCACGTGAACATGCCTCGCGCCGACTTGATCGCCCGGCCCGCGGGCAGATCCAGGGCGGCGCGGAAGTAGCGGACCGCCGCCCCAACGGCTGGTTCATCGTGCCAGACCCAGACCGAGTTCTTCAGGGGAACCGATTCCACGCTCGTCGGCGGCGGGTCCTGCGGCGGCGCCGAGGGCACCTTCAACGTCTCGGGCGTCGGCTGGCGGATGACGTCGCTCACGCTACCGGCGGGCTGGCGACCGCCGCCGGCCAGGGCCAGCCGAGCCGGCAACGGCCGGGCCTGGTCCTGGAACACCAACAGCACGCTCTCGTTCGGTGCCAGCGTCAGGTCCAGTTCGACCGTATCCCCTTGGCGTTCATAGGGTACGGCCGTGATTTCGTTCCGCATCGCATCCCAGACTTCCGGGAACCCTGCCGCCGTCACGCGGAAGCGGAATTGCCGCGCCGCGCCCTCGTGGTTCTGATTGCAGATCAAGAATACGTCCCGTCCGCCCTTCACGCGATGCAGCACGTGCAGCCAGTGATTGGTCTTGCCCGAGAGCACCTCGAGAGTCGGATGCAGGCCCGCGTCGCCCGTGAGCGCAGCGGCGACTTGCTCCGGCGAGGGACTCTCGGCCAATAGATACGCCCGCCCGCCCGCCGCATTGGTCTGGCACGCCTGCGTGCCGACCGGCGGTTCAGCGCCCCAGATGGCCGTGCGCAGGGCGGTGATGTCCGCGGCCGTCTTGCCGATCGTCGCCGACCGGGTCGGCAGAGTCCCGCAGCCAATCACGATTCCGCCGGCCGCATAGAACTGCTGCACCCGAGCCAGCGTCTCGTACGGAATGACCTCCAGCGGCGGAACGACCAGAACACGGTAGCGTTCCTGGTGGAGTCGGACCTCCCGGCCTTCGATGCTGCACGTGGCGCCGGTAAAGACCTCCATCGGCAACCAGTCGCAATCGAACAGGGCGTCCTGCAAGCTGGACGTGATGTCCTCGGGCGTGGTCATCTTGCCCACGCGTTGCAGGTTGCCTGCGAACAACACCGCGACGGGGCAGACGTGCCGCCCGCCCGACAGCAGCAAGGACAGCCGGCTGGTGTAGTCCGCATAGACGCGATACAGCGGATAGCGCGGTTCGAAGCCACCGTTGTAGAAGTACGGCGGACAGTCGGTGTCGTACGGCGCCCGGGGGTTAAACGAGTGCGGGATCATGAAGTTCACCCCGCGCACTTGCATCTGGTCGGTCAGCCATTTCATCTGCGAGTACGTAATGTCCTGCCCGTAAGCGCCGAACATCTCGCACATCGTGAGGTCGTCGGCTTTGCCGTACACGTGCGTGATCGAGCTGCCCAGCTTGGGCGTCTGGTAGATGTCGCGCGGACGCTGGCCCGGATACATCTGGCGGACGACCAGGTCGATACCGCCCATGTCGCTGTACTTCTGCAGCCGCATCATGTCGCCCGCGCAGAACTCGGGGTGGACGTACAGATAGCCGTGCTCCATGAAATGGCCCATCGACTTGACGCCCCGCTCGCGGCACCAGCGGCTCAGTGTGCCGTACAGGGTGCGACCCCAGGCTTCGGCAAAGGCGTCCAGGTACTGGAACTTCGCCGCCGTGTCGTCCTCGCCGGCCAGTTGCAGCGTGTGAGCTACGTAAGCCTTCTTCCAGTCCACCTGCCATTCGGCCAGCACCGCGTTCAATTCGGTGCCCCAATCGCCACGGGTCTCCGGCTCGTCGTAGAAAAAGCCGGGGATCGTCTTGCCAAAGTCCGCCTGGAAGCGGTCGAAGTGCGGCTGGTAGACGGTGCGGACGAAATAGTCGGTGCAGTCCTGGCTGGCCCCGTCGATGCTGGGCGTGTTGCCCTGGCCCAGCCCCGGACCTTGCTTATGGGTGAACTTGACGACCTGCCACTTGCCGGCCGGAGCCTGCCAGGTCAGCCGGCCGTCTCGGATGTGGCTCGCCAGATCGACCAGGCTCTCGCCGTCGAGCGCGCCGCCCTCGGCCACGCGACCGGCAACGGCCGCCACGTAACGTTCGCCGCCGAAGCCCTCCAGTTCGACCGCCCGCGACCCGTCCACGTCCACCGTTTCGGCGACCAGCACCTTGGTCGCGTACTGCGCCGGGACTTTGCCGCCGATCATCTGGCTGGGCCACCACTTCTCGTCGAAGATCCACATTTCCAGGCCGTGCTTTTTGGCCGCCTCGAGGCAGATCGCCAGATCGCGATACCAGCCCTCGCCCAGCCAGTCGCGGTGCGGGCGGCTCTCGGCGGTAAAGCCGCCGTTGCCGCTTTCAGCCACTTTCTGCACATAGCTCTCCAGCCGCTCCCGGCTTTCGTCCCCGTGCAGCCAGAACAGCGGTCCGGTCAGCCGCTTGGCCTCCATCGGCAACTCGCGGAACAGCGTTTCCATGCGGGCGAGATCGCCCTGGGGCAAGGTCTGGGCCAAGGCTGCCACAGGCAGCCAGAACAGGGACAACGCAATGGTCGCGGTCTTCATGATGTTTGCCTCCCGGTTGGTCCTGGATTCACACGCCCCTGATTATCGCGGCGTCAGCTCCCGGACTGCAACCCCGGACAGACGGTTCCGCTTGCGCAGTTCGCCGCTTGCGCACGTCGGCTGACGGGCGGCGGTCATGTACGAGCGTTTGGGTGAGGAGGGACAAGGGTGCCATTTTCGCCGCTACGGGGGTGGAAGTGGTACGCGATGGTCGGCTAGAATCTTCGGTCGCTGGCGGCACCGAGCGGCCCGTGCGCACTCCGCCGCCACGCCAGCGGCTTCCATTGGTTCAGCTGGAGGGGAGTCTCCGATGCATCCCTGGCAAGAATACCGGCAAACAGTGACTCGCCGCCAGTTCTTCGGGCGAGCGGCCACGGGGATCGGCGCCGCGGCGCTGGCTTCGCTGCTGAATCCGAGCCTGCTGGCGGCTCCTTCGCCCGCCCGGGGCCGCGCCGGAATCCTCGCGGCGCCGCATTACGCCCCCAAGGCGAAACGCGTGATCTACCTGGTCATGTCGGGCGGACCCTCGCACATCGACCTGTTCGACTACAAAGCTGCCCTGCAGCAGCTGAACGGCACCGAGCTGCCGGCCAGCGTCCGCATGGGACAGCGGATCACCGGGATGACCTCCGGGCAGAAGTCGTTCCCCTGCGCCGCGCCGATCTTCAAGTTCGCCCAGCATGGCCAGTGCGGATCCTGGGTCAGCGAACTGTTGCCGCACACGGCCACGGTCGTCGACGATTTGGCGATCTGCAAATCGCTGAATACCGAGGCCATCAATCACGACCCGGCGATTACGTTTCTGCAGACCGGAACTCAGCAGCCGGGCCGGCCCAGCCTGGGCGCGTGGCTCAGCTACGGACTGGGCAGCGACAACGACGACCTGCCGTGCTTCATCGTGATGATTTCGCAGGGTAGCGGGAACAAGACCGACCAACCGATCTTCTCGCGGCTCTGGGGCAGCGGTTTCTTGCCCAGCGAGCACCAGGGCGTCCGGTTCCGCAGTGCGGGTGATCCGGTGTTGTACCTGTCCAACCCACCGGGGGTTGAGCCCGCTTCGCGGCGGGCGATGCTGGACGGCGTCAGCCAACTGAACGCGCTGGCCGCCCAGGAGTCCCTGGACCCAGAGATCAATACGCGGATCGCCCAGTACGAGATGGCCTTCCGGATGCAGACCTCGGTGCCCGGCCTGACCGACTTGTCGGACGAGCCGCAGCGGATCCTCGACATGTACGGGATTAACGACAGCGGCGTCGACGGCGGCTACGCCCGCAACTGCTTGCTGGCGCGGCGGATGGCGGAGCGCGGCGTGCGGTTCATCCAGTTGATGCATCGCGGCTGGGACCAGCACGGCAACCTGCCGACGCAGATCCGCGGCCAGTGCCAGGACGTCGACCGGCCGACTGCGGCGCTGGTCAAAGACCTGAAAGAGCGCGGCTTGCTGGAGGACACGCTGGTGATCTGGGGCGGCGAGTTCGGCCGCACGGTGTACAGCCAGGGGACGCTGACCAAGGACAACTACGGCCGCGACCATCACGGCCGCTGCTTCACCTTGTGGGCGGCCGGCGGCGGCTTCAAGCCGGGGATCACCTACGGCGAGACGGACGACTTCTGTTATAACATCGTCCAGGACCCGGTGCACGTCCACGACTGGAACGCTACGGTCTTGCGCTGCCTGGGGATCGACCACAAGCGGCTGACGTACCGTTTCCAGGGCCGCGATTTCCGCTTGACGGATATCCACGGGAACGTGATCGACGGGCTGCTGGCGTGAGCTACTCGCGCAGCCGGCCGACGCTGGACTGAAAGTACTTCCGCCGCCGCGCGGAAACCTGGGTCTCGGCCTCCTTCTGCTGGGCCCGCAGGTCGTCCAGGTTGGCCATCGTATAGCGGCACTTCAGCGTCGCCACGCGGAACCGGATATAGGCCGCATGCTCCTTGGGCAGCACGCCCAGCAGGTAGCTGCCCAACTCTTCCCGCGTGGGAACGCCGATGTGATGCCGGCGCCAGATCTCGCCCAGCGTGTGGACCCCGCAGTCACGGCGGGCGTTGATCTGCGACAAACGCTGCAGCAGTCCCGAATCGGCCCGTAGCTCCCGTTCGATTTCTGCCATCCGTTCGGGGGCCAACGCCTCGTCCAGATAAGCTTCCAGTTCTGCAGCGGTGATGTCGGCGTTCATGCTTCGGGCACCTGGGCTGGGGGCTGACGATGAACCTGTCGCCAACGGCTGACACATTCCCCGTCCCGTACGCTAGTATACGTCCTGCGACAGCGGCTGCGAAGAGGCGGACCGCGATCCGCGTCATCTTCGGGGATGAAGTGATCCTCGATAATGTATTCCGGCTCGAATGTGTCCGCGATGCTCCCAGGTGATCGGATCTCTCACCGATTCTGGAAGGCTGGCCGATGTTGCTGGGATCGCGTCAGGGCTTGGATTTCCAGCAGATTCAGGGAGGCCAGCAGATGGGGACTCTTGATTCATCCGGTCTTCGATCTGTTGGCCTCCCTGAATCTGCTGGAGGCCCATCCCCTCACGGACGTCGATCAGCCGTCGGCAGCTGGCGTTTTGTCGCGTGCCGCTTTTCTTGCCGCCTTTTTCTTCCCGCCCGCCCCGGTTCGGGAACTGGTGTCCGCACCGGCGGTGTAGACGGACCATTCAGGGTGCCGCTGCGGCGTGGCCACCGCGGCAACGGGCGTCTGTTCCTTGGCGGGGGCCTGCAACACCCGGGCGGTCATCTCGTGCCATTGCGTTGCCATCCGGGCGACGATATCGGGATGCGCGGAGGCCAGGTTGTGCAGCTCGCTACGGTCCGCTGCCAGGTTGTACAACTCCCACGGCTGGCTCTTGAAACTGACCAGTTTCCAGTCGCCGTCGCGCAGCCCTCGGTCGCTGCCGAACAGCAGATGGATCGGCGGCCGCGACTCGATTGTCCCGCCAGCGAGAATCGGCAGCAGCGAAACGCCCGCCAGCGGTGTCGGCTCGCGTCCCGGCCAGGATTTGGGGATCTCGACGCCGGCGACGGCTGCCAGCGTCGGCAAGACGTCCACCAGGTGCGCGGGGGAATGCACGATCGCTCCGGGCCGCGTCTTCAGTCCGGCCGGCCAATGGACGATCGCCGGCGTGGCGATGCCGCCTTCAAATTGGTTCTGCTTGTAGTAGCGGAACGGGCTGTTTCGCGCCCACGCCCAGCCCGTGCTGTCGCTCCACGTCACGTCCGGCTCGTACGGCTGGCGGTCGCGGCCGGTGCTGACGCGGTCGTAGGGACACGCGCCGTTGTCGGAGAAGAACAGGATGAGCGTGTTGTCCAGTTCCCGGCAGTTCTGCAGGTTGGCGAACAGGCGGCCCAGTTCCTGATCGACGCGGTCGATCAGCGCCGCGTACGCCGCCATCCGCCGCGCTTCCCAGGCCCGTGTTTCGGGAGCGAGCGCCGCCCAGGCGGGAATGTGCTCGGGACGCGGAGCGGGCTCGACTGCGCGGCCGAACAGATTGAGCTGCTGCTGCTTGGCAACCCGCGCGGCGCGGATCGCATCCCAGCCGGCGTCGTAGCGGCCGAGGTACTTTTCGTAGTCGGCTTGCAGCGGCTGCAATGGCGCGTGGGGCGCGTTGAAGGCGAGGTACAGGAACCAGGGCTTCTTCTCCGCGCGGGCTTCGCCGAGGAAATCCAGCGCATGGTCCACATTCGCGACCGTGGTGTAGAACCCCGTTCCCGGCACCTGCCAGGGTTGGCCGTTCAACCGAAACGTCTTATCGCCCCGGTAGTAGTTGCACGCGCCGGACAGGTGGCCGAAGTAACGCTGGAAGCCGAAGTCGGTCGGCTGCTGGGAGAGGTGCCACTTGCCGGCCATGGCGGTAAAGTACCCGGCAGGCGCCAGCACTTCGGGGATCGTCACCGCCCGCTGCAGGCTCTCGTCGCCCGCCTGGCGGCACCAGCGTCCACTCAGCAAGCTCACCCGCGACGAGTGGCACTTGGCAGTATTATAGAACTGGCTGAACCGCAGGCCCCCGGCCGCCAGTCGATCCAGGTTCGGCGTGTCGATCTCCGACCCGTAGCAGCCAAGATCGGAGAAGCCGAGGTCGTCCGTCAGGATGACCAGGATGTTCGGCTTGCTACCCGACAGCGGCCCATCGGCCGCCGGCAGCAGATCGGCTCCCGAGAACGCGCCCAGCAGCGCCAGGCAGACGCGGTGCAGTCGATTCATTTCACGCGCTCCAATACCAAGACCCAATCCCGGGCCGATGGCACGCTCGGCGCCTGGCCCTCGCCCGACCACGCCATTTTCGCCGCCGCCGGCTCCGTTGCAACTCGTCGCCTAAGCGGCGAAGTAGCTGACGGCATTCACGAACAACTGCAGACCGTCGCCGGGAGCGGTGCTCCGCCGCCGGGTCCACTGGGGATGGTGGGTCGGATCGATATTCCGCTCGGGGTGCGGCATCAAGCCCAGGACGCGGCCCGTCTGGTCGCAGATCCCGGCCACGTTGGCTTGCGAACCGTTGGGGTTGGCGGGGAAGGCCACGTCGGATGAGCCGTCGGGGTTGATGTAGCGCAGCACCAATTGGCCGCCGCGAGCCAAACGGTCCAACTCGGCCTCGTTGCGGGCCACGAATTTCCCCTCGGCGTGCGCGACAGGTAATTCCAGCTTCTGAATGCCTCGCAGAAAGACGCACTTGTCGCCTTCGGCCGCCAGATGCACCCAGCGGTCCGTGTAGCGGCCCGAGTCGTTCAGGCACAGCGTGGCCGGAGCGCCCTGCGCGTCGTCGGCCAGCAGGACGCCGGATTTGATCAGCACCTGGAAGCCGTTGCAGATCCCCAGGATCAGCTTTCCTGCCGCTTTGAACTCGGTCATCGCCTCGTTCAAATGATGCTGGAACAAGTTGCCCAGAATCCGGCCAGCCGCCACGTCGTCGCCGTAGCTGAAGCCGCCGGGCACGCACAGGATCTGGTAGTCCCGCGCCAAACGCGGGTTCTCCAACAGCCGATTGACGTGCTGGACGTCGGCAATCCCTCCCGCCTGGACAAAGGCGTAAGCCGTCTCCTGGTCGCAGTTCGTTCCCGGCGCCCGCAGCACCAACACTCGGGGTTTGGCCATCGGTATCCTCACCAGCGCAGCGGCTTTTGCCACGCTTCCTTCAAGTCCGCAAGTTCCGCATCCACGACCGGCGACCCCGCCGCGTCCGTGCCGGCAATCTGCAGTCGGGAACCGGATTCGATCCGGCCGACGGCGGCGTGCGGCACGCCGTCCAGCGCCTGCTCGAACCGCGACTGAGCCTCCGGCGGCACTTCGCACAGGAATCTTGTGTTCGATTCCGAAAACAACAGATACGCATCGAGTCCGGCGCCGGCATGGGCGACCGTCGCCGCCAAGTCCCGCGGCACGTCCGCCAGCCGCAACGAGATCCCGAATCCGCCCGCAAAGGCCATCTCGGCGGCCGCGACGGCCAGACCGCCTTCGCTCAAATCGTGGCAGGCGCGGACGGCGCCCGCCACGATCGCCGCGTGCACGGCCGCAAAGGTCCGCTTGGCCAAGGCCACGTCGACCGTGGGCACCTGGCCGCCGGACAAGCCTTCCACCAAGCTCAGGTGCGAGCCGCCCAGTTCCGCTTTCGTCGTCCCGACCAGGTAAACCAGGTTGCCCGCTTCCTTGGCGTCCATCGTCACGCAGCGGCTGACGTCGTCGACCTGGCCCATGGCGCTGATCAGCAGGGACGGCGGAATCGAAATCGTCCGCTTGCGCCCGTCGGCATCGTGGTAGCTGAACTCGTTGTTCAGGCTGTCCTTGCCGCTGATGAACGGCGTCTGCAGCACCACGGCCAGGTCGTAGCACGCCAGGGCGGCACGGACCAGCGAGCCGAGCGTTTCCGGCCGGTCCGTATAGCCCCAGCAGAAATTGTCCAGGATTGCGATCCGCCGCGGATCGGCCCCCACCGCCACGCAGTTGCGAATCGCTTCGTCGATCGCGCTGGCCGCCATGTGATACGTGTCGAAATCGCCGTACCGGGGATTCATCCCGCAGGCCAGCACCAGGCCGCGCCGCGACGACAGCAGCGGCCGCAGTACGGCCGCGTCCCCCGGGCCGTCGTTCTGGACACCCACCAGCGGCTTGACCACGCTGCCCGCCTGGACTTCATGGTCGTACTGGCGGATCACCCACTCCTTGCTGGCGACGTTCAGCGAACCGAGGATCTGCCGCAGAGTGCCGGACCAATCGCGCCCCGAAACGCCGGACGGCTGCCAGGGGCCGTCGCGACCGGCCAGCGGCTGGACTGCGGGCGGCTCGTACACGGCTTCGCGCACGATCGGAGGGCGTCCGTCGTGCAGGAACCTCATGCTCAAATCGGCCACCACGTGGCCAGCGTATTTCAGTTCCAGCCTGCCCGTCGGCACGAACTTGCCGATGATCGTGGCCTCGACGTCCTCCGACTTGCACAGCGCGGCGAACTCGGGCCACTGCTCGTCCGAAACCGAGAGGACCATCCGCTCTTGGGCTTCCGAGATCCAGATCTCGGTATAGGACAAGCCCTCGTACTTCAGCGGGGCTTTCTCCAGCCACACTTCGGCCCCGATGTGCTCGCCCATTTCGCCGACGGCACTGGAAAACCCGCCTGCGCCACAGTCGGTCACCGCGTGGTACAAGCCGCGTTCGCGGGCGGCGAGCAGGACATCCTGCAGCATTTTTTCGGTGATCGCGTTGCCGATCTGCACCGCACCGCCAGAGACGGTCTCGCTGTCGCTGGTCAACTCGGCCGAACTGAACGTCGCGCCGTGGATTCCGTCCCGCCCCGTGCGCCCGCCGATCGCCACGATCCAGTCGCCGGCCCGCGGCTCCTTGAAACTCTTGTCGCAGGGCAGAATCCCGACCGTGCCGCAGTACACCAGTGGGTTGCCCAGGTAGCGGGGATCGAAATAGACCGCGCCGTTGACGGTCGGAATCCCCATGCGATTGCCATAGTCGCGGACGCCGGACACCACGCCCTTCATCACGCGGCGCGGGTGCAGGACGCCGGGAGGCAGGTCTTCGGGCTTGGTCTGGGGCGGGGCAAAGCAGAACACGTCCGTGTTGCAGACGGGCTTGGCACCCATCCCCGTGCCCAGCGGGTCGCGAATCACGCCGCCGATGCCCGTGTTGGCGCCGCCGTAGGGCTCCAGGGCCGACGGATGATTGTGCGTTTCGACCTTGAACACCACGTTGTACCGGTCGTCAAACCGGACCACGCCGGCGTTGTCCTTGAAGACGCTGACGCACCAGTCGTCCGCGCCCAAGTCACGGCGGATCTGCTGGGTGGCGGCGAAGATCGTCTCCTTGAGCATGTTCTCGAACCGCCGCGAACCGCCCGGATCGCGATAGGCGATCCGTCCCGCCAAGGTCTTGTGGCTGCAATGCTCGCTCCAGGTCTGGGCCACGGACTCCAACTCGATATCCGTCGGGTCGCGGCCCAACTGCCGGAAATGTTCTTGGATCGTCTGCATTTCGATCCGGGTCAGGTACAGCTGCCGGCTGCGGCTGAGGGTCTCCAGCGCCGGGCCGTCCAGGTCGCGGATCGGAACGATGCTCAGGCGGAACTGGTAGGGAGCGCCGACGTGCA
>CAIYOB010000354.1 GCA_903927685.1 uncultured Planctomycetaceae bacterium
CGGAAAGGATTCCCTTTTCCGCTCCGAAGCGCTCGTCAATGAAACCTTCGGTATCACCCTTGATCTCGGCGGGGAAAGGGTTACAGCGGAGCGTTCCGGCAAGGACAAATCGAAACTGCATGTCGAAGGGGCCAGTTTTCCGAACGGCAAGACCCGCCTATCCAACACCGAGTGGACGACATTGCTCGGTGAAAAGATGTTCGGACTGCATGATCTTCCCGATAACGAGGGCCGCGCGCCAACCTTGCGCTCGCTTTTCGCTTACTTCGTGCGCCGCCAACATAGCGGGGCCTTCACTACTCCGGAAAAGCACGCCACCATGCAGCAAGCGGGCGAGTACCAAGTGGCCCTGCTCTACCTCCTTGGTCTCGATTGGCAGATCGCCAGCGAGTGGCAGAAGGTTCGCGACCGCGAGAAGACCCTGGTCGAACTAAGAAAGGCAGCGGGAGCCGGTGCCTTTGGCAGCATCATCGGCAAAGCGTCCGACCTGCGCACCCAAGTCACCGTCGCCGAGGCCCGTCTCAAAGAAATGCAGAGTCAGCTGGCCGATTTCCGCGTTCTGCCCCAATACGCCGAACTTGAGTCCGAGGCAGACCAACTCACCCATCAGATCAATGACCTCTCAAACGCCAATGTCATCGATGCTGGGTCCATCCGAGACTTGGAAGCCGCCCTGCGGTCAGAAGCCCCGCCACCCATCGATGAATTGGAAAGTATCTATGCCGAGGCGGGAGTCTCCCTGCCCGGACTCGCCATCAAACGCTACGACGAAGTGCGATCCTTCCACGAATCCGTCATCCGCAACCGCCGCGACTATCTTGCCGGCGAACTCGAAGCCGCCAAACAGCGCATCACTGTGCGGGAGTCGGAAAAACAACGTCTCGACGAACGCCGCGCCGAGGTGATGAACCTTCTCAAGAGTCATGGCGCTCTCGACCAGTTCTCCAAGCTCCAAGCGGAAACGGCCCGCAAAGAAGCCGAAGTGGAATCACTGCGCCAGCGATTCGCCGCCGCCGAGCAACTCGAAGGCACCAAGAACGAACTGGATATCGAGCGCAACCGCCTTACACTCCGCCTCCGTCGGGACTTCGCGGAGCAAAAGGAACGTCTCTCCGAGGCCATCCTCGCCTTCGAGGAAACCTCCAAGCGCCTGTACGAATCAGCGGGCAGCATGACCGTGGACGAAACGTCCAACGGCCCCCAATTCCAGTTCCCGATGCAAGGTTCCCGCAGCAAGGGCATCAGGAACATGCAGATTTTCTGCTTCGACATGATGCTCATGCGTCTCTGCGCCAAACGCGGCGTCGGCCCCAGCTTCCTCGTCCACGACAGCCATCTCTTCGATGGGGTGGACGGCCGTCAAGTTGTCAGCGCCCTCAAGGTCGGAGCAGAAACAGCTGAAGAACTCGGTTTCCAATACATCGTCACCATGAACGAAGACGACGCGTTCAAGGAAACCACGGGAGGTTTCGACGTTCATGACCACGTTCTCCCCGTTGTGCTCACAGACGCGAAGGAAGACGGCGGGCTTTTCGGGTTCCGATTCTGAGGAGAACAAGGTGATCTGCGGCTATACTCGGGGCAACAAGGCGAAGCTCTGTGCCCGAAGAAAACGGCGCACATCGCAATGCAGCGGACGCTCGGCTTTGACACCGATCGCTGATTTCGAGCGTCCATTCGACCTGCTGTCCCATCAACTCTTACGTATTGCGAGACGTGTCGAAAAACCACCGTTTCTGGCACTCGATGACTGGACCCATCGGAGCGCAGGATGCCGCCGGTCGGTGGCTGGTGCGGAGCGGAGGGTCGGATGGGGCATTCAAGAGGACTTGCCCCGTGGTCATCGCAGGCACGACGAAGGGGGCTACCGACGTGGCAGCCTCGCGAAAGTCGGACGCCGCCTCCGTTTGTTGCAGCAGCGTTCGCAGTGCCCCGAATGCCTTCACAACGGCAGTGAAAACGTTCTGGCCAAGTATCGAAACACGCGCCGCCAGACCGGCTGCGGACTGACGACAATCCGCGCCCGGCCGGCGGTCCGCAACAGCAGACGCTGGTCGCCATCGTCCAGCTGAGCCAGCGCCTGGTAGCGCACGGCTGTGGCTTGCCCCCCGCCAGTCGACTTGCCCGCCGAATCCGCTGGACGTTCAAATCGCTCGGACGAAGCGTCCTCATCCAGCTGGGCAATCTCGGTAATCGAACCTGCCAGCCACATCCCGGGCAACTGGTTCGGCTGCAGCCAGACACGCTGCCCCGGGCGGACGGACTCGATGTCCGCCTGGTCAATCGTCAGCACCGCGCGGAACCGCGCCGGATCGCCGACCTGGCACAACAGCGTTCCCGAGTCCAGCCAGCCGCCGAGATTCTGCTCGTCCAGCGGCGTTCCCGACCAGGTGGGCAGGGCCTGTTCATCGTCGGACTCCGGCACGCGGGGCGGCGGCAAGACCACGCCGGCGATCGGAGCGGTCAAGGTCAACCGTTGGGCGTCCTGCGATCGTTCCTGCCAGCGGCGCTCCAAGTCCGCCAGCGATTCGCGCGTCGCGGGGATCTGGACGGCCGCCGCGGAGGAAACCGCCTGGCGGGCTTCCAAGCTCTTGAGTCGCCGTCCCCACTCCTCCCGCTGACCCGACAAACGGATCAACTCGCGAGCCAGATCGGGATCTTCCAACCGTGCCAGCGACTGCCCGGCGGCGACCCGTGTGCCGGGTGCGGTCGTCGCCGCCAACCGCCCGGCGACGGACACGAACACGTGCCGGGCTCCGTCCGCCTCGACGACCCACGGGGCGGTCACGCGGCAGGGCCAGGGAAACGTCAGGAGGGCTGCCAGAA
>CAIYOB010000355.1 GCA_903927685.1 uncultured Planctomycetaceae bacterium
CACCTTCGGTCGTGCGGCGCACAAAGGCTTCCAGTGGCGACAAATCGTGATCCCAGATGATAAAGACCCCCTCGCGCTGCGCATCGACCAGATTGGAGACCTTAAAGACCCCCGCCAACACCGCAACGGTGATCACCTGCTGTCCGTACACCGTCCGCCACGCGTCCGCCTTACCGACGGTTTCCCGGTTCAAGCGTTTGACACTATTCAGGGCGCTGTTCGAAACCTTACATTCCACAGCCAGGAGCCGTCCTTCCGCGAGCCGCACGGCGAGGTCCGCCTTAGCGTTTCCCAGAATCACCTCGCGCGTGAAGTGGTTTCTCGGCAGTTCATCCAGCGACTTGATTCTTTTCAGCCCCTTCATCTCGTTCAGACCGCAGCGCCGAAACAGCGCCGCCACGGCTCGTTCCTGCCGCGCACTGGATTCGCCACGTCGCGAGGTCTTGCAGCGTTCGACGGCCCAGAGGCTTGCCGTCCAGTCGATAGCCGCTTCGATCTGCGATTTCGTCGGGCTGTGATCTTCGGCCAGCCAGGGACAGCGAAACGGATCCAGGAAAGCCATCACGGCGTCGATGGCTTGCCGAGCGGCAACCGCATCGAGGTTCTTGCGGCCTACGATTTTGCCGCCGGCGAGCGTATCCAAGTCATCCTGGCTGAGCGGTGGTCCGCCGAGGTAACGGGCGGGCTCCATGAGCCACGGTGACGCTTGAACGACCTCGGGCGTCAGCGATCGCAGGTTGTCGGTGGCTTCAAACAGACGCCGGACCATCTGCCGCGATTCCTGGAACGCGGCCTGATAGGGCGCGGTGCCTTCTCTTAGCCGCTGTTCGACAAACGAGCCCAGCGCTGTTCTCGCCTGCTCCTCAAGGTCTTCCGCCTGATACGTCTCGGGCAACTCGACCTTCATGCGTTGCTCCCTGGAAGAGGCGGAATGAGCAGGTCCTCCATTTCCCGTGGCTCAAACTTCTCCAATCCCCCTTGATACCGGCGCCCGTTGCCGACGAATGTCTTCGCTTGGGCGTTGAGCATGCCGACGAGTTGCGCCAAAGTCCCGTCTTCCGCCCGGTGGTGCGGAAAGATGCCATGCGCGATGTTCAGGATAAGCAAGCCCTGGGGATTCAAGGCAAAGGCGGGCGGCCGCCGGGCCATGTACGACGCAATGATCTGCGGCGGATTCGGCTCGCCGAGGTACCACCAAGGGCTCCGATGCCGACAAAGGTAGCGTTGCGGGACGCCCTGCTGAGTTCCTTGTTTGAGGTAGGCGTCCACGGCACGCCGCTGGACGGGGCTCAATCCGGCGAGCGATTTCGGCAGCAAGATGAGGACCTTGCAGCCGCGGCCGTCAAGGCTGCCGCCCGAATGAATGATCTGTTTGGCCGCGGTCACAACCGGTCGGGCAAAGTCCTGCAAGCCCAAGGCCCGGGCTTCGCCGAGTTCCATCACGAAGAAGTCGTTCGCGCCCGTCGCGATTCCTCGATGCACCCGTGCGAACTCGCCCAGCCGCATCAGCCCCGAGGTCGGGCGCGTCGCGATGCCACCCCGCAGAGCCGTGCCCCAACGGTCGTTCAGTTGGC
>CAIYOB010000356.1 GCA_903927685.1 uncultured Planctomycetaceae bacterium
ATAGCAACGCTCACGAAATAACTCCCTCGCCCCGGTACTCCGGGGAGGGGTGGGGTGAGGGGCGTCAGATCGTCGCCTTTCGCTCCGCGAAAGAACGTTCTTTCGCGGAGCGAAAGACGACACTTGTTTCTCGAACGATGCTAACCAGGTTGTACCCCGATGGACCGGCGCGACCGCGATGTCGATAATCGTGAGCCGGTCCGATGGAACGAGAAAACTCACTCAGATGGCGAAATCCATGACCAGACACAGACCATCCAACGCATGCCCTCTCGCGTACCGACAGGGGACCGGCAGCCTCTGGCTATTGGTGCTCGTCTTGAGTTACGTGCCGGGCGCATGGTGCCAAGCGGCCGAACCGCCCGTCGGCCAGATGCACGTCTACAAGAAAGTGGGCGAGCGGGAACTGCGATTGTACGTCGTGAAACCCGGGGATTGGCAGGCCACGGACCAGCGTCCGACGCTGGTCTTGTTTCACGGCGGCGGCTGGGTGGGCGGTGCGCCGACTCAGTTCAACGACCAGTCTACGTATCTGGCGCAGCGCGGGATGGTCTGCATCCAAGTCGAGTATCGACTGGTGAGGGACGTCCCCGGTCCGCCGCTGCAGTGCGTCCAGGATGCCAAGTCGGCGATGCGGTGGGTGCGGTCGCATGCCGCGGAACTGGGCGTCGACCCGCAGCGGATCGGCGCGGGCGGCGGCTCGGCGGGCGGGCATCTGGCCGCGTTCGTGGGCCTGGTCAACGGCCTGGACGACCCGCAGGATGACTTGCAGGTCTCGCCCAAGGCCAACGCGCTGGTCCTGTTCAATCCGGTCTTCGACAACGGCCCGGAGAGAGGCTGGGGCCAGCAGCGAGTCGGCGACCGTTACCGGGAATTCTCGCCCGCTCACAATATCACCTCGGACGATCCGCCCGCCATCGTGTTCCTGGGCCGCAACGACGCGCTGATCGCCGTCGACGTCGTCGCACGGTTCCAGGCCAACATGACCGCCGCCAAAGTCCGCTGTGAAGCGTTCTATTACGACGGCCAGCCGCACGGGTTCTTCAACAAGGATCCGTGGAAGACCGTCACGCTGATCGAGACCGACAAGTTCCTGGCCTCGCTGGGCTGGTTGACGGGCGAGCCGACCCTGCAGAAGCCCGAGTTGCCCAAGTCGTCTACCGAGACGCCCGCCAAAGTGAAGAAGAAGCGGAACGGGGGGCGTTCCTGAATCCGAGAGGAAGCTATGCATCGACGTGCGTTCCTAAAATCCGGCGTCCAGACCGCCGCCGTGGCTGCGGCTGTTTCCGTTTCTACGCCACCGGGACGGGCGGTTGCCAACAGCTCTGCTCGGACCGATTCCTCGCAACCCGCCGCGGTCCTGAACAGCTACACCGCCGAGGATCATCGGCGGCGGCTGCAGAACATCGGCGTTTGTCAAAGTTCGATCCGGACGTGCCTGCGCAAGCACCTGGTCACCAACTATCTGCCGGCGCAGTGCGTGTACAACCTGGGCGAGTATCCGTGCCGCAAACCGTACGATCCCGACGAGTACGACGAGCGGGAATTGGATCGGCTGAAGGACCAGGGCATCCAGCTGATCCAAGTCATGGACGACTGGAACGACCAGTTGCGGCTGTGCGGGGGCCACAAGCTGACGGCGCTCAATCCCGACGGCTTCCGACGGTTCGTGGGCCTGGTTCACCAGCGGGGGATGAAGATCCTGGCGTATGCGTCCA
>CAIYOB010000357.1 GCA_903927685.1 uncultured Planctomycetaceae bacterium
CATCTGGGAGCGAGTGATCGCGCCGCGTCTCGACCAACTGCGGTCGGCGCAACGTTGGGAAGATTGTAACGGCCGCGGCGGGTGGAACGAGTTTCAGGAGGTCTGTGCAACGAAGCCGCAACGCACCCTGTTGCTCGCACCTTGTGGCTCGGGAAAGACGCTGGCGGCCTGGCGCTGGATTGCCGAGCAGTGCGGCGACGGCGTTTCGCGGGTGATCTTCCTGTATCCCACACGGGCCACGGCCACGGAAGGATTCCGGGACTACGTCTCCTGGGCCCCGGAGAGCGAGGCTGCCCTGATGCATGGCACTGCGGAATACGAGCTGCAAGATTTGTTCGGGAATCCAAACGATGACGCCGACCCACGTCGGGAAAAGGACTTTTCCGTCGATGGACGATTGTTTGCCCTCGGCGCATGGTCTAAACAGATCTTCGCGGCCACTGTCGATCAATTCCTCGCGTTTCTTCAGCATGGCTATGCCGCTACGTGCCTGTTGCCGTTACTCGTTGATGCCGTGATTGTGGTTGATGAAGTCCACAGTTTCGACCGGGCATTGTTCTCCGCGTTAAGGCAGTTCCTGCAAAACTTCGACGTGCCTGTGCTGTGCATGACGGCCAGTCTGTTATGGCCAGATGACGACACAGGCGATCCATCTGTGTGCCTACCACGGGGTGGCCGTCCAGTGGATGACCGGAGGCGGCCGGTTCGCCGCGGGCACGACGGCTTCCCCGGGCCGCGTCCAGCAGCGGATCCGCCAGTACGCGGCCTTGGCCGACCCGGCGCTGCGACTGCGATTGGCCCGGCAGCTGGTGCAGGCCAAAGTCGAAACGCAGCTGCGGTATCTGCTGCGCGCCACGCGCGGCGACGAGCGGCTGCGGGCGGCTTGCCAGGGCGAAGTCGACCGGATCCGCGAAGCGTTGCGAGGCGTCGCGTCGGCCGGCAGTCCGGCCTCGCTGCTGGGACTGGAAGGACTCGCCGCCAAAGCCTACTTCGCCACGGTGCCGTGGCTGCTGTCCGACCAGGCTCCGGCGGAAATGAGGCCCCAAGGCCGGAGCAAGCACCCGCCTCGCGACCGTTTCAACTGTCTGTTGAGCTTTGGATATGCCCTGGTCCAAGGCATCGTGCATCGGAGCCTGCTGGCAGTGGGCCTCGAGCCGGCCTTCGGGTTCTATCACCAGCCGCGGACGGCCGCACCGCCGCTAGTCCTGGACGTGATGGAGTTGTTCCGCACCAGCCTGTGGGAAATGCCCTTGATTGGCAGCGTCAACCGGGGGCAGTGGGACAGCGAGGCCGATTTCGAGATCACCCCGGACCACGTCTGGCTGTCGGATCAGGGCCGCCAGAAGGTCCTGCAGTTGTTCGAGCAACGGCTGGAGGAATCGCATCGGCACCCGCACACCGGCCAGTCGATGACCTATGCCAGGCTGGTCGAATTGGAAGCCCGGCTGCTCGAAAAGGAATGGACGGGCTGTCCCGGCCTGTTTGCGCAGATGAGACTGAGGTGACCCGATGGCGACACGACACTGGCACTTGATCAGTTACGATGTGCGCGATCCCAAGCGATTGCGGAGGGTGGCCAAGTTGCTCGAGGGCTACGGCACGCGCTTGCAGTACAGCGTCTTCCGCTGCCGCTTGGACGAGTTGAGCTTGGAGAAACTGCATTGGGAATTGAACCAGATCATGGCGGCGGAGGACGACTTGCTGGTCATGCCCCTGTGCAACGAGTGCGCCGCCAAGGTGCCGGCGCATTCGACGGGGGACCAGTCGAGCTGGGCGGAGAAACCACCGACGTTCAAGATTGTATGACGAGCGGTCCGTGGACCATCGGCAGCGGACAGTTTGTCTGGGCACAGCATCGCGAATCGCTCATGGACCGCTGTCTGGTGGCGAACGGCTCCCTGCGCCCCATGTCCAACCTGCGGCCACAGCACGGGTTGCGGCGGGGTCCGACGGTAGCCGATCCATGATTCACGGCGGAAAAAGGCACAAGATGGGGCACGACAAGTGGTTGTGTCCGAGCATACCATTGCCCGCCCGCGGCAAAACGCAGCCCCACATCTGTCTCGCCAGCGGATTGCGCGATATGCTGGAAATCGCCGCCCGGAACTCCTTTCCCGCGGCTGGGTTGGGATGGGTGCAGTGCGGATTCCTTGGATGCCGAAAGGCGTTGAGCACCAGTGAGTGCCACACGGCTAAGACGATGGCGGGCCTGTGCGGATTCCTTGGATGCCGAAAGGCGTTGAGCACCG
>CAIYOB010000358.1 GCA_903927685.1 uncultured Planctomycetaceae bacterium
GGCCGGACTGCGTCCGGCCGGGCACGCTAAAGCGTGGACTCCAACGCGGTTGGCTCGTGACCTGCGTCTCTCGTATCCTACTCCACACCCGCGGGGTGAGCAACGGTCCGGGAGGGAACACAATCCGTGGTAACACGCCTACGGCTGGTCGAACACAAACTTCACCTGCCCGTCGATGACCTTCAAGACCGCCGAGAACGGTTTGCCGGCTTTGGATTGAAAACCTTCCAGCCGCGCGGTCTGGCCGCGGTCCAGCAGCGTCTTGGCGGTCCGGGCGGTGATCCGCTTGCCGGCGATCGTCTTCCAGATCACGAACCGGCATTGGCCGCCGCTGCAGCTGAACGACTTGGGCCGCTCGACGACCGGGGCGCCGCAGACGGGGCACTTGCCCAGCGCGGCGGACCCGGCGGACCCCGGCGCGGCATCCTCGCCCGGCTCCGGGGCGTGTTCGGGCGTGGCCCGGCCGCGGCCGGACTTCGAGCGGCCGCGGAAGGACTTCTGGGCCGACCGCTGCCGCCGGCCGCCCGTCTGCTGCGACTTGTGGGGCAGCGGAATTTCGCCCAGCTGGCCCGAGGCGGTCAGGGTCAGCATCACTTCGGGACCGCCTTCGATCCGCAGCGGTCGCCGTAGGACGCGCAGCTGCAGCAGTTGCCGGATGTCCTCCACGCTCAGCGTCTGGTCCTTGTACTGCGGCCAGATCACGAACGAGCAGCCGTCGCGCCAGCCGGAACAGCCGAACCCGCGCTTGCCCTGAATCACCGGCTTGCCGCACCGCGGACAGGCGCCGAATTGAGAATCATCCACCGCGTCGCCATCGGCGCGGGCCACGATCCGCCGCGTGTACTCGGCGATCTCCGCCATGAACAGCCGGGGATCGAGCCGGCCCGCTTCGATCTGGCGGAGCTTGCCTTCCCACTGGCCGGTCAACTCGGGCGATTTCAACTCGGCGTTTTCGACCACCGCGATCAGGTAGCGGCCCAGGTCGGTGGCGGTCAGCGTCTTCTTCTGCCGCTCGATGTAGTTGCGTTTCAGCAGCGTTTCGATGATGGCGGCCCGGGTGGCGGGCGTGCCGAGTCCCTTTTCCTTCAGCAGTTCGCGCAGCTGCTCGTCGTCCACCAGCTTGCCGGCCGTTTCCATCGCGCCCAGCAGCGTGTTCTCGGTATACGGCTTGGGCGGCGTCGTCTCGCCCCGTTTGACCGACGGCTCGTGCGGTCCGCGTTCGCCGGGCTTGAACGGGGGCAGCGTTTGCGAATCGTCGTCCTCGCCGTGCTCCTGTTCCTGCTTGCCGCGAGGATATAACGCCGTCCAGCCGGGATCGAGCACGCGATAGCCCTTGGCGCGGAACGGCACCTGGTTGGAGATCGCGTGGACCGTGGTCACCTCTTTTTCGCACGGCGGATAGAACGCCGCGATCAAGCGTGTGACGACGGCCTCGAAGACCTTCTGCTCGGCCGAGCCCAGCGTGCCGGGCAGGCTGCCGGTCGGGATGATGGCGTGATGATCGCTGACCTTGCGATCGTCGATGATCCGGCCGGTAAACCGCAGGGCTGCCAGATCCAGCCGCTCGATATCCTCGGCGCGGATGGCTTGCAGGCTGCGGAGGATCTCGGGGATCTCCCGCTTCATGTCGCTGCCTAGGTAGCGCGAGTCGGTCCGCGGGTACGTGATCAGTTTCTTCTCGTACAGCGTCTGCGCGGCCGCCAGCGTGTCGGCGGCGGACAGTCCGTAGCGGCGGTTCATGTCCCGCTGGAGTTCCGTCAAGTCGTACAGTTGCGGCGGCTGCGAGCGTTCCTGCTTGCGATCGATCTTGGTGACGACCAGCGGCTGGCCGAGCACTTGGGCGAGCAGTTGCTGAGCCGCGGCCTCGTCCTTGAACCGCTCGCCGGCGAACCGGAACAGCGTCTGGCGGTACCGCGTCAGCAATTCCCAGAACGGTTCCGGCTGGAACGTGCGGATCTCGTCGTCCCGCTGGACAATCAGGGCCAGCACGGGCGTCTGGACGCGGCCCACGCTCCACAGGATGCCATCGGCGCCGAACCGGACGGTGTAGTTCCGCGTCCCGTTCAGACCCACAATCCAATCGGCTTCGCTGCGGCACTTGGCCGCCGCGTACAGGTGGTCGTACTCGCTGGCCGGCTTCAGTTGCCGGAATGCATCGCCGATCGCCCGCTGGGTCAGCGAGCTGAGCCACAGCCGGCGGACCGGTTTCCGCTCGCAGCCGGTCATCGTCAGGACGTAGCGGAAAATCAACTCCCCTTCGCGGCCGGCATCCGTCGCACAGATGATCTCGCTGGCCGCGCGAAACAGCTGCTTGACCACCGCGAATTGCGCACGAGTGTGCTTCTCCGGGACCAGCTTCAGCTCAAACGGCTGGGGGATGAACGGCAGCCGCTCCAGCGACCATTTCTTCAGTGCCGGATCGTATTCGTCGGGTTCCTTGAGCGTGACCAGGTGCCCGAACGCCCAAGTCACCTGGTAGCCGTTGCCCTCCAGGTAGCCCTCCCGCCGCGACTTGGCGCCCAGGAAATCGGCGATCTCGCGGGCCACCGACGGTTTCTCCGCCATCACTACTTTCACACGCGGTTCCCTTCGAGCCTGGTCGCTGGCCCCCGCACGAATTCCCCGCTGAGGGGGACTGGTCGGAGGAAAGTCGCTAAAGGTCAAGGACCTCCACTATACGGCAGAAGCACCGCGTCGGATAGGTTGCCTGCCCGTCCTGCGGCCGGGATCAGGGGTGGGACGCATCGTAACCCGAAGCGTCACATCGTAACCCGAAGCGTGAGCGAGGAATCAACGCGGATCCTCGCTGACGCTTCGGGTTGCCATGCGCCATCTGCGCAGCAGCCCGCGTCTCCGATATAATCGGCCGGACAAGTGTCCTGACTTCCCGCCTCAACTAAGGAGTCCATTCATGAAGCGATTGGCTTTCGCTGCCTCGGTTCTGGTTGTCTGCACGCTGCTGTCGGCTAACCTCTGGGCGCAGCGCCCGGACAAGCCGCGCCGGTCGGGTCCCGGCGCCGAGTCGCGCACCCCGGTGGCCAACCTGCCGCTGGCCAAGGATGACGACGAGAAGAAGATTCTGGATTCGCTGCAGCAGGCCCGCGAGGGCCAGCGGTACGCCAACGTTTCCGAATCCGACGGCCGGTTGCTGCGTCTGCTGACGGAATCCACCGGGGCCAAACTGGTCGTCGAAATCGGCACGTCAACCGGCGAGTCGGGCCTCTGGTTCGCGCTGGCGCTGCGCAAGACGGGCGGCAAGCTGCTGACGCACGACATCGACCCGGGCCGGGCCCAAGTCGCCGCTGAGAACTTCAAGAAAGCCGGCGTCGACGGTCTGATCACCATTGTCTTGGGGGACGCCCACGAGACGGTCAAGAACATCGAAGGTCCGATCGACATCCTGTTCTTGGACGCCGACAAGGAGGGCTACCTGGACTACCTGGAGAAGCTGATTCCGAAGATCCGGCCCGGCGGTCTGATCATCGCCCACAACATGGTCTACCCGACTCCGGATCCTCGCTATCTGGATGCGATCACCAAGAACCCGGACTTTGACACCTCCTTCCTGCTGATGGATGGGGCCGGACTCGGCGTGACGATGAAAAAGCGGTAGGCGTTGCTGCGGCGAGTCGCCGGTCATGTCTTTCCTGCCAGCCGCGTGGTATACTAACACCGGTGGCCGGCCCCGTGCGTCTGCCAGCCGGTGCGGAGGCTCGGTGAAAAGTGCCTCCGCATCTTGACCCCGGAATTGGCAGGATGCTATAAGCAAATCTGAGGCTGCCCGTAAGCAGGCCCTTGGTGTGTTCGTGCGAACTTTGGTTTTTCGCCCCCTGGGACATCGGACTTCCATGCCGCGGCTAACTCTCCGCGTTCTCGATGGTGCTGACCGCGGACGCACATATCCCAATCTGGAACCTCCGGTCACGATCGGCCGCGAGGAAGGCAACACGATTCAACTGAACGATGAGCGTGTCAGCCGATACCACGCCAAGATCCAGATGGACCACGACCAGGTGGTCCTGACCGACCTGGAGAGCACCAACGGGACCCGGGTGAACGGGGAGGACGTCCAGTTGCGCAATCTGCGCTTTGGGGACGTCGTCCAAGTCGGCCGCACGGTGATGGTCTTCGGCACGCGGGAGCAGATCTCCCAGCGGTTGCGGGATCTGTGCAACGGCGGTCGCGGCCAGAAATCGCGGCGTCCGAAGTCGCCGCTGCTGGAGGAGATTCCCGCCGCGGAATCCGACGTGCCGTGGAGAGACCAGGACAGCATCCAGGCGATGTTCTTTGAGTTGCAGCCGCCGGCCCTGCCCGAGCGGCTCAGCCCGGGACAGGCCGCCCAGCTGTCCGAGGTCATCGAGTATTTGACAATCAACTTGCGGCACCTGATCGAATGCGCGCGCGAGGAAAAGGGAGATCGCGTTTCACTGGACGCTTGCCAGTGGCAGAACTTGATCGACCTGCAATGCCGCCTGGCCGAATACCTGCGAAAAATCGGCGATCCGGATTCGAGTCTCCTCTGAGTAAAGAGAACAAGCCAGGGAAGGGTGGCCGGGGTCGAGCCCAGCGAGCCCCCGGAGTCCCCGGAGTCCCCGCGGACTGTAGGCTCGCTGCACTCGACCGCAGCCACCCAGGCAATCATTATTCTCTCCGCACGCCACTGGCCGAGTTATCAGCGGCCGCCCGACTGCAGAATCCCCCTGCGGACAGCCGGCGTCACGCGATTCCGCGGCCAGCGACTCGAGCGACTCGCCCACGCTGGCCATGACGGCTTCGGCCGGCCAGCCAAGCAACCAGGCGTACGCCATTTCCGCAGATCCCGCGACCTGTTCTCCCTCGGCCTCGTTCACTCGGTTCAGGTAATTGATCACGACCAGGGCGTCCTGCGGCAGCAGTTGGCCGTCGCCATCCACATCCAGCAGAGGCGGCTGAATCCGCGCGGCCAGATCGGGTAGCGACAGGGAGCGAGAGCCGCGCGTGTTCAGCTGGTTGATCACCTGCAGCGCGTCCAGCGGGTCGACAACGGCGTTGTCCGAGACATCCCGGCGCTCGCGCGGATTCGTCCACGCCGAGGTGGGCTGGCCGGCAAAATCCAGGTAGACGCCGCGGACCCCGGAAACGATGTCCACCTCGACGTTCGCGCCCGCCACCAGGACCCGGCCGGTGACGGGCACGGCCAGTCGGGGCCCGGAGGCAACCAGCAGAGTCGATCCACGGGAGGCTACGGCCAGTGAATAACCGCCCGCGGCGTTGGTCCGCGCGGTGGAACCGTCGGCCTGAACCGTCACGTCCGGCAGTCCTTCGCCCGGGTCGTACCGGCCGTTGTGGTCGAGGTCTTCGTACACCACTCCGGTCAGAAAGGTGCCGGCGTTCTCCTGGCGCGCGATGTGCACCGTCCAGTAGTGGCCGTACAGCGAGTCCATCGCCGTGGCGTAGCCCACGCCAATCTCGCGGTTCGCCGCGTAGAACGCATCCACCCCCAACAGATGACGGCGGTGTTCGCCGCCCGGCACGCCTTGGTCGACCAGCAGCGCTTCCAGCGGCACGTCCGCGCGGTCGAACCAATCGCCCGCCGCCACCGACTCGATGTAGTTGTTGTCGTTCGCCCACGCCGACGGCAACGGGTAACCCTGCTGGCGTGCGAACTGGTTGGGCCACAGGCCCGTGACCGGACTGCGATGGTCCAGATAGTCATGTTCCGCCATCTCGTCCGCATGCAAGCCCGCCGACTGCATCAGTTGCTCGTTCACCGCCAGCGGAGGACGCGGGGCGACGCTGGACAGGTCCACCGCCAGAGCGGTGATCTGCTGGTAGGCGGCCGGATCGTGCCGCGCCAGGTTCAGCAAGTAGACGAAATGCTGCTCCTCGGCCAAGGCCGACAGCAAGCGGCGGTCTTCGAGGACCTCGAAACGCAGAAGTCGGGCCCGGACAGCGGCGGCGTCCGGACCCCGGCTGGGTCTGGGTAATCTCACGGCGACGATTGATCCACCGACAAATGGGCGTTTTGGTTCGGTGCAGCGACGGGTCTACGGAATCTTGGGATGGGACAGCGCAGACGTCAACGAAATAGTTGAGCAGAAACCGGGCCAGACTTGCGGAAAACAAAACCCTGGTAGGGATCGCATCGTCTATAATGGCGGCGCGAAGAGAAGGTCCGCAAGACAGGAGGATGGCGATGCGTGGTTTTGCCGCTTGGTTGGTGTTGTGGTTCGCCGTGCCGGCTTGGGCCGGTTCGCGGGACGAGCAGTGGAAGAAGGTCGACGAAGCCGTCGGCAAAGGCCTGCCAAAGACGGCCATCGAGCACCTGGAGCCGATCATCGCCGGAGCGATGCAGGACAAGGCTTACGCCGAAGCGCTCAAGGCGATCGCCAAGAAGATTGCCCTGGAAGGCTCCGTCGAAGGCAACAAGCCGGAGGAAAAGATCGTCCGCATGAAAGCGGAGATCGCCAAGGCGCCCCAGGAAATGGTCCCTGTCCTCGAGGCGATCCTGGCCAACTGGTACTGGCACTACTTCCAGCAGAACCGCTGGCGGTTCCTGCAGCGAACGGCCACCGCCCAGTCGCCCGGCGACGACTTCACCACCTGGGACTTGCCGCGAATCCTGGCCGAGATCGACAAGCAGTTCAGCAAGGCCCTGGCAGGCGAAACGCTGCTGAAAGCCACTCCCGTGTCCGCGTACGACGAGCTGTTGCAGAAAGGCTCCGTCCCCGACAGCTACCGGCCGACGATGTTCGATTTCCTGGCGCACAATGCGCTCGAGTTCTACGCCGCCGGCGAACAGGCCGGCGCCAAGGCCGAAGACGCCTTCGACCTGCTGGCCGCCAGCCCGATCTTCGCGCCCGCCGACGAGTTCCTGGGCTGGGAACTGCCCCGCGGCGACGAATCGTCCGTGACGCTCAAGGCGATCCGACTGTACCAGAGCCTGCTCCGGTTCCACCAGGCCGACGCCGACAAGACCGCCTGGATCGACGCCGATCTGCTGCGGCTGAACTTCGGGTTCAACAAGGCGTTCGGCGAAGAGAAGAACGCCCGCTACAAGGCGGCGCTCCAGCGGTTCACGGACCAGTGGGGCGACCACGAGATCGCCGCGCGGGCTTTGCACGACTGGGCCACCGTCCTGCAGCAGGAGGGGGACCTGGTCGCGGCCCATCAGCTGGCCGAACGAGGCCAGAACGCTTTCCCCCAGAGTGTCGGCGGCCGCCGTTGCCATAACCTGCGGCTGCAGATCGAAGCCAAGTCGTCCCAGATCAGCATCGAACGCGTCTGGAACCAGCCGCTGGGCAAGATCCAGGTCCGCTACCGCAACTTGACCAAGGCCTTCTTCCGGATCGTGCCCGATTCCTACGAGGCGCGGCTGAAATCCACCCGCAATCGGCCTGAACAGCTGGACGAAGGCGAGCGCCAGGCCCTGCTGGCCAAACCGCCTGTGCGCCATTGGTCCGTCGAGCTGCCGCCCACCGACGATTACCAGGAGCGGATCGAGGAAGTCGCCCCGCCAGCCGACTTGAAGCCCGGCTCTTATTTCCTCGTCGCCAGCCACGACGCGGACTTCGGGCTGCAAAACAACGTCGTCTCGTTCAGCGATTTCTGGGTCAGCGATTTGGCGCTGGTCGTCCGCTCCCGCCACGGCGAAGCCAAGCTCGAAGGCTTTGTGCTGAACGCGATCTCCGGCGAACCGCTGGCCGGCGCCCAGGTCCAGGCCTGGTATCGCGCCCGCAA
>CAIYOB010000359.1 GCA_903927685.1 uncultured Planctomycetaceae bacterium
AAGCTTCCAGCTTGCCGACGCTCCCCGTCTTCAATTCACTAACCTGCTTCCGCTGTAGTTCGCAAGCTGGAACCTTACGCCACGCTCAGTTCGCAAGCTGGAAGCTTACGCCACGACCAGGCTAGCAGACCGCTGCTCGTGCAAGTGATCCACAAACCTCTGTTTATGATCCTTGACGGCAAGCGAAGATTGCTCCAAAATCACGAAAACTTGTCGGAGATTATCGCACCGATTGGTCTTGGCGACCTGCTGCCCGACGAACGATTCGGACGGGCGGGCGAGTCAGTCAGGCATGACGAACCGAACAAAGAAAGTGGGTTTATGACATCCGCCGCTCACGCTCACGCGGACGACACCGGTCACGCGAGCCATCGAGAGGAGAACTCCGGAGTCCTGGAGAAGTTCGTCTACAACGATGCGATCGTGCGTGCGTTCTTGCTGGTGACGATCCTGTGGGGCGTGGTTGCCTTCCTGGTGGGATTGATCGTGGCCATGCAGTTGGCGTGGCCCAAACTGAACCTGGGTCTGTCGCTGACTTCGTTTGGCCGGCTGCGGCCGCTGCACACCAACGCGGCGATTTTCGCGTTCGCGGGCAATGGGGTGTTCGCCGCCATCTACCACACGACCCAGCGGTTGTGCAAAGCGCGGCTGTTCAGCAACGCCTTGAGCTGGTTTCATTTCTGGGGCTGGCAGCTGATCATCGTCGCGGCCGCGGTGACGCTGCCGCTGGGGTTTTCGACCGGCAAGGAGTACGCGGAACTGGAGTGGCCGATCGATTTGGCGATCGCGGTCGTGTGGGTGGCGTTCGCCATCAACTTCTTTGGCACCGTGGCCTGCCGCCGGGAACGCCACATGTACGTGGCCTTGTGGTTCTACATCGCAACGATCGTGACGATTCCGATCCTGCACATTTTCAACAGCCTGGAAGTGCCGGCGGGGGCATTGAAGAGCTATCCCGTCTATGCGGGCGTGCAGGACGCGTTCATGCAGTGGTGGTACGGCCACAACGCGGTCGGGTTCATGCTGACCACGCCGTTCCTGGGGCTGATGTACTATTATCTGCCCAAGGCCGCGGGGCGTCCGGTGTATTCCTACCGGCTGAGCATCATCCACTTCTGGTCGCTGGTCTTCATCTATATCTGGGCCGGTCCGCACCACCTGCATTACACCGCTTCGCCGGAATGGGCTTCGACTTTGGGGATGCTGTTTTCCGTGATGCTGTGGATGCCGTCCTGGGGCGGCATGATCAACGGCCTGCTGACGCTCCGCGGCGCTTGGTCCAAGGTGGCGGCGGATCCGATTCTCAAGTTCTTTGTCGTCGGGATCACGTTCTACGGGATGTCGACGTTCGAGGGCCCGCTGTTGTCCGTCAAGGCGGTGAACGCGCTGTCGCACTACACCGACTGGACGATTGCCCACGTCCACGCCGGCGCCTTGGGCTGGGTCGGCTTCATGATCTTCGGCATGCTGTACTGGCTGATGCCGCGGATGTACCAGGCTCCGCTGTGGAGCCCCAAGCTGGCCAACACGCACTTCTGGATTGCGACGATCGGGATTCTGCTGTACATCGTGCCGATCTACGTCGCGGGCCTGACGCAGGGCTTGATGTGGCGGGCGATCGACAGCGCCGGCAACCTGGCGTATGCCGATTTTGTCGAGACGGTGATGGCGCTGATGCCGATGTACTGGCTGCGAGTCCTGGGAGGCACGCTGTATCTGGTGGGCGGGGCGCTGTGCGGAATCAACTGCCTGCAGACGATGGCCGCCCGGCCCAAGGTCTACGAGGAGACGGTTCACGAAGCTCCGGCGCTGAGTCGCGACTATGCCGAGCCGTCGGAACCAAAATCGCGGCTGGAGGGCGCTGCCGTGTTGGACGTGGCCCATCGCGTGGACGTCTGGCTGCAAGGCTGGTGGCATCGCCGCTGGGAGCGCCTGCTGTTCCGGTTTACAGTCTGGGTGGTGCTCGCCGTCAGCGTGGCGTCGTTGTTCGAGATCATCCCCACGTTCCTGATCCGTTCGAATGTCCCGACGATCGCGACGGTCGAGCCGTACACGCCGCTGGAACTGATCGGCCGAGATATCTACCTGGCCGAAGGCTGTTACAACTGCCATTCCCAGATGGTGCGACCGATCCTGGCGGAAACCAAGCGGTATGGCGAGTACAGCAAGGCGGGGGAGTTTGTGTTCGATCATCCGTTCCAATGGGGCTCGCGGCGAATCGGGCCGGACTTGGCGCGCGAAGGCGGCAAGCAGTCCTACATGTGGCACGCCTTGCACTTTGAGGAGCCGCAGAAGGTCACCGAGAACTCGATCATGCCCTCGTATCCGGCCCTGCTGACTCAGCCGCTGAGCTTCGGCGATATTCCGTCACGGATGAAGGCCATGCGGACGTTGGGGGTGCCTTACAGCCAGGAGCAGATCGACGGCGGCATCGAGCAGGCCCAGCGGCAGGCGGCTGAGATTGCTGCCAAGATCGAGCAGGACAACGGTCCCAAGGGATTGGCGGACAAGCGGGTGGTCGCGCTGATTGCGTACGTCGACCGGCTGGGCAGGGACCTGTTCAAGACGCCTCCCGCGGCGCCGGCGGCCGACGCGCCCAAGCTGGCTCAGGAACCGGCGTCCGGTACGCCGCGCTGACGAGGGGGCCGACATGGAATTCAAGACGCTGCTGGGCGGCCTGGAATTGGGAACGTATGGGAGCATTGCCCTGGTGCTGTTCTTCCTGGCGTTCTTAGCAATCATTGTGCGGACGTACACGCGTCCGCGGCAGGAAATCGAAGCCCAATCGCGGCTTTGGGAAGACGAGGAAGAGAAATGAGCGAACGGCAAGAAGTCCCCCTGCTGGACCACGAGTACGACGGGATCCGCGAGTACGACAATCCGTGCCCGACGTGGTGGCATGCGATTTTCCTGAGTACGGTCGTGTTCAGCGTGCTGTATTTCGTGTTCTTTCACATCGCCCCGTCGGCTGGCACCAACGGCTGGACTTTGGACGAAGCGTACGAAGAGACCGTGGCGGACAACCTGCAACTGCAGTTCAAAGACTTGGGCGATCTGCAGGTCGACGAGCCGACCGTGCTCAAGTACATGCACGAGTCCGAATGGCTGGCGATGGGCGCTTCGGTCTACAAGACGCACTGCAAGTCCTGCCACGGCGCCGACGGCAGCGGCCTGGTGGGGCCGAACTTGACGGATGATCAGTACAAGAACGTCAAGCAGTTGATCGACGTCGCCCGCGTCATCGAAAACGGCGCCGCCAACGGCAGTATGCCGTCTTGGAAGAACCGCCTGCATCCGAACGAAGTGGTGATGGTCGCGGCCTACGTGGCGAACCTGCGCGGCCAGAACCTGCCCGGCCCGCGCGGGGCCGAAGGTGCGGCGATCCCGGCTTGGCCCCAGCCGGCGGCGGGCACGGCGACGGCCGCGCCGCCAGCGGCCGCGGCCGAAACGCCCAAGACGTGAGGCTCGTGCTTGACAGCACGTGCGGGCGAGTGTGCCAGCCGTTCACGGCGCTGGGGGCGCGCTGGACTCGCCCCCTCGCACCCCATCAGCCACGGCCGCGTCGGGTTCCGGGGCGGGGTTGGGAATTGGCGGTGCCTTCCAGGTGCTCCAATCCACCCTGGCGTTGGAGAACGCCTCGTAGCCCTTCGGCGTTGATTCCCCGAGGGCCGGATTGAGATTCGCCGCCAGCCAGGCCTTCGGATCACGCTGAAACTCCGCGAGTTTCTGAGCGACCTCCGCTCTGCCACCCTGGTTCTCCGTGTCCTTCTGCAGGAGCAATTCGAGCCGTTTGGCGACCAGACCGAACTGTTTCTCATCAGGCTGAACCAGGCGTGCATCCTGGGCCGCCAAGGTCTCCAGCACGTGCAGGGACCTGCCCCGCAAGGCGCGGGAGGTCTTCCAAACAACGTCCCGCTGCCTGCGCACGTCGTCGACCTTGCTCTCCCCGATCTGAATGGCCCGATCATAAAGGGCCACGGCCTGGAAGCCGAGGGCCGCGGAATCTTCCAACCGCAAGCCGGCGTCTTCAAACAGCCAGGGGTGTGCCGTGCTGTCCTGCGTGAGCATGAAGTTCGCGCGCCGATTCGCTTTCCAGATCGGCGTGTCCCAGGTGGCGTTCAGAATGGACGCCGGCTCCCAGCCATGCGAACCGTCGTGATGGCGGTCCAGTCCCATCGGGCCGATCAGATAGGTCGTATCCCAGGGAAACGCCTCCACCGACTGCGCCACATACTCCCAGGCTTGAATCAGCAGCGGCGCCGTCCGGGGGCCGTAGGGCGCGGCGATTTCCTCGAGCAGCGTATCGAGCGTGGCCTGGGGTGATTTCATCCACGCCTGCAGCATGGCCGCGTTGACCGAAAACGTGGACGGCGCAAAACCGTAGTACTCCTTCACGCCCACCACACCTTCCATTTCCTTCCAAGCGACCATCTGGCCGTAGATCAGGCGCGGGAAGAAATCCTCGATCAGGTAGAGCGGCTTGTACAACGTGTGATCGAATTCACCGAGCACTGGGATGTCCCGCTCCCGGGCCAGTCGCACCAGGCGCTTGACACCCAGGTCGGACTGGAAGGAGCGATCATCGAACGGATAGACCTCATTGCTGGTCGAGGGATTCAACACCAAGCCGAGACGGGCCGGCTTGACCTTGTCGAGAATGGCGACGACCTGCCCCTTGGAAAGCTCCCAGGGCTTCCACCACAGGCGGGTGCTGGGGCGGCAGGCTTGCATGGTGTCGATCAGGAGGTTGAGGAAACCCGGCAGCCGCTCGTCCAATGGCAAGCCGCTGCAGCGCGGACACGGCCCGAACTCGCTGCACAGCCATGCCCCTTGATCGAACGTGTAGACCAGGACGTCATCCACCTCGGGAAAGGACTTCAGAAAGTCGGTCAACAGATCCCGGTACTTGGCCTGGATCGCCGGGTCCAGGATGCAGGCCGGCTGCAGCGGGCCGCCGCTGATCATCCGCGGGATCCCGAAGTGGGCCATCGTCTTCAGCCCGTGCTTCTTCGCTTGCTGGATGCGGAAGGCGAATTTCGCGCGCTGTCCAGCGTCCAGGTCCTCCAGATTCACGACTTCGTCGGCCGGCTTGTGTCCCCAGGCGATGCTGAGCTGGACCGTGTTGACGCCCAGGGCCTTGATCTGCTCCAACGCTTCATCGCTCCAGCTGATCTCGGGAACGGACGGATTGCCCACGACTCCCACAAAGTACTGGAAACCGCCCGGCCGTGCCGCCACCGCCGCGCCGGCGGGTGCTTCCGCCGCGGAAGCATCCGCCGCAGCAAGATACGGAGCCCGCGCAGCCGCCAGGCTGGCGACCAGGCCAAGACATAGGGTCCCCCAAACATTCCGAGGCAGTTTCGTTTTCACGGCGATATCACCTGATCTTTCACCCAGTCTTTCAGCTAATCCTTCACCTAATCTTTTGCCCACCACCAACCCTCAAATTAACTCCACCCTGATGTATCAGTAGATTAGGTGAAAGATTAAGTGAAAGATCATGGTTTGGGAGCGAGTACGGACGCGGCGCTGGAATTCGCAGATGCTGACCCGGCATAACCACATGGGCGAGTCCGAGGTGCACCGGAACGTCATGGCGCGGTTCACACCTGGATCGCGTACGGCTCGCGCTGCGGCCGGCTGACCAGGGCGCTGGCCTGTTCGTCGCCGACGAAATCTTCCTTGTCCGGGTCCCACTGCAGTTTCCGCTTGAGCAGCATGGCGATGTTGCACAGGTGGCACGAGCTCAGTTCGCGGTGGTGCGAATTGACGTCGGATACCGGCTCGCCGCGGTCGCGGACGCAATCGAAAAAGTTCTGCATGTGGCTGCTCCGCGCGCGGCCTTTGTACAACCGCTGGACATCCTTCTCAAACGCCTCTTTTTCCGCCGGCGTCAGGGACTCGACCGGTTCGCCGCTGATGCGGCTGCGGTTGACGAAGATGCGGCCGTGCTCGCCTTCGAACCAGACGCCGTTGTCCGGCCCGTCCTGGACGTGGATCAACGAGCCGTCGGCGAACCGCAGGTCGATGTGGAACTCGGTGGCCGTGGTGTAGCCGTTGGGCAGTTGGACTTTGCCGGCGAAGAAGGCCACCGGATCGAAGTCGGCTGGGAGGATCGGGAAGCTGCCGGTGCCTTGGATCTCGCATGGTCCCGTGTGTTCTTGGCCCAAGCCCCAATGGGCGATATCGACGTGGTGAGCGCCCCAATCGGTCAGCTTGCCGCCCGAGTACTCCAGCCACCAGCGGAACGTGCTGTGGCAGCGTTCCTTGGTATACGGCACGACGGGGCATTGCCCTAGCCAGGCGTTCCAGTTCAATCCGGCGGGCGGTTCCGCCGTGGGGAACGGTCCGCCGCTCCGCGCGCCGCCGATCGAACAGGTGGCTTTCAGCGTCTTGCCCAACCGTCCGCTGCGGGCGATGGCGATGGCCAACAGGAACCGCGCGTCGCTCCGCTGCTGGGTTCCGACCTGGAACACCCGCTTGGTCCGCTGGACGACCTGACAGATCTTCTTGCCTTCGTCAATCGTCAACGTCAGCGGCTTTTCGCAGTACACATCCTTGCCGGCCAACATCGCCTCGATGGCGATCTTGACGTGCCAATGGTCCGGCGTCCCGATGGTCACGGCGTCCACATCCTGACGTTCCAGGATCCGGCGGTAGTCGGTATAGATCTCGCACTTGCCGTCGTATTTCGCGGCGAATCGTTCGGCGTGACTTTGATCGACGTCGGCACAGGCCAGCATCAGGCCTCTGCTGCCCGCGTCATGGCCGATCCCGCTGCCGCGGCCGCCGACGCCGATCGAGGCGACTCGCAGCTTGTCACCGGCCGACTCGGCGGCGCGGGACACCTGGTTCCAGAAGTACGGCACGGTGCATCCGGCAGCCAGGATGCTCGTGGAAGACCTCAGAAAATCGCGGCGTGTTGGGTGTGGGTGCATCGTTGGATCCTTCGGAATGAAAGAAGTTGGATGGAAGGCGGGAGCCCGAGCGAGATGAGCATACAAAAAAACCCGGCGGGTTGCACCCACCGGGTTCGTGAAAATCGACTTGGTTGGCGGCTGTCGAGAAGCCGACTCGCAGGGGTTGAGTTCATTCCGCCCCAGCGGACGGAAGTCCGCTGGACGCCGAAAAACTCCGCGACATTACTGGGGGGCTGCCGGAGCCGGAGCCGGGGTCTCGGGAGCCGGAGCCGGGGCTTCCGGAGCGGGAGCCGGGGCCGGGGTCTCGGGAGCCGGAGCCGGAGCCGGGGTCTCGGGAGCGGGAGCCGGGGCCGGGGTCTCGGGAGCCGGAGCCGGAGCCGGAGCCGGGGTCTCGGGAGAGGGGGCCGGAGCCGGGGTCT
>CAIYOB010000360.1 GCA_903927685.1 uncultured Planctomycetaceae bacterium
CCGCTGCGAATGTGGTCCAAGGTGGTTGAGGTCGCGCCTCACAACCCGCGGGGGCATTTTTCGCTCGGGGCGACGTACAACCTGCGCGGCGACGTCCAACGCGCCCGGGCGTGTTTTGAACGCGCCATCGCTCTCGACCCCGGTTATGCCCGGGCTCATGGCAATCTCGGCGTCCTGCTCGTCCGGCAAAGCGAGATGGAACGCGGTGAAGAGCACTTGCGGCGTGCACTGGAGCTGAGTCCGGCCTATGTCACTGCCATGATCAACCTGGGCAATTTGCTGGCCCGCCAACAGGACTTGCGAGGGGCAGTGGCCCAGTACCGGCAGGCCGTCCAGCTCGAACCGTACAACTTGCTCGCACGGCGGAATCTGGCATTCGCGTTGATGAAACAAGGCAACTGTGCCGAGGCCGTGTTCCAGCTCCGTGAAGCAAGTCGGCTGAATCCGCATTCGGTCGACGCCCGCCTGAAGTTGGCCTGGGTGTTGGCGACCTGCCCGGAGGGTAGTGTCCGAGACGGACGTGAAGCGGTGCTTCTGGCGGAGGCAGCACTGCGTCAAGCTGGCGACGAGCATTGCTTGGTTTGGGATACCCTGGCGGCGGCCTATGCGGAACTGGGACGTTTTGAGGATGCCTGCCCGACCGCCGCCCGATGCCTCGAGATCGCCAGGGGCCAGCTTTCGGAAGACGAATTGTTGGGCCTTACGGAGCGGATTGCCGCGTACAAGAAGCGAAGGCCATTTCGGGAACAACTGATGGTCGGCGGCGTCCCGGGGGATTCCGGAGACCATTGAGGAGCAATCGGACACGTGGCCAATCAAGAGAAGAACCTGGTCGTCTTGCCCGCCTATAATGAGCAGGATTCCCTGCCAGGTACAATCGCCGCTCTACAGTCGCTTCCGGCCGGCTTTGAACTGCTTGTCGTCAACGACGGATCGACGGACAGCACCTCGCAGGTCGCGCACGCGATGGTGGCGCAATCCCGCATTCCTTTGCGTATCGTCGACCTGCCGGTCAACGGCGGAATTGGCGTCGCCGTGCAAACCGGCTACCTGTTTGCGGCGGAGACGTTGGATTACCGCTATGTCATTCAATTTGATGCCGATGGCCAGCATGACCCTCGCGCGGTCGTGACGCTCGTTCAGGCGTGTGCTTGTGAACAATTAGATCTGTGCATTGGCTCACGGTTTCTCGATTGGCGGGCGGGAACCTACCGGTCGACCTGCATTCGTCGCGTCGGGATTCGGTTCTTGGCTTGGCTGATTTGTACGCTCGGCAAGGCGAACGTCACGGACCCGACCAGCGGACTGCGATGCGCCGGTCCGCGGGCGTGGAGTGCTTTTGTCCAACGGTACCCCGACGATTATCCGGAACCTGAATCACTTTACTGGTGCATTCGAAACCAACTCCGCGTGGGTGAGGTTCCCGTGTGCATGTACGAACGCACAGCTGGCCGCTCATCCATCCGAGCCGGCCGTTCGCTGTATTACATGATTAAGGTGACCTTGGCCATCGCGATCGACCTCTTACGCCCCAGGGAGGCGTCCCAGCCATGAATGCCGAACGCTTGATGTTGCTCGGTGGAGTCAGCGCCTTTGTGCTGACGGTCTATTGGGTTCGGAATCGTCGCCTGCGGGAACGCTATGCCATCGGCTGGCTCGCTGTCGCCACGGCCCTGCTAGTGTGCGGCATCGTCCCCAACGCAATCATGCGAGTTGCGGAAAATGTGCATTTAAGTTATTCGTCGGCTGTCCTGTTCGTTGCGTTGACGACGATCTATTGGTTCTCGTTCCTTGTCACCGTGTCACTGACGCGACAACACAGACAGTGCGTTCGATTGCTTCAAGAGCTTGCGATCTTGAAATGCCGGCTCGCTGACCTCGAAGTCGATCGCAGGCGGGAACGCGGCGGCGAAGGCGGTTCAAAGTCGCAAGAGTGAGCAGACATGAGATCCCGCATCCAAGTCCGACACGGTGATGGCGCATTGATGGCCGCCCGACTGCTAGCTCGGTATCCCAAGGCTCGGC
>CAIYOB010000361.1 GCA_903927685.1 uncultured Planctomycetaceae bacterium
CCGTCGCCTGCCGGCTTGGCGTTCAACGAGGACTCGATTTCCTGAACGATGCTTGGGCGACATCCGTTGCCCGCAACACGCCGGATGTGCTAATCTGGGCACCATCAAATTCGTTGCCCCATCATGGAGGTCCTTCAACATGTCAACAACCTGTCGTCATTGGTTCGGATGTTCGTTGGTCGCCGCGCTGTCCCTCGGACTGCTGGGCTGCGGGCCGGCTGGGGATACCCGGCCAGCCGGCGGCCCCGCCGCTGCGCATGACCATGACCACGGCGATCACGCCGGTCACGAGCATGGCGACGCCAAGGAGGCTCCGGCGGGGCCGGCAGATCTTCCTGCCGGGGTGGCGGAATTGCGGAAGAACTATGAGGCGATTCGGGATGCGTTTCAGGCGAACGACCTGGACAAGGCCCACACGCCGTTGCACGAGGTCGGCGAGTTGCTTGAGGGGCTGCCGGCTCTGGCCGAAAAGGCCGCGTTGGGCGCGGCGGAACGGGACACTGCCAAAGCTGCGATCGACGCCATGTTCGAGGGCTATGGCCAGATCGACGGAGCCATCCACGCCGGCAAACAGCCGGATTATGCCGCGGTGGCGGACAAGCTAGACAAGGGGATGGCGGATCTGCAGGCGGCTGTCGCGGGCCTCAAGTCGCCGTGAGCGGGCACGCTCGCAGCACGGCGTCTTACGCCCCGATATAACGTGCGTGAACGGTGCGGGCTTCCGTTACGTCGTCCGTGCCGGCGACGATCACCCGGCCGTCGGGAAACACGGTGAGCTGATACTTGTCGACCTCCAGTCGCAGCAGGAAGCGGTTGCGAGTCACCCGACCCACACCCTCCAATTGCCGGGCGAGGACGTCCAACGAGACGGCGTGCTGGTCGGGATAGCTGAGTTGGACCGAGTTCCGGCCGCACAGGACCACGCTGTGGCTGCCGCGGCGGCCTTCCAGCCACGGGAAGTCGCCTTGACGGCAGGTCGGACAGTGGGCGGATTCGCGCAACGAGTCCAGGTTGACTTGCCGGACGCGGTTGTCCCACAGCTCGAACACTTGCAGCGAGCGGCTGACGGCTTCGCGATGCCCGCTCAGAATCTTGATCGCTTCACAAGCTTGCAGCGAGGCGATGACATTGACGATGGGCCCCAGGATCCCGGCCGAATCGCACGTAGCCGTCGTCCCGGGTGGCGGAGCGTCCTGCAACAGGCAGCGCAAGCACGGGGTTTCGCCGGGCAGGATCGTCATCGTCTGGCCTTCGGCACCCACACAGCCGCCGTAGACCCAGGGGATCCCGAACTTGACGGCGGCGTCGTTCAGCAGGAACCGGGTCTCGAAGTTGTCCGTCCCGTCTACGATGACGTCGACATCGTCCAGCCAGCGGCCGATCGTCGCGGGGGCCACATCCGCCACGATCGCTTCGATCTCGATCTGCGAGTTGATCTTGCGGAGCTTCGCGGCCGCGGCCACCGCCTTGGGCAGACCGGCCGCGACATCTTCCTCGTCGTACAGCACCTGCCGCTGGAGATTGTTTAGCTCCAGGAAGTCGCGGTCGACGATCCGCAGGTGCCCCACGCCGGACCGAGCCAGCGTGTTGGCCAGGACGGAGCCCAGCGCGCCGCAACCACAGACCAAGGCCCGCGCGGCCAGCAGCCGCCGCTGGCCTTCGGCCCCCAGCGCAGGATATCGCACCTGCCGGATATAACGTTCCAGAGCGTCGTCGGGCACTTCGGGCGAAACGGGCATGCGGCACTCGTTTTCGGGCTGAATTCAACGGAAAGCCAAGGTCATTAAAACGGCTTGATCATCTCTTGGACCTGCTTGGTGCCCCAGACGTTCACTTCTTCGATGAACGTGCCGTCCGGGACGTCCAAGCAATGGACCAAGGTGCGGGCAAAGTCCTCGGCGCTGGGGTAGCCGGCCAGCCAACTGTCGTCGATCCCGGCGGCCTGACAGAACGACGTCCGGGCCGCGCCGGGAATGAACGAAGTCGCCTTGCCGCCCCATTCGGACATTTCCAGATGCAGGCAGCGTGTAAAGCCGACCATGCCGTCCTTGGCCGCCGTGTAGATCGCCCAATTGGGCCAGCTGTGGTAAGCACAGCCACTGGACACATTGACAATCTGGCCGGCACCTTGCCGCTTCATCACCGGAATCGCTTCGCGGCACCCCTTGATGACCGACGCCAGGTTGATGTCTAACACGGTCTGAATGTCGTCATCGCTCATCTGTTCGACGGGCGCGATCTTGACACCCGCGCCGTGGTTATTGACCAACACGTCGATCCGGCCAAAGCGGTCGAGCGTCCGCTGGATCAGGTCCTTCCAATCGGCAGTGCTGACCGCGTCCGCCCGCACGGCCAGCAACCGCTCGCTGGCCAGTTGGCGTTCCGCCGCCTGCAGCCGCTCGACGTTCCGGCCGGTAATCACCACTTGGGCACCCAGTTCCAACAGCATCTGGGCGCTGGCCAAGCCGAATCCCGCGCTCCCGCCCGTGATCACCACAACTTTGCCGCTGATATAGTTCTGCATCGAAACCGTCCTCTTGGGTTGCGTAAAGCAGGGCTGAATTGAACCAACTACAAGATACCAAGCACGTCCGCCGAGCGTAAGGCGACCGGGCGCCGTCCGCCGACAGCATATCGATCGGGGCCGGCCGACGAGGCGGCGTGAGACGCTCGGCAACACGCCCCAAAGATTAGGAAAAACTCGACATTCCGCAAGAAACACCCGCTGGCGGCAACAAGATCTGCAGTTGGCGGGCGAACACGCGAACAAGAAACCGCGAGTTCTGTCTTAAGCTAGGGTTTGCCCTCGGCACTAGAATTTGAATGGGGGGGGCAGGGATTCAGGTGCATGGGCATCAAGGAGGAGAGGCCATGTTGGTGCTGACGCGAAAACTGGGCGAAGAAATCGTCATCGGGGACAATATCAAGCTGGTGGTCAGCCGGATCGCGGGCAACCGCGTGACTCTGGGGATCAACGCGCCGGGGAATGTGACCATCTTGCGGGGCGAGTTGGAGCCCGGCCACGTCGTTCGCCACGCTGCGGACCCGGCTCAGAAACCCGTGCTCAAGACGGCCTAGTGCGCTGTCCAAGCTGAGAATCGAGGTTGGGTGGCTGGGGTCGAGCCAGGAGGTACGAGTGGCGAGCCCCCAGTTTTGCCACTGGGGGCTCGCTGCACTCGACCCCCGGCACCCCAGCCTTTCGCCTGGACGACGCACTATCCTGGGCGCCTCGGCGATGCCCCCGTCCAACGC
>CAIYOB010000362.1 GCA_903927685.1 uncultured Planctomycetaceae bacterium
CGGCCAGGCCGTAGCGCGCCGCGTCGAACTGGCAGGCGACCGTCAGCGGCTGGTCGCTCACGTTGACCAACAGCAGGACCAGGCGATTCTCCGCGGGCAGCGCCCACGCGCCGGCCAACAACGCGTCGGTGGTCACGGGCCAGGGGCCGCTCCATTGCCAATCTGCACTGACGCGCGGAATCTCGCCCTGCAATTCCGGCGGGCGGGCCATGCGGCCGGCGTAGAAGTACCGCTTGAACTGCCACCGCAGCCGGACCACTTGCCGGAAGAAGGCAAAGTTCTCGGCTTCATCCACCACGCTGGGACTGAGCCAGCCGATCTGCTCGCCGAACACCAGCTGCTGGCCGGCTTTCATCCGCAAGGCCAGATCCTTGCTGTCGCCGCCCCGATACGCGCGGCCGAACATCTGCAACGCTCCGCCGTACACGGCCGGGAACGCGGGCACCTGGCCGTCGTACTGCCAGTGCCAGGTCAAGTAGCCGTCGAACACGTGCGCGTAGGGCTCCGCATTGCACTCGGTGGTCAGCATCCGGTCCGGTGGCATGGCCTTGCGGATCCGATTCAGCAGCTCCCAATAGCCAGCCGTCCACCAGTCGCCGCCACCAGCCGGATGGCCGTGCGCGCGATCGAAGCACAGCTCGGGCGTCGCTGCCGCCACCTGGTCGATGTACACCGCCTTGACGCCGCACTCGTTCATCAGCCGGCCGACGATTTCGCGCTGCTTGTTCCGCCAGACCTCGGTCGTGGGACACATCGCGGCCAGCCGGACCGAGCTGCCGTCCTGCTCTTTGCTGCCGTACGATTCGACATACGGCTCGCCGTTCTCGTCCTTGGTTGCCGCCGGACGAGCGACCTTGGTGAACTCGAAATCCTCCTGGCCGCGATCGCGTGTGTCCCACAGCCGGCCGTTGATGTACGGCATGACGTAGATCTGGCCCTGCTGCAGTTCCGCCACCCCCTCCTTGAATACATCCAGCGTCGGGAAGTAGTGGGGATAATCGTTGTCAAAGGGGATCTGGTGCCAGTTGTACCAGTGAACGCCGACGGGCACGCCCAGCGCCTCCGAAAAACGCTTCATCTGCGGCACGACGCTGTCGGGTTTGCCGCTGGCCAAGGCCCAGGCCGGCAGTTCGCGCATCCACAGCGGCGTGTCGGCGCGTCCGTCCGGCCCCAGCGCCGGCCACCACTTGGCGTGCCGGCTGACCCAGTCGCGATAGATCTGGGCGGCGTCGAACCAGTCGCCGCGGAGCAGCTGCCAGACGGATTCGCCCGGCAACTCGAACGGCTGGCCGGATTGGTCCATCCCGGACGCCGGATGCTCCAAAGTGAAAGCGACCGCGTGCTCGGCCGGCCGGCTCTCCACCACGATCTCTTTCGTGGCCGCGCCCGGATCGTGGACGGCGACGTACAGGCCCGTGTGCCGGGCCGTGTCGTAAGCGGCCAGCCAGGGCATGCTGGTCCAGCCGCTGGGATATCGGCCCGAGTAGCGATACGCCCGCTGCCACAGGTCGCGTTGGACTTCACCGCAGCCGCGGGGAAACACGACATCCGCCTCGCGGCCCAGGTCCCCCAGGGCGAGTTGCGGAAAGGCGACGTGCCGCACTTGCCAGTCCGCAGGCGGCTCGACGCGCAGCGACCAACGGATCGCACTGGCCGCCGAGTCCAGGGTCGCGAAGGCGGTGACCTGCAATCCGTCCAATCCGTCGCGCTGATTCCCCGACCAGGCGAGCTTCACCCGGCCGTCGTCCAGCCG
>CAIYOB010000363.1 GCA_903927685.1 uncultured Planctomycetaceae bacterium
CCCTCACAGCGGGCCGGCTCGGAACCTGCTCGAGCTGAACAATCGCCAAGGAACGGGTGCTGCGGGCGGGATGACCCCTGGGGTCACCATCGTCAACAACACGATTTATGGCGAAGGCCTGGGCGGGATTCACTTCAGCGGCAACCTGCGGCCGTATGAACTGATTCCGCGCTACAATGAGGCTGATGACTATGTCTGTGACGGAGATGCCTTTGCCGTCACGGTCGGGCGAACCACGGTCGAATTTGAATTCGAGGATCTTTCCAATCACTCCGCGATCGGCGCCTGCCCGGCTAACCCGACTCACGGGGACGGCTGGACGCCGGGGAGGGTGCCGATTTATTACGCGATGCTCAGCGATGCGGCTGGGTATCCCCAAAGCACTCAACGCGAATTGGCCCGCGCCGTCGCTGATGCCGTCACCGAGAGCATCCTGGTCACGAACGGCACGACGCTCGTCGCCGAAGCCGACGCGGCCCCCGCTCGCAGCCTGGGGCTGTCGACGGGTGCTGGGTCCTACATGGCGGCCTATGTGGACCATGCTCGCGACGTCGAGGTCCTGCCGGGCGACAATTCTCATAATCCCTTCGCGATGACGCCTCGGGTGCTGGCGGTTTCGCAAGCCGCACAGCCTTTCGGCCGGATCCTGAACAACACGATCGTCGGCAACGATGGCAACGCCGGATTCTTCCCGGACGCAGTCGCCGAGCCGAATGACACCCTCTTCAACGCGGTCGATACGCGGCAGGGCCGGCAGGCCAGTCCCGAGGTGTTCCGGGCCAACAACGTGCGCCTCGGCGATACGACGAGCTTTCCCCAGAATCCAAGCTGGGACGTCGATTTCTACCAGTTCCAGATGGATGTCGGCGACCAAGTCCAGATCACGGTGGCGGGTGACGAGTTCACGCCCCAGGTTCGACTGTTCAACGAACGCGGCGAGGAGTTTGTTGCGGATGGCAGCGGGACGTCGCGAGGAGCGCCGCGGTACACCGTCAACGGCAACCAAGTCACGATCGAGTTCTACGTGGCCAATCCACCCACCGCCAGGGACGGATACAACTATGCGCGGGAAGGTGGCACGTATTACGTGGCGGTCAGCGGCACGGGCAATGGAGCATACAGCCCCTTGAGCCTGGGTGGACGGCAGACTCCCACCGACTCCGGCCAGTACAACATCTCGGTGAACGTACTCGCGCCACGGACCTGGCTCATCGACACCTACCCGCTGTTCGGCACCAGCGCAACCTGGGAATTCACCGACGTCGACGGCACGACGGTGAGCCGGACCTTCACGGGCAGCTCCGACCGCCGCGAAAACACCCCCGTGATGGCCTATGAAGTGAAGACGCTCGTCAATGGGCTCGGGCTGCGGGGCGTGATCGCCGAGGACTTCGGCGGTCCCGAGTATGCCCCGGGGTACACGCCCTACTTCAGCACTCCGCGAACGCAGTGGCCGCAGCGGAATCAGGGCGATGGACGGCGGTACGTCGTGATCACAGGCGCCGCCAAAGTCGTGCAGGTGAGCGGGCCGGGGAATGTCCTGTCGCCCACCGTCGACTCGAATAACGTGGACAGCCAGCTGCTTCGCGAAACCGGCGTGCTGATCAGCGAAGAGGCGACGCCGACCCTGCTGAACAACGTCTTCTCCAACCTGCGGAATGCGGTGATCGAGACGGAGAATCAGCCCCTGTTCCATCAGACGACCGGCACCAGTCCCATGACGGCGGTGGTCGGGGCTCAGATCTTCCAGCACAGTGCCGCGATCAACGGCACCCAGTCCGCTGCGCAGATGGGGAATTGGCGGATCTCCCTGGGGACCTCCAGCTATCCGGGCTCGATGATCAATCCCGAGGAGCAGACGTCAGGACGCTTTGACACGGCCGACTTCAACCTGCCCCTGGCCAATACCGATCCGTTGTTTGTCAACGCGGGAGACCGCAATTTCTTCCCGGCGGAACAGGCCCGATCCATCGACAGTTCCGTCGATTCCCTCGAAGATCGACCGCAGTACATCACGGTCAAGGCGGCGATGGGGATCTCGAATTCGCCCATTCTGGCGCCGGTGCGTGATGCCACGGGCCAATTGCGGATCGACGATCCGAACGTCTCTCCTCCGCAAGGCCAAGGCGGCGACGTGTTCAAGGACCGCGGCTCGCTGGACCGCAGTGACTTCATCGGTCCCTCCGCCGTGCTCCTGAATCCACGGGATGACGATGCCGAAGGGAATGACATCGACCCAACCGACACGGTGGTACAACTGACCGGCGGTTCCTACGACCACTTCGCAATCCAGATCGTGGATGGCTTTGAAGCGGCCGATCCGTTCCCGGGTGTCGGCGTGAATGATGCGACGGTCCTTGGTCCGAGCGGGCCCGAAGGGCGTCTGCCCGGCGCGGCCGTCACCGTCTTCGCCGACGGCGTCTTCCTGGAGGAGGGCATCGACTACACGTATCGATATGACGCGACCAGCAACATCCTCCGCCTGACACCGACGTCGGGCGTGTGGGCCAGCGACAAAGTCTACGTCATCCGCCTGAATAACCGCGACCGGTATGTGATCAACGCGCCCACAGGCTCGCCGGATCTGGATGGCACCTATTTTGACATTTCGGATGACGCGGGCATTCGCGTGCGGTTCGAGTATGATAGCGGCTACACGATTCAGGTCCCGGATTCGCTGGCGATCCAGGTTCCGGTCACGGGCTTGGCGGATGGCCAGCGTTTCATCATCCGCGATGCCAGCGATCCCCTCAAGCTGCCGGTGATCTTTGAGCTGGACGTCAACAACTACACGCTGCCGGGTAACTTCCCCGTCCCCTTTGTCTTGGGCGGCTCGCAAGAGGAAATCGCCGACGCGATCGTGGCGGTGCTGAACAGTCAGGGCGCGAGAGACGCCGGCCTGAACTTGTCAGCCAAGCACGTCGGTGGCGGCCGAATTCACCTAGGCGCTCCGGAACGTTATACGCTGAACACGGAGCCGAGCAACCTGAGCCAGCCGGCCACCATTCTCACGCTGGCAGTTCCCGCGGTCACGGGGAATGCCAATGCGGCCGATGTGTTTGACACTCAGACCTTTACGGTCAGTTTTACGGACGCCGGCGGCGCGGTGACGACGCGGCGTTTTGAATTCGACACGGACACCACGCCGAACGTCACTCCGGGCAACGTGCGCGTGGCACTGCCATCCGGCACCGTTCCTCCGACTCCGGACTTCGTGGCCAATCAAATCGTCACGGCCATCCAGGGCACACCATTGGACGGACTGTTGCAGGGCTTGCAGCACGTTGGCGGAGGCCTGATCTACATCCATCAAGGGAACGAAGCCTCGATCGCCCCGGAGACCAGCCGATTGTACGACGGCTACGTTTCGCGGCCGGTATCCGACTCGCCCGACGCGCCCGAAGTCTTCGTGATTTCGTATGACGAAGACGACGACCAGGCGACGCCGGCGATCCAAGTCAGCTTCGAGTTGGATCGGGACGGCACCACGGAGCCCGGCAATGTTGTGATTCCGTTCTCGTATGGAGACACGCACGAAGAAGTCGGCCAGAAGATCGCGGCCGCGATTGCCACGCGGATTTCCCTGGACTTGCCGGATGCCAAGCATCTGGAAGATGGTCTGGTCTTCGTGGGTGGCACCATCCAGCACGACGTGGATCTGACGGACAGCCCCAGCCTGCTGCTCCGCAGCCAGCCGTTCGTGACTCCGACGACCCGGCTGCTGTTGCCGGAAGTCCTGACCATCACGGTTCCCGTGGCCGGTGGTGTCGCGATCAACGACGGCGACGTGTTCCAGATCTACGACAATTCGCTGCAGCCGGCGGAGCGGATGTTGCAGTTCGAGTTCAATTCGGCGGGTGGGGCCACGGATCCGGCTTCCGATCAACTGATCACCTTTAGCTCCCTGGATACGGCGGATACGATCGCCCAGGCGATCACGGACGCCATCGAGAACCTGGTGCTGCCGGGCTACAATGCGGGCGACGTGTTGCGGCCGACGGTCGGACCCGGGGGTGTCGTGATGCTGGCCGGGGCCAACGGCTACCACAGCCTGGACACGACTCGCGCGCCCAGCCTGACTCCGTCGGGCGGACGGCTCGCCGACGGCGAGACGTTCTCGATCGAGTACAACGGCGTCATCCGCACCTTTGAATACGACAGCAACGGGCAGATCTCCTCGCCGACCAACGTGCCGATCTTGTTTACCGTCACGAGCGACAACGACCAGATTGGCGTCAGCACCGTGGCCGCCATCAAGTCGCAGCCGGTCTTGGCGTTGCCCGCCGTGGAGTACGTCGGTCAGGGCGCTATCGAACTGAACGACACCTCGCGGCATATCACCGCCCTGCCCCTGGACAGCTTCCCAGCTCGGGACAGCCTGTCGCTGACGGGGATTCCGGGCGGCGCGATTCGCCTGCCGTTCGAACCGTGGAGTCAGTTCACGGGTGCCGATTTTGCCGAGGTCATTGTCGACGCCATCAATGGCAGTCCGCTCACGAACACCACCGCTACCCTGCGTGGCGGAAACACCCTGTTCGTCGACTTCCTGACGGCGTCGAACGAGCCGGTCGACTTCATTTCGGGCCTGACCAGCATTACCGGGATCTCGAACTACTTCTTGCTGGCGATTCAGGACTTGCCCGGCGAATGGCTCAAGGCCAACCAGTACACGGGCGAGACGCAGTTCTCGATCATTATGCCTGGGGCGGAATTGGATTTCGGTGACGCCCGTGTGTCCAATCGGCCTGCCCAGTATCCGACGCTGTTTGAAGAGGATGGAGCCCGCCATGTCGTCGCTGAGGGGTGGTACCTCGGCAGCCGCGTGGACGGTGAATACCAGGGGCAAATCGTTCCGGGCGCGTTCGGCGACGATGTTGATCAGCGGGTCGATCCACGTGACAGCACCCTGGTTCTCGCCGGCAACTCGCCGTTGACCGTGCAATTGCCGAACGTGGCGAATCCCGCTGCACAGCTGGATGCGACGTACTTTGACATCAGTCAGGCGGGCGGCGTTACGGTTCGCTTTGAATTCGATCAAGGCGGTGACGGAGTCGCCTCTGGCAACCGCCCCGTGCTCTACGCAGTTGGAGCAACGTTGCCGCAGATCGCCGACGCACTGGTCGCCGCGGTCGAAGCCGCCAACTTGGGCCTGACGCCTGCGCATTTGGGAGCGGGAACGGTCTATTTGGGCGGGACGCAGTTGCAGCGAATTGAGACGTCCGGTGACTACGTCGCCGTGGCGGGGTTGCCGCCCTATCAGATCGCGACGGCGGCCGGGTACCAAATCGAAGATGGCGACACGCTGACGATCTCGGACGGTGTGGATGTCGTACCTTGGATCTTCGAGTTTGACCACGATGGGAGCGTCGAGGCCGGGAATTTTGCCGTACCGATCCTGGCGACCGACACGGCGGCCGAAGTGGCCCAGAAGCTGCGTGCCGCTGTCGTTGCGGCCCAACGACTGCAGCCCGCGGTGCACCACCCGGCTTTGACGTTGACCGATTTGGGCGACGGCAAGCTCCACGTGCGTGGAACGCTCAGTCACACGATTGATTTCCAGAACAGCACCGTGACCTATGCGGGCCAGGTTCCGGTTACCGTGACGGTGCCCGCGGCCGGCCTGGGATTCGAACTTACACCCAGCCTGAATCTGGTGGTGGAGAAAGCGGCCGGTGGTGGCGTCGCTGACGGCGAGGTCTTTACCGTCCGCGACGGCGTGAATTCCGTCGACTTTGAGTTCGATACGAACGGGTCGCTGGCCACCGCGGGAGCCCGCCCGGTGACGATGAACGCCCTCAGTTCGGGCGCGGTGGTGGCGGAGGCGATGCGTGCGGCGATTCAACAGGCGGTGGACGAGGGGGCCCTCGTGGGGCTGGCCCCAACGGTGGATGCCGCCTCGGATCCGGACAACGTGTGGATCAACTTGCACGCCGGGATTCGGCACAGCGTCGACGCTTCGGCCAGCGGTTTGCAGCTGCATCTCGCGGTCGAGGATGGGCAGACGTTCCAGGTGGACGACGGAGCGACTCTGGTGACCTTCGAATTCGACTTCGACAGCCCATCGAGCTTGAACAATGGCGGGGCGATCGCGGTCGCCGTTGAACAGACCTTTTCAGCCAACGATGTCGCGAACGCCATGGTGGCAGCGATTCAGTCCAGCGGCCTGACGGGCCTGCTGCCCAAGAACCTCGGCGCCGGCAACATCCAGGTCGGCGGCTCAGGCAGCGTGATCGCGCCCCCAGGCACCCCCGCCCTGCTGGCGTTCGGTACGGCCGACGGCGTCCTGGACGGCCAGACATTCCACCTGATCGACAGCCTCGGGGTCCGGCGGTTTGAATTCGACGCCAACGGCCAGGCGATCCAGGGCAATATCACCGTCCCGTTCCAGGTGACCAGCACCGGTGCGGATATCGCGGATGCCATGGTCGACAAGATGGTTGCCTCGGGATACGCCGTCAACATGGTGCATCTGGGCGGCGGCGTCATTGCCCTGGACGGCGACGACGAGGATGGAATCCGCTTTGACCGCCCCTTGACGCCGGGCGCGGTCGTCCCGATTACGGTGACGGCTTCCCGCGACGGCTACTTGGACGGCTGGCTGGACCTGAACGGCGATGGCGACTGGGACGACCAGTACGAGCGGATCTTCAGTCGCGTTGCCGTCGCCGCGGGCGCTAATCAGCTGACGTTTTCGATTCCTGCGGCGACAGGAGCCGGCGTGACCTATGCGAGGTTCCGTTACGGCAGCGAAGGCGGTCTGGCGCCGACGGGGCTCGCGATCGACGGCGAGGTCGAGGACTATCGCGTCGAGATCATCTCGAACGATCCGCCCACGGTCCTGGCTCCCGCGGAGTTGGCTGCCCAGGAAGATGTGCCCTTGGTCATCACTGGCCTGCAGATCGCAGATCCGGATGCCGCAACGGCGACGATTCAGATGACGTTGTCCGTGCTGCACGGCCGATTGGCGGTCTGGCCCACGTTCCTGCCCGGCGGAATCACCGGAAACGGTTCCGACCGTGTCGTGCTCCGCGGCACGCTGGCCCAGATCAACAGCACACTCGCTTACGCCAACGGTTTGGTCTACCAGAACGATCCGACGGACTACAACGGCACCGACCGACTGACGATCACGGTCGATGATCTCGGCAATTCGGGTACGGGCGGGGCCCAACAGGCTGTGACGCTGATCCGGATCACGGTTGGCCCGGTGAATGACGCGCCGGAGATCCATGTGCCCGCGCTGCAGACCGCGCAAGAGGACGAACCGTGGACGATTGCAGGGATCTCGGTCGACGACGTCGATCTTTCAGAAACCACTCCCGCGGGTACCGGCGCCGGCGTGCTCCGTGTGATGCTATCCGCCACCCGAGGCACTTTGGATGTCGACCAGTCCGCTGCGTCTGGTGTGACCGTGCTCGGCGACCAGACTTCGTCGGTGACGCTCGAAGGCCGTCTGACGGATGTCCAGGCTATTCTGCTGGCAGGTGTTGACTATCTGGGCTTGCCGGACCTGAATGGCGACGACCTCGTCACCGTCACGGCGGACGATCTGGGCAATTGGCCCGGACCTGCCGCGGCGTCCTCTGCGACCTTTACGGTTACGGTCCAGGCCGTCAATGATCCCCCGGTGATCACGGCTCCGGCGCGGGCCGACACCCCGGAGGACACCACGCTGCCACTGGGCGGATTTGGTCTGGCGGATGTGGATTCGGCGACGACACCGATCACCGTCACCTTGACCGTATCCAACCGGAGTGACGGCCAACAGCCCAATGGCTTCTTGACCATCAACAACGTGCCGGGCGGCGTCACGAGTTCCCAGGTGAGCGGTGGCGGCACCTCGACGGTGACCATCATCGCCCCTGTCGCCCAGATCGCCGCAACCTTGAGCGATTCCAACGGCTGGTCGTACACGCCTCCCGGCAATTTCGCCGGCAATGCGGCCAATCCCAAGACCGAACTCCTGACCATTACGGCCGATGACGGCGGCGCGTCGGGCGCCACGTCTCCGGACGGCACGACCGACTCGCGCGTGGTAACGCTGTACGTCAACGAAGTGAATGACCCGCCGGCGGTTACCGTTCCGCTCGTTCCAGGGGTATTGGACGAGGACACGGTCTTCAACGTCGGCAGCCTGGGGACGATCGCGGTCACGGATGCTGATGCGGGCAACGCTGTCGTGTCCGTCCAATTGTCGGCAACCCGCGGGACGCTCACGGTCAACACATCGGTGGCCAACCCGCCAGTGGTGACGGGCAATGGCACGGGCCTGATCGGGCTCAGTGGGACCCTGTCCCAAATCAATACCGTCCTGGCGTCGTTCGTTAACTATCAGGGCACGCCGAACTGGAATGGAACCGATGTCCTGACGATTCTGGCCAACGACCTTGGCAACACGGGGGGGCCGGCGGCATCCGGCCTGGGCCGCATCACGCTGACCGTGACCGCGGTCAATGACGCCCCGCAGATCTCGCTACCGGGAAATCTGGCGGTGAATGAAGACACCGACCTGCGTCTCCCGTCGATTCAGATCGCGGATCCCGACGTCACCGAAGGGGGCGCGGACGGCGTGATCGAAGTCACCTTGTCCGTCGTGCCGTTGGCTCCGAACGTCCAGGCCGGCACGTTGACCGTCAACACTGCCGTTGTGCCGTTGACCATCACTGGCGCCAATCCCGGAGCCAGCCTTGTCGTCCGCGGCACGCTGGCAAACATCAATACCATGCTGGCGCATCCCGACGGTCTGAAGTTTCGCGGCGCAGCGGACGGAAGCGGCCAGGTGCTGTTCAGCGTCGCGGCCAATGACCTGGGCAAGAGCCCCGCTCCCGCGAAGATGACCACCGGTAGCTTGACCATCACCGTGCGACCGGTGAACGACGCTCCTCAGATCACCGTTCCTACCGGGGCGCAGGCGGCGACCGAAGATCAGCCGAAGCTGATCACCGGGGTTTCGATCGCGGATGTGGATATCTCTGAAACCACCAGCGATCCGGCCGGCACGGGCACGGGCCTGATGACCGTTACGTTGGCTGCCGGGCGCGGGACCATCGACCTGAGCGACGCGCTTCCCGCGGGCGTCACGGTCAGCAGCAGTGTGCCCACGTCTGCGGTGACCATCAACGGGCCGCTGAGCGGCATCAATGCCCTGTTGGCCAGCGGCATCACGTATCAGGGACTGGCGAACGCCAACGGCAGCGACACGGTCACGGTAACGGCGAATGACCTGGGTAACTGGCCGGCGCCGGCGAGAATTTCGACGGCGACGGTCACCGTAACGGTGGCCAAGGTGAATGACGCCCCCGTGATCACGGCACCGGGCGAGCAGTTGCTGGGCGAGGATCCCACGCAGCCCTACTACATCGGCGGAATCGCGGTGGCGGACGTGGATGTAAGCGAAGGCACTGGGGAACTGAAAGTGGATCTGCGGGTCAGTCACGGGACCCTGACGCTCGACCTGACCGTCCCCGGCGGTCTGCGGGGGACCAACGTGACGGGCAACGGAACCGGTTCGATTACGATCGACAAGGCCGGTCCGGGCCAGATCAATGCAACCTTGAGCGCGGTAACGGGGCTGAGGTATGTGCCCGCCGCCAACTACAACGGGGC
>CAIYOB010000364.1 GCA_903927685.1 uncultured Planctomycetaceae bacterium
GCCGACACCAGCACGATCCGGACATCCTGGGCGAACTCGTCCTCGTTGGGCTCCTCCCATCCCAAATGCTCCAAGATCGTCGCTTCAGGGTCGTCGTCCTTTCCAAGTCTCCGCAGGTAGTTGCGGTAGATTTCAACAGCCGCCTCAAACGTCATGGTCGAAACCATCGCTGCGTAGCGGATGGCCTGCAACTCCATGTGTCCGCCATCCTCCGTGCGTTTCAGCTCGATGACCACCAGATTGGCTTCTTTGTCGATGCCAAGTAGGTCGATCCGACGTCGGCTGTCCTGCCAATCGCCAAACTCCTCCGCGATGATCAGCGTATCGGGGGAGCCAATCTCGACTTGTTCCCGCAGCAGACGCTGCAGGTCACCACGCTCGCTGACGCCCAAGTCGGCAAATCTCGTTTCCACGATCTCGCGAATGCTGTCCTTGGTGAGTTCATAGATTGCCATGATTCACAGTCTCCAATGCGCAGGTGAAAGGCAGTCGTTCAGCACCTTAATCCTTGGTCGGGTCTGCCAAATGCCGGATCGTCAATCCTGATGTCTTCGAAGAACCTGGCAGGCCACTGAACGCTCTTCATCGGCTGGAGAATCACTGCGTCGCCCTGCCTGCTAATCCAGACACTCTCGGTGTCGAAACGGAAATCTTCCGGCAGCTTAACTGCCTGCGCGCCCTGGAGTTCAATAACCTCCGCAGTTTTCACGGCATGCCTCCTTCGTGTTCAGAAGCAGTCTTTTCGCCAGCATTATAGCACGAGCACGACGGCGACAGCACAAGCATCAGTCGCTTTCGCTTTCCTGTCATCCGTTCCGCATTGGTCAGCTGGACCTTGCCTCGCCGCTCGGGCGACTTGCGGTTGGTCACGTTCCAGATGGACGTAAGATGGGGGTGTCATACGACAGCTGCTCCGGCAGCGAGACGATGGCGTCCAACCAGTCGTTTTCGATGATCCAGCGGCGGATTTCGCTCTCCCCGCTGCCCGCGTCGCCCGTGAACAGCGGCGAGCCGTTGAACACGATGGCCGACATATCCGCCCAACGGCACGAGCCAAAGTCGCCCGCCCTGCGACGCCTGATTTCAGCCCTACGGGTGGCCAAACCGCAGGGCGTTCCCGGACTGTCGCGTAGCCCCCTCACCGCCTGCCGTGTAGGCCCCCGTCAAGGCGCCGCTGGCGAATGCATCGTAAGGTCAGAATGTTCCGAGTTTCTTTCCCGCCCGCCGTGTGCCATAATCGGCCCCGACGAGGCGTCGGCAGGCGAGGTTTCGCGCTGCTCACTCGACCCGTTGGAGTTCACGCTTCAGCGTGCCGCCTCGGCCGCCCGTCCCGAACGCTGGAGGGCGGAACGCCAACCGTCGTTGATCGCCTCGAAACACGGGAGCACGGCATGGAACCGACACCCCTGGACATCGAACCGCTGAGCGCCGGCGAGCGGGTTTTCGAGCGTTGGCGGCGGCGGGGCGGGTTGGTCCTCGCGCCGCTGGTGTTCGTGATTCTGTGGGCCTGGCCGCTGCCGGCCCTGCAGCCCGAGGCGCATCGGCTGGCGGCCGTGATGGGGGCGGTGGTAGTGCTTTGGGTGACCGAAGCCCTCGCCCTGCCGGTCACCGCGCTGATCGCGGCCTGTGCCTGCGTCGTGGTGCGGATCGCGCCGGCCAAGGAAGTGTTTGCTCCGTTTGCCGATCCGCTAATGTTCCTGTTCATCGGCTCGTTCATCCTGGCCCGGGCGATCCACCTGCACGGGCTGGACCGGCGGCTGGCCTTTGGCGTGCTGTCGATCCGCTGGATCGGCCAGCGGCCCAGCCGCATCCTGTTCGCCTTCGGCGCCGTCGCGGCCTTCGTTTCGGCCTGGATTTCCAATACGGCGACGACCGCGATGATGTACATGATCGGCCTGGCGATCCTGACCTTTCTGTTCGACAGGCAACGCGCCGGCGGCGCGGCGATCGATCGTCGCTACGCCACCGGCCTGATGCTGATGACCTCGTTCGCAGCCTCGATCGGCGGCCTGGCCACACCCATCGGCACGCCGCCGAACGTGATCGGCTTGGGGTTCATTCGCAGCATGATCGGCGTCGAGTTTCCATTCTTCAAGTGGGTTTTGATCGGCACACCCGTCGTCGTCTGCCTGTTCCTGGTGCTGTACGCTTACCTGAACTACCTGTGCCCGGCGGGCGTCCAGCAACTGGAGGGCAGCCACGAGTTGCTGGTTCGCGAGAAAACTCGCTTGGGCTCGTGGACGACGGCGCAGAAATCCACTGTGTTCGCGTTCTCGGTGACGGCGGCGCTCTGGATCTTGCCCGGGCTGGTGGCCCTGGCGGCCGGCGAGAACAGCGATGCGTACCGATCCGTCAACGCCTGTGTGCCCGAAGCGGTGGCGGCGTTGATCGGAGCCTCGCTGCTGTTCCTGCTGCCGGGCAACGAGGGCCGGCGGGCGCTCGACTGGCATCAGGCCAAGGAGATCGACTGGGGCGTCGTGCTGCTGTACGGCGGCGGGTTTGCCCTGGGCGTCTTGTCCACCCAGACCGGCCTGGCCACGGCAGTCGGCAGGGGCCTGACGACGTGCCTCCCGCTCGACGACGGCCTGGTCCTCCTCGCCGCCTCGACGTTGGTCGCCACGCTGGTCTCCGAAGTCACCTCGAATACGGCTTCGGCCAATATCGTCGTGCCCGTGGTGATCATGGTCGCTAAACAGTTGGGAGCCGACCCGCTGGAGCCGGCCCTGGGCGCGACGCTGGGTGCCAGCCTGGGATTCATGCTGCCCGTTTCGACGCCCTGCAATGCGATCGTCTACGGTTCCGGGTACATTCCCTTGGGTCGCATGATCCGCTACGGCGTGCTACTGGATGTCGCGGGCGTAGCCGTGATCGTGCTGCTGGTGCGACTGACGTTGCCGCTGGTCCGGTAGGAGGCGGAGAGTCGAGAGTCGAGAGCCGAGAGCGGTTGATGGCGGTGGCCCGAAGACGAGGCTCGTCCGCTTACCGCCCCGCGTCCTTGCGGTCTTGCTGTGCCGGGGCGGCCGTCCCACGCACCGCTTCCGCCAACTTGTTGACCAGTCTGGCCACATTGCTCACGCTGCACCGTCCGCCGGGCACGCAGTTCTGCTGCCAGTAGCTGGCCGAATTGATCACGCCCTGGTCGCGCAGGATGGCGATCGCCTCGCCGGTGCTCGCCGCCGGATGGAACTTTCCGGCTCCTTTGACCAACAGCATGGCGACCTGCTCGCCGTCGTAGCCAGCTGCTGCTGCAACGGGCGGCCGCCACGTCTCGGCCGCGGCGATGATCCCCTGCTCGACCAACACCTGCAAGTCGCTTTGCAGCTGTGTCGCCTGTTCCTTCAGCGAGGGCCAGACCTTGGCCTTCAAGGCCGGCCGCTTCGGCGGCAACTCGGCGACGCCACCTCGCAACTCGGCCAACGCAGCCGCCAAACGCTGCCTGGCGCTCGCCCCGGCCTCGTCCGCGGAATCCACGGGCGTTTCGGCGATCGGCGAATCGCGGATGTCCACCAGGCGGCCGTCGCCGTACAGCTTGTACCGCGAGTCGGCAATGAAGTACTCGCGGCCGTGCTGGGCGTAAACCCAATGTCGCGGCTGGCCCGGCCGGCCGAGGATCTGCGGCGCGATGCTGCGGCCATCCAGCGGCAGGCCAGCCGGCGGGCTCGCCTGGGCCAGTTCGAGAACGGTCGGCAGCAGATCCGTAAAGTCGGTCAAGTCTGGGCACACACGGCCCGCCGGCACTCGCCCCGGACAGTTCACGATCAGCGGCTGGCGCACGCCGCCTTCGCTCACATCGCCTTTCTCGCCGATCAGGGGCTGGCCGCGAACCGTTCCCAGCGGCTCGTTCTGCGGGCCATTGTCGGAAGTGAACAGCAGGAGCGTCTTGTCGCGCAGTCCCAGCCGGTCCAGGTCGGCCGCCAGTTGCCCCATCTGCTTGTCGAGATACGCCACCATGTCCTGGACCAGATGCGAGTCATCCTGACTGTCCGGCGTGCGCGTCACCGGCCAGTGTGCGAGCACGGCCGAGTAATAGACGAAGAACGGCCGGTCGCGGTGGCGCTGCATGAAGTCGACCAAAAAGGCATGCGTCACGTCGGGCCCGTACTCGTCCGGCCGCCCCTGCACCACCTGGCCGTTGCGATGGTACCGCGGATTCCAGTACCGGTCCGGCGTCGCCCGGCCCATCCACAGCATGGACTCGTCGAATCCCAATCGCGCCGGCGCCGCCGGATCGCCCTCCGCCGCGCTCTGGCCCAGCTTGCCGATCGCACACGTCGCATACCCGGCGTCCTTCAACAGCAGCGCCAGCGTGGGGTGGCGTTCCGGATCGACGAGCGACGTGTTGTTGTCCACCGCTCCCGTGCGAAACGGGTACTTGCCCGTCAACAGTGCCGCCCGTGACGGCCCGCAGATCGGCATCGAATAGCAGCGCTCGAACCGCAAGCCCGTCGCCGCCAACCGGTCCAGGCACGGCGTCTGGAAAGGAGCCCCGCCATAACAGCTGACCCGCGACAGGCCCACGTCGTCCGACAGCACGAGAATGATGTTCGGCCGCGCCGCCACAGGTCCGTCAGCCGCCGCCGACAGACTGAACACGGTCAGTAGCGAGACAATCAATGCGAAGCCGGTCAATCGGTGGTCACGCATGGTCCCTGTGTCCTTTCCCAATAATCCGATGCCAGGAATTCGCCAACGCCTCCAGCAGGGCGGCGGCAGAGACTCCGACAACATAGCAGACCAGATCGGTCCACACGAAGTCAAATCCGAGCACCAGGCCACCGAGCGTTGTTGCCCGAATCGCTTCCAGCCATGACGCTTTGCAGAGCTGGCTGACTTCCATTCCAACGGCAAACGAGATCGCGATCAGAACGCGACCGGACAACCGCGTCTCGGGAATCAGCAGACTGAGTCCCAGGAACGTCATCGCGGCCCAAAGCGTATCACCCCCGTACTCGGCAACCAACGAGGGGAGGTGCTCCGCGTAGCGACGTGAGGCCAGCCCCAGGACAAGCACCGTTCCGGCACCGATCGCGTAGACCAAGCGACAATTCCAGCTGGCTTTTGTTGCTCGTCCCATCCCATTGCGGCTCGGCGGCCCTCGTGTCGTTCGTTGACGGCGACGGAGAAAGCACGTGGCGATTCGATTCGCTAGGCCAACCGCTTCCGCGATCGGACCCCGATCAGCCAGAATGTCGTCGCGGACAGCAGGATGAACGGGGCGAGCATCGCGAATGCTCCCAATCCCACCCCGAGGATCGCAAGGTAGCTGTGCGAGCCATCCCCCTCGGGACCGAAAACCCCAACCACCGTTAAGGCCGCCCCGAGCACGGCGGCCCACAGCAAGGCGGCGGCATGAACCGTGAATCCGTTCAGTCGGCCGCGTCTTCGCAGCCAGAACGCGATCGGCATGCCAATCAACCCCGCCACTCCGTAGGACGCGGGAACGCCGAGGAGCAACAGGACGATGGGAACCGCAAAGACCGACATCGGGTTCAGGTCGATGTCTTCTGGGTGAGCGGCCTGATAGCTAAAGCCAACAACAAACACCGTGATCGCCGCCAGCAGCGGAGCCACCAGGGGAGCGATCCCGTACGACAGCCAGAGCCGCTTCGTGGAAGACACTTCCCAGATGGGGATGTCGCTGGTAACTGTGGTCGGTGAGGAGTACGGGTTCGGATCGGTCATCATCATCCGCTCGTGTAAACGGCCCAGAAAAGTGTTCGCAACATGGAAGACGCGCGTCACGGTCCGTGCCCCGCCTGCAGGCATTCTGTTGGGCCTCTGTCCCAACGGAGTTGTTTTCGATAGATTCTAGGCAGACATCGACATCGACGAAAGTGCCAGGGGCGACCCGAAGGACGATGAACCGATGTCTGCTTCGTTGAACGGCAAGCCGCAGGCGACTGCGAGCCCGATCTGTCCACCTGTCCCCTCGGAGCCAGCCGCCATGAAGATGGCCATCCCTGTCACGTTTGCTTTCCTGCTGCTATTGGCCCCGGCTCCGTCGCCGGCGCAAGACACCCCGCCGGCGGATGATTCCCAACCGGCTTCCTCGAACATACTCGGCCAGCCGTACCCGCGAATCGATTCCGAACTCCGGGCGACGTTCCGCATCAAGGCGCCCGAGGCGCAGAAGGTGCAAGTCAGCGTCGGCCAGACGTACGATATGGTCAAAGACGCCGATGGAGTCTGGAGCGTGACCACCAATCCGCTCGTACCCGGCTTTCATTACTACTGGTTGGTGATCGATGGGGTGCGCGTCAACGACCCAGCCAGCGAGACGTATTACGGCACCGGCCGGCAGTGCAGTGGGATCGAGGTGCCGGAAAAGGGCGTCGATTTCTACCAGCCCAAGGATGTTCCGCACGGCGAGGTCCGCGAGCGATGGTACCTTTCCAAGGTCACCGGCGGATACCGCCGGGCGTTCATCTACACGCCTCCCGACTACGACAGCAACCCGCAGGACCGCTATCCGGTCCTGTACCTGCAGCACGGCGGCGGCGAAGACGAGCGGGGCTGGGTGGTGCAGGGGCGCGTCAACCATATCATGGACAACCTGATCGCCGAGAAACTGGCTCGGCCGATGATTGTCGTGATGGACAAAGGCTACGCCCGCAAGCCGGACCAGCCGCAGGTCCCGCTGGGGCCGCCGGCCCCCGGCTCGGGCGCTCAGCCGCCCGACTTTCGCAGGATGTTCAGCGCCGTCGAGGAGGTGTTCACGCAGGACCTGATCCCGCTGGTGGATGCGACGTACCGGACCCTGGCCGACCGCGAGCACCGGGCGATGGCCGGGTTGTCGATGGGCGGGATGCAGACCTTTGTCATCGCCCTCAATAACCTCGATACGTTCGCCTGGCTGGGCGGCTTCAGCGGCGCCGGCGGCGGGTTTGGCGGCGGCGATATCGACACGAAGACCGTACACAATGGCGTCATGGCCGACGCGGAAGCGTTCAACAGCAAGGTCCACCTGCTCTGGATCGGGATCGGCACGGAAGAAGGTGAACGGTTCTACCACAGCGTCAAGGAATATCGAGACGCTCTGGAGAAAGGCGGTATCAAGACGGTGTTCTACGAATCTCCGGGCACCTCCCACGAGTGGCTGACCTGGCGCAGGTGCCTCCGCGAGTTCGCGCCACGCTTGTTCCAGGCGTCGGCCGCTGCGCCGCCGGCCGACGCTGCTCCGCCCACCAACGCGCAGGCAGCGCCAGCTCAGCCGAAACGTCGGCCCGGAGGTCCGGGCGGATTCGGCCGGCCCGTCACACTGGGGCCGGATGACAAGCAGGCATTTCCCGATCCGCCGGAAGGTTTTAGCGCCAAACGCGACGAGATCCCGCACGGCAAATTGGAAATGATCGAGTACGACTCGAAGACGGTCGGCACGCGGCGCAAGATGCAGGTCTACACGCCGCCCGGATACTCGGCGGACACCAAGTACCCGGTGCTGTACCTGCTGCACGGGATCGGCGGCGACGAGACGGAATGGGAGCGTTTCGCCACGCCGGACGTCCTGCTCGACAACCTGTTGGCGGATGGCAAAGCGGTGCCGATGATCATCGTCATGCCCAACGGCCGGGCGCAGCCGAATGACCGAGCGGAAGGCGACGTCTTCCGCTCGGCGCCCGCGTTTGCTACGTTCGAGGACGACCTGCTGAAGGACGTGATCCCGGCGATCGAATCGCGTTACTCGGTGCACCGCGACCGCGAGCACCGCGCGCTGGCCGGACTGTCGATGGGCGGCGGCCAGTCGTTGAACTTCGGCCTGACGCATCTCGACACCTTCGCCTGGATCGGCGGCTTCTCGTCGGCGCCCAACACCAAGCAGCCGGCGGAACTGATCCCCGACCCGGCCGCTGCCAAGCAGCAACTGAAGCTGCTGTGGCTCTCGTGCGGCAGCAAGGACGGACTGATCGGCATCAGCCAGGGAATGCACGCGTACCTCAAAGAGCACGACGTGCCACACGTCTGGAACGTGGACGGCAACGCCCATGACCCGACGCACTGGCGGAACAACCTGTACCATTTCGCGCAGCAGCTATTCCGCTGAGCTACGCACGCCCGCGTTTAACGGCAAGCCGCAGGCGACGGTGGGTTCTTTCCGCCGACGCCTGCCGGCTTGGCGATTAACGAGACAGAAATCTCTTCCTTCGCATCCTTCGATAGACCAGTCGCGCGTAACAGGAGTATCGGCATGCCGAGTTTTCGACTTGTTCCCGGAATCGCCGGCCTGCTCGCGCTGGCCGCCGGCCAGTTCGTCGCCGGGCCGCCGCAGGCTTCGGCCGATCCCCCGGCGCCGGCGCCATCCTGGACAGCCGACAATGGCAACGGGACGTATTCCAATCCGTTGTTCTACGAAGAGTTCGAGGACCCCGACATCATCCGCGTCGGCGAGGACTACTACCTGGCCGGCACGACGATGCACATGAACCCGGGACTGGTCGTGATGCACTCCCGGGACCTGGTGAACTGGAAGCTGGCCAGCTACTGCATCGATCGTCTGGACCTCGGACCCCGGTTCCGCCTCGAAGGCGGAACGGTCTACGGCCAGGGCATCTGGGCGCCCTGCATCCGCTACCATGACGGCACGTTTTACATTTTCTCCAATGTCAACGGCGTGGGCACGCAGGTTTTCCGTTCGCCGTCCCCCCACGGCCCCTGGGCACGCAACCAGCTGCCCGGCATGCACGACCTGTCCGTCCTGTTCGACGATGATGGCAAGGTCTACGCCATTTACGGCGCCGGCCGCCCCACGATCGTCGAACTGAACCAGGAACTGACCGAAGTCCTCCCCAATAGCCGCCGTCCGATGGACGCCCCCGGCCTGGGCGAAGGCCATCACCTGTACAAGATCAAAGGCCAGTACTACGACGTGTCCGCCATCCCCGGCGGGCATACCGACCAGGTGGTCGCCCGGGCCGCCTCGCTCGACGGCCCCTGGCAGGTCGAACGCATGGTGCAGAGCGAGTCCTTGGGAGTGCCCACGCAGAATGGCCTCCGCGCCAGCGGCCGCGGGGACGAGCGGACCTTCACCATCACGCCCAGCGATCCGAATGCCGGCGGCGGACTCACGCTGCATCAGGGCGGCATCGTCGACACTCCCTCCGGCCAGTGGTGGAGCGTCATCATGCAGGACCACGGCAGCATCGGCCGCCTGGTCGCCCTGGTCCCGGTCACCTGGGACAACGAGTTCCCGCTCATCGGCCTGCCAGGCAATCTCCGCAAAGCGCCCAATACCTGGGTCAAGCCTGACACGGGGCACCTGCAGAAGCCCCAGCCGGCCTTTGTCCGCAGCGACCACTTCGACGCTTCGCAACTCAACCCTGTCTGGCAGTGGAATCACGTTCCCGACGACACACGCTGGTCGCTGAGCGACAAGCCCGGCGTGCTCCGACTGCATTCCCTGCCCGCCGCCGACTTCTGGATGGCCCGCAACAGCCTCACCCAACGGCCGTTGGGACCCGAGTGCGTGGCGACGGTCGAACTCGACGCCTCCGGTCTGGCAGCGGGCGACACGGCCGGCTTGGCGCTGCTCAATTCGCCGTACGCCTGGATCGGTCTGGTCAAGACGGCCGATGGCGTCACGCTGCAGACCTTCGACCAGACCAACCGCCGGACCGCCACTGCCGCGGCGGCCCCGACGCGTGTCTGGCTGCGCGTGGCCTGCAACTTCGACGCCGAACAAGCCGTCTTCGGTTGGAGCCCCGACGGCCAGGCGTTCGCCCCCTTGGGCGAGCCGTTCAGCATGGTGTTCCAGCTGACCACGTTTCAGGGCGTCCGCTTGGCCTTGTTCAACTACAACACGGCCGGCCAGCCCGGCGGCTTTGCGGACTTTGACAATTTCATCCTGGACGAACCGCGGGCGGCGGGGATCGAACGGATGATCCCTGTGGGCAAGACCATCACGCTCGCCAGCGGCGCCGACGGCAGTCTCTTGACCGCCGGCAGCCAGGACGCGTCGCTCGTCAACGTCCCGGCCGATTCGCCTCTCGCCGCCACGCCCGCCGTTCGCTTCCAGGTCCTCGATCTGGGCCGGGGACGCGTGGCGTTCCGGGCAAACGACGGCCGGCTCGTTTCCGTCCGCGATGGCGGCGTGGTCCTGAAGGATGCAGCCGGCGCCGCGCCGGGCCAAGCCGAGTCGTTTCAGTGGATCAACCTGATGCGTGGCGACACGATGTTCATGTCCCTGGTTGATCATCGCTACTTGGCCACCCAGCCCCACCGTCCCGGGCCGGTCAGCGTCTCCGCCACCGGCCCGCGTCCCGATCGCCAGGGCGGGGCATGCTTCCGCTGGCGCGAGGTCGCGGCGGGCTCCGCGGGCCAGCCGGCCGGCGAAGCGCCGGCCGCGGATCCGGCCGCCGCCGCAAGTCTCCGGCAAGCGGCCCAAGGCCTGTTTGACATCGGCGTCGGCATCCACGACGGCATCGCGGGCCGAGTCGCCGATCATCGCCTGCTGCTGGCGCAATTCAATGCCGTCACGCCGGAGAACTGCATGAAGCCGGCGAAGATCCAAGCGGCGGAAGGTCAGTGGGATTTCGCCCAGGCGGATGGCTTTGTGGACTTCGCGGCCCAACACGGCTTGCAGATCGTCGGCCATTGCCTGGTCTGGGCCAAAGATGACCGCACCCCCGCCTGGTTCTACCGCGACGGCGACGGGCCTGCCAGCCGCGAATTGCTGTTGGAACGGATGCGGCGGCACATCGAGACCGAAGTGACTCGCTATCGCGGCCGCATCGCCACTTGGGACGTGGTCAACGAAGCGTTGGATGACGGCGCCGAGTACCTGCGAGTCTCCGGCTGGTCGAAGGCCTGCGGCGAGGAGTTCATCGCCAAGGCATTTGAATATGCCCATGCGGCGGACCCCGCCGCGTTGCTCGTCTACAACGACTACAACAACGAACTGCCGGCCAAACGCGAGAAGCAGATCCGGCTGCTCCGTTCGCTGCTCGACCAGAAAGTCCCCGTCCACGCCGTCGGCTTGCAGGGCCACTACGAAATCGACCGCGTGCCGTTCCAGGACATCGAGGACACGCTCCAGGCCATGCGTCAGCTGGGGATCAAGGTGGTGATCTCCGAGCTGGACATCGACATCATCCCGCGGGGCAAGTGGTGGGCGGACGGCGGCAAGTACCGTGAGGAGTTGGCCCAACTGGACCCCTACCGCGACGGCTGCCCGCCGGAAGTCCTGCAGCGGCAAGCGGATCAATACGCCCAGTTATTCCGCCTCTTCCGCCGCTACTCCGACACGATCGCGCGGATCTCGTTCTGGAACCTCCACGACGGCCAAAGCTGGCTGAACGATTTCCCCTGGAAGCGGGCCAATCACCCGCTGCTGTTTGACCGCCAAGGCCACCCCAAACCCGCATTCACCGCGGTCCTGTCGGCGTTGAAAGAACCGTGAAAGACCAATGCCGTGCCGATCGAGTTCAGCAGCACAGGCGTGAAGGAAAGGAAACGAGTGCCCAGCCATGCCTCAGTTCACTCCCACTCAAGGCCGCTATTTGGCGTTCATTCACGCGTACACATCGTTGCACGGCTGTCCGCCGGCCGAGTCCGAGATCGGCAGGGCGCTGCTGGTTTCGCCGCCTTCGGTCAATCAGATGATCGTGACGTTGGAGAAGAAGGGGCTCATCCTGCGACAGCCGGGCGTCCCGCGGTCGATTCGCATCCTCGTGCCGGAGGCGGAGATTCCGCCCTGGAGCGGGAAACGGGGTGCGGCCCAGAAAGCGGCACAGTCCGCCACGCCCACGGCCGCGGGCGGTTGGGTGCCTGCGGCATCGGCCGTCCCGCCGGCGACGTTGTATGTGCTCAAAGTCTTCCTGTGCGGCGGGCCGATTGAGCCCCAGTTCGAAAACAGGGAGATCAGTCGCGCGCTCGAAATCCGTGGTGACCAGACCCTGGATCAACTGCACCATGCGATCTTTCAAGCCTATGATCGCACCGAGCAGCACGCGTACGAGTTCCAGTTGGGACGCCGGCCTCACGACCCGGAAGGACCCGACTATGGGATCGCCGCGGCGAGCGGAAAGAAGAAAGCCACGGGCGGCGATGCCCGCACGACGACGTTGGATCAATTGGGTTTGAAGCAATACCGAACCTTCGGCTATTGGTTCGACTTTGGCGACAACTGGTACCATCAAGTGCAAGTGGAGAAGATCGAGTCGGCCATCCCGACTGTCACCTATCCGCGCGTGCGACGCCGCGTGGGGAAATCGCCGCCGCAGTACCCCGCATCGTCCGACGCAGCCGGGGAGGGAAAACGGCGAGCCAGACAGTCGCCAAGACGCTGAGAACCTCTGGAACCTCCTTGACGACCCAACATACTCGCCCGGTTTCTTCCCACGAGTGCCACACCAATTGCGGATGGTAGCGCGCCCTTGCTCCTGACATCAGGCGAGGCAAGAACACCCACGTCGCAGGACACGTTACCAGCGGATTCGCTCCCAGGCCCGAGCACACCGTGTCGCCCCCAGCCGATCTCGCATCGTCCGACGAATCGCCCCAACTTGCGGAGTAATTACCACAGGCATGAGCAGAGGCCGACCCCGTTATTGTATTGAAAGCGTCAGCGAGGAATACGCCCGGAAACCGATTCATCCTCGCTCACGCGTCGGGTTACGATCAGCGGCTTTGCCGCTGAGCCTCGTGCCATTCGGAGCTGATCCTCTTGATTCACCCGTCTGGCCTGCTAGACTCGCCGGCTTACCGTGCCCATGCCCTTTCCCCAAGGAGATCGCTGCGATGAATTGGACCCGTTTGGCCCTGGCCTGTGTTTGGAGCGCCCTCGTCGGTTGTGCCGATTGGGCCCCGGCCGCCCAACCGGTCGGACTCGAGTCGCTGTTGCGGGAGATGATCCACCGCGATCATCTCGCGCAGTTTCCCGACCCGGCCTATACGTGCCGGCAGTTCAGCAGCTACGACCGCGAGACCGTGGCCCCCGATCAGCCCGGCTGGTTCGCCAACTGGGACCGCAGCCAGTTCGTCCGTGTCGAGGAAACGCAAGGTCGCAAGGAATGGGTGATGATGGATGCCCAAGGTCCGGGCGCGGTGGTGCATATCTGGGGCACGTGGCACGGCCCCGGCGGGGGTCCGTTCAGCAACGGGATGATGCGTGTGTACCTGGACGGCAATCCGCAGCCGGCCATCGCGGGGCCGGTGGCCGACCTGATCAGTGGCGGAGCGCTGGTGCCGGCGCCGTTCAGCGAGTCCGTCTCGCCGCAAACGGCCTATGAGCGCCGCGGCCATAACCTGTACCTGCCGATCCCGTATGCCAAGAGTTGCAAGATCACGTACGAAAGCGACAAGCTGACGGACATTGGCGGCAAGCAGGGCGACGCGCTGTACTACCAGATCAACTACCGCACGTATGCGCCGGGGACCGAGGTCGTGACGTTCGACCGCGGGCAACTGGCGCCGGTCCAGTCGCTGCTGCAGGCGGCTGGCAAACGGCTGGTCGAATCCGGGCTCCAGGACGACGCGGACCTGCAAGCGACCGACTTTCACGGCCTGCTCGAACCCGGCCAGCGGCGGTCGTGCGAACTCAAGGGGCCGAGGGCGATCCGCCGCTTGGTTTGTCGGCTGGAGGCCGACCAGTTGCCGCAGGCCCTGCGGTCCACCGTGCTGGAACTGGCCTTTGACGGCCAGCCGTCTGTCTGGTGCCCACTGGGCGATTTCTTTGGCATCGGCTACCAGGTTCACGCCTATCGCACCTATTACAGCGAGGCCTCCGCGGACGGCTTGTTGACCAGCTATTGGGTCATGCCCTTCGAGCGCTCGTGCCGGATTACGGTGCACAATCTGGGCCAGCAACCGGTCACGTTGGCCGTCGCCAAGGCCGACACGTCGCTATGGAACTGGGATGATCGCTCGCTGCATTTCCACACGACCTGGCGTCAATACACCAAGCTGGATACCGGCCCGAACAAGGATCAGACCGGCAACGGAGCCTTTGATGTCAACTATGTCCAGGTGCA
>CAIYOB010000365.1 GCA_903927685.1 uncultured Planctomycetaceae bacterium
CCGCATCCGGCTGATCCGCCGTCGCCTGCCGGCTCGGCGTTAAACGAACTGAGCCGAAATGGGGAAGTTATTTCGTGAGTGCTACTGGCTTGCGCCGCTTATGTCGACTTGAATCCGATCCGGGCGGCGCTGGCCCAGACGCTGGAGCTAAGCGACCACACGTCGGTCCAGCGGCGGATTTAGGAGGAGCGGGAAAAAGCCGACCGCGAGCCGGGGCCGCCCGTGGCGTTCTCTCGAGGGGGCGTGACGACCAAGGCTGCAGCGGAATCAGGATGTTTGTTTTCGACCGTGCCCAGCCATCCGCGGATCGTTGACGGCTCGCGCAGCCGTCAGGATCGGCATCGCTTCCACCTGACGCCGCGTTTGCTCTCTCGTTATCTACTGAGGGCTAGTGGAACCCCGGGCCGGTTTCTGCGACGCTCGTGTCCAGGGGCGTGCGCTCGTCCGACGAACTCTCACCGTTGCCCATCTCGCGGATGATCCGTTTTCCTGTCCGCAAAGACTTCCACAACTCGTATAAATCGGCGACTTTGTCCAACCGCCTGCCGATCGCGGCGGGGGACATGTCGCGCGAATAACCGCGGCTCAGCAACTTGTAGTCCGGCATCGGCTCGTAATCCGGCGTCATGGCGGCGGAGACTCCGTTTCCAATGCGGCAATATCCGCCAGATCCTGCGGGCGGCCGGCTTGCCGTTTCATTTCGATCAGCGCATCTTTCGAGACGACCCAGACCACGCGACCGCCCAACTCAAACGGCTCGCGGCTGGTCCATGGTTTCTCGTGTTGAGGTGCCATCATCAGCAGGTCCAGCGTCAGGAACTCGGTCCCTTCAGCCTTGACCAAGCGAAACAAAGACGGCTCGCCCGCCGGGCCGGTTCCCAAGCGGATCATCCCCGATTCGAGATCAAATCCGATCGTCGCCATCGCGGCTCTTGCTCGATCCAGGTCCTCGCCGCGGATCAGAATATCGACGTCGACAGTCAAGCGGGGACAGCCGTGAATCGCCACGGCCAACCCACCGGCTACGGCATAGTCGATATCCGCGGCAGCCAGCGCGCCAACGATTCGGAGAAGTTCGTCCTTGATGTTCATGGCCTACCACTCCGGTCGAGCTGACTCGCTTCCACACCGCATTGTCTCTCATCGGTCAGAAGCGGTCTTCTTTGTTCTCAGCCACTTGAGTTTACAGAAACGTTGGCGAGGTGGAACAGGCGAATCGCGAACAAGCCCCCGGCAATGCAAGCCGGCTGAGCCTGGAAGCGGATGGTGACGCGGTCCTTGCCTTTGGTCAACTCCTGCGGCGACGGGTATTCTCGTTGCCGTGTACTGAACTCGTCAATCCCATAGGTTCAGGTATTCCAGCTCTGTCCGTCCTGAATGCAACAAGTGCTTTGCCTGTGCCACAAAGCACCGATTGGCCGGGCAAGCCATCGGGAAGTGGAAACTTCGTCGATTTTCTGTAATAACTCTGGCAGTTCGGCTATGTGCCTGCTGGAGACTTTTGGCTGTTTGGCACGGGCCAAGTCCGCTTTGTCACGCCCGCCCCGCCGGGTGACGCCCCCGGCCGGCGAGACAGCCTTCTGGGGCTGGCCGAAGTGGCCGGTGCTGATGGGGGTGGTGTTTCGGGGCTTGATGTGGGTGAAGGGGTGGTAGCCCAGGCCGCGACGGTGGACTTCGGATGTTGAAGCTTAACCGAGAGCCGGGCCGGAGAAAGGCAATCGATGAGCAAGATGCACTGCATTACGAACGGCGCGACGTTCTTCATCGCGACGGTAGTCGCTGCGGTCGCGACGGTCGCGACGCTGATGACCAGCATGGCTCAGCCGGCCGACGGTGGCGGTTTCCTCGGAGGCGCAGCGGCCGAGCCCGTCCGGCCACCGCTGACGGAGGGCGAACCGTCGCCCGGCAAGTTCGTGCGGCAGCAGTCGCCGGAGTTCCGCGGCAGTGGGGTCTATCACGGCCTGTACCTGCCGACCAACTGGCAGCCTGGCCGCAGCTACCCAGTGATCGTCGAGTATGCGCCAAACCGGTGGGAGGCACTCACGGGCAAGGTGGACGACTGCCGCCTGGGTTTCTATCTGTCTGGCGGGCGGGACTTCATCTGGCTGGTCCTGCCTTACGTTGATCCCGTGAAGAAGGAAAATGTGGTCTGGTGGTGGGGCAGCGAGGACGCGACCGTCGAGTATTGCCTGAGAAACCTTCGCCGGACTTGCGAGC
>CAIYOB010000366.1 GCA_903927685.1 uncultured Planctomycetaceae bacterium
GAAAGGACTCGCCACCGCCGACGCCTGGTTCTGGAACAGCTATGGAGCCAGTCTTCCCAAAGCCTCGCACAATGCCAACATCTACTTGCTGCGGGACGACGTGCCGAATTTCCTGCGGTTCTGGATGAACTCGTATGCCATCATGGTCTTCGGCGACGGCAAGATGTCGGAATGGGGCGCGTGGGGCCACTTCGCGCCGCAGTGCGAGCATCCCGACAACGGCACGGCCGGTTGGTTCCTGGAGAACTTCCGCAACCTGCTGGTGCAGGAGGAAGGCCCCACGCTGTGGATCGCTCGCGGTACGCCCCGGCCCTGGCTCGAGGCCGGCAAGCGGATCGCCGTCAAGGACGCGCCGACCTATTTCGGAGCCGTGGCCTACGAGATCGTTTCCCAGGTGGATGAAGGCAAGATCACGGCTACGGTGGACCTGCCGTCCCGCACGCCGCCTCAGGCCGTGCTGCTGCGGTTCCGGCATCCGCAGGCGAAACCCATCCAAAGCGTGACACTGAACGGACAGGCTTGGTCGGAGTTCAGCAAGGACCAGGAAGTGATCCGCGTAACCGGCGTGCAGGGCCGAGCCACCGTCACGGCGAGCTATTGAGCGAGGGACGAAGTTAACCATCTGCAACAAGGAGTCGACGATGAATGAGCACCCGACGATTCGCGATCACCAGGCCGGCCACTCCATCAGCCGGCGACGGTTCTTGGAAGGCGTCACCGCGACGGCCGCATCGGCGTCGTGGCTGGCATCGTCCAGCGAGGGCGCCGAACCCCCGGCGCCCCGGTGCCGGCCGGACGCAAAATCAAGTTGGGATGGCTTGGCGGCGGAGGCCGAGGGGCCTGGCTGGCCAAGCTGTTCCGCGAGCACGGCGGGTACGAATTCCATGCGGTGGCCGACTACTTTCCGGAAGTGGCGGACAAGTGCGGCGAAGCGCTGGGTGTCGACAAGTCGCGCCGCTTTGCGGGCCTGTCGGGCTACCAGAAAGTCCTGGACAGTGGTGTCGAGGCCCTGGGGATTCTCGACGTCCCCTGCTTCTTTCCCGAGCAGGCCACTGCCGCCGTGGCAGCGGGATGCCACGTCTACATCGCCAAACCGATCGCCGTCGACGTGCCCGGCTGTTTGGCCATCGAGGCCGCCGGAAAACTGGCGACGCAGAAACGCCAGTCCTTTCTTGTCGATTACCAGCTGCCCACGGATCCCGTCAACCAGGAGGTGGTCCAGCGGATCTGGGACGGCGGCTTAGGCCGGCTCTGGGCGGTGACGACGGTCGGTCAGGGAGCCGGCGCCAATCAGCTCCCGGACCCGCCCAAGGGCAAGACCATCGAGAGCCGTCTGCGCGACCTGATCTGGTGCGCCGATATCCCGCTCGGTGGCGACCCGCTCGTCAATTACGACATTCACATCATCGATGCTGCGGTCTGGGCCATTCGTTGCCGGGCCATTTCCGCTGTAGGCTATGCGCGGGTCTGCCGTCCCGAACCCCATGGCGACCGGCAGGATCTGGCTTTCGTCACCTTCGAATGCCCGGATGGGCTGGTCTGGAACCATCGGACGTGGGTCCTGCCTGACCACGGCGAGGAGAACCTGACGTGCAATATCCACGGTCAGTTGGCCAGTGCCAGAATCGGCTACAGCGGCAAGTCGTTTCTGCGGGGTGGGCCGAAGCACTTTGGCGGCGGCACGGTGGACGAAGTGTACAAGCGAGGGGCCATCCGCAATATCAACGCCTTCTATCAATCCATCGTCGAGCAGCGCTTCGACAACCCCACGGTCCAGCGGGCCGTCGATGGCACCCTCACGGCGATTCTCGGCCGCGAAGCCGCCCTGCGAGGCGTCGGGCTGACGATGGATGAACTGATCAAGGAGAACCGAAAGCTGGAAGTGGACTTGACCGGTTTGCAGGTCGGATAGCGCGTGGACCGGGTTCAACGCTCGTCCAGAACAGCCGCAACGAGCGCGTCGGCCAGCACCTGGTAGAACGTGGCTCGGCACTGTGGACCAGGAAACCGAGTTCGCCGTAATGCTTGACGGGCACGCCGCCATCGTCGAGGTGGATGTAGCGGTCTGCGGTTTGACAACCAAACCAGCTTCCCCCGGCACCGGGCCGGGAGGGCGAGCGAGGATCGCAGCGCGACCACATCCGCACGGAAATTACTGCCGAGCGCTACCCCGCCATTTGGATGCGACGCCGGAAGGACGAACCCGAGGCTCGCATGCACGTGGCGGCCCGCCGGCAAAGACCACAAGGCCGCGCACCAATCGCTCGAGAGCGATGGGTACGAGTTCCAGCAAACGCTGCCGATCTTCCGCGGCGCAGATGGTCAGCAGAAGTACTGCGGCATCAAGCGACCCGAAAAGCGATCGTAGGCCCGGTTCTGGACTCGCGGACTAGCGCCTACGCTGCGTGCGAAGGCCGGGAGCACGCGCCATGCTCAACGCACGAGCCAGCGACCTAGACTGCGAATGGGATCTGGCTCTCGCATCGGTTTGGCGCCTGCGGACAACATGCTCGCCTGTCGCTGGGCCGTTGGGAAGCCCCCACTCGTCCGCTCGACACTCCACCTGGCCGCTCGTGCATCAGCCCTCCCCGCCACGCGGGGAGGTAGAGGACGCCTCAACGCCCCGCGCAGCGGGGCGGCGAAGTAAGGGACGGCCGCGTTTCGGCGGGGATCCACCGCGCTCGGGTGTTGGCTACCCCTGCCGTCTGCGTGAGCGAGCGACTCCAGACGGCGTGCTGGCAAGATGTTCCGGTTCGGCAAGTGTTTCCGCAGCTGCGGGAATTGCTGTAAGAATCGAAAAAAGCAGTCCGATGATTCGATGGACGTGTGAGGGTTGTCCTTCTAGGAACGGATGTGCCATGAATACTTACCATACCGCAAGACGGGCGTGTAACGGGTGGAGGGGAGCTATCACTGCTGTCGCCATGGCGACGGCTCTGATCGGCTGGGGTTCACAGGGCAGGGCGCAACAGGCCGTTGAGCCTGTGCCGCCCGGAGGTGTCGTGTCGGCGGTCGCGTGTCCGCAGTCGGCGATGCTTCCGCTGGTGCCGACGCGGGCGCCTCGGCCCGCCGAGGGGCCCGGGCCGGAGCAGCAGTGGCAGACGGGGTTGGTCCCGGGCACGCCTCCGACGGCTGCATTCATCGAACCCCTGCCCGGCAACGACGCGGTCATTCAAGTGATCGTCGGGCAAGGGCGGTTGCTGAGTCTCAAAGCGGATGTCGCGAACGAGCAGGGGACGGGCGTGGTCTCGGTGGCGGACCCCACGGTGATCGATTTCGATGTGATGCCCAATCCGCGTGTGCTGCGACTGGTCGCCCGCCGCGCCGGTGTGACCGACATGTCCATTACGACGGCGGACGGGCAGGTCTACAATTTTGAAGTCCAGGTGGTCTACGATCTGCCGCTGTTGTCGGCTCAGTTGCGGCAGTTGTTTCCGGATTCCCACCTGCGGCTGACCCAGATTCGGGAACATCTGGCGGTCGAGGGGGAAGCCCGTAGCATCCGCCAAGTGGACCAGATCCTAAAGACCTTGGAAGTCTATCTGGCTTCCGTCCAGGTGCCGTCCTCGACCGAAGCGACAGAGTCCGGGAGTGCGGGACAGCCAACCGACGGTGGCCGAGGACGGCGGACCGCGCCGCAAGCGCCCCCGGCGGACGCTCAAGCTCCGGCACCAGGTGCAACACCCGGAACGCCGCCGACCAGCGCGGGAGACGAGCCACCGGTTCCCGGTCAGGCGACCCCGGAAGCAGGAGGAAAACCGGATGTCCAGGCCACCATCGTGGCTCCGCAGATCATCAATCTCCTGCGGGTGCCGGGCGTGCAGCAGGTCATGCTGCAGGTGCAAATCGCGGAACTGAACCGCACCGCCCTGCGAAACGTCGGTGCGGACTTCCGCTGGAACTCGGGCACTGGCGACCTCCTGCAAACGCTGCTCGGGGGGCCGACCCTGCTGGGCGGGCCCAACACCACGGTGCACGGCGTGTTCCCGACGGCCGATCTGGATTTCGCGCTTCGCATCTTGCGGACCAACTCGCTGCTGTCGGTCCTGGCGGAGCCGAACCTCGTGGCGCTCAGTGGCCAGAAGGCGAACTTCCTGGCGGGCGGCGAGTTCCCGGTGCCAGTGCCGCAGAACTCCGGCGGCGGGACGACGATCACAGTCGAATTCAAGACCTACGGTGTCCAACTGGAATTCGTGCCCTACGTCCTCGAAGACGAAACGGTGCGGCTGACCGTGACACCCGAAGAAAGCGCTCCCGACTTCTCCAATGCCGTCGAGATCA
>CAIYOB010000367.1 GCA_903927685.1 uncultured Planctomycetaceae bacterium
GCTCGACGGGCACCGTGCCCAGTACGCGCTCGAGGGTAAAGGTCCCGCCGAAACTCATCGGCGGCATCTTGCCGCTCTCATTGACCGGTTTCGGCAGCGTTTCCAGGACCAGCAGCTTCTTTATCTCGCCGCGTCGGACCCCCTGCATACTCCGGCCCAGGTAGACGTTGCTCAGGATCAACCGGCCGGTTGTCTCCTGAATTGCAGGCCGGGCCGGGATCACCGGTTCCCGGTCCCGGGAGGCCAACGGGCGTGGCTCGTGGCACTCGGCTCCCGCCCGAGCCAGTTCCGGAGGGAGACGGTAAATCTCCTTCGTCTCCCCCTGCACGTCCATGACCAGCAGGCGGTCCTTCCGGGCCACGAGGAATTGGTCGCGGGACAGCGGGTACGGGTCGCGGTAGTCGTCCTCGCGGCTGATCTTCCGAGCGGAACCCCGGTCATCAGGTCCCGTCTTTGGAGTGACCATCGTGATCGCCCCGGCGTGTTCCTTCTGCCCATGGCCGGGTGAAAATACGGCGACGACCTGGTCCAGCCCCGGAATCGGTTTGGCGTCGATCATCACCGTCCCCGGATGCAGGTTCCCGTAGTAGACCATCTGCCCGGTGCCGTCCGGGTTGGACGTCCAGAGGTGATGGAACGAGACGCGGCTGCGATCGACGTATTCCCAGCGGGTGTAGATCACTCGGCCATCGGGCAGCGGCCAGGGTGCGTTGTCCTGCTCGATGTTGGCGGAGAGCGGATGGAGATTCCGCCCATCGCTGTCGCAGGCGTACAGTATCGCCACCTGGGTGAACCAGCAGTTGACCCAGCGGTTGGCCCGGCTGGAGCAGAACATGATCCGGCCATCGGGCAGCCACGTGGGTTCGATGTCGTCGTGGGGGCCGGTGGTCAGTTCCCGCAAGCCGGTCCCGTCCGCGTGAATCGTGTACAGGTGAAAGTAGTCCGAGCCGCCGCGGCGATAGGAGAACAGGATCTTGCGGCCGTTGTAATCCACCTGCGGATCGCGAACGGAGCCCAGGGGATCGTCCAGGAGGATCGTGACTTGGCCCGTGTTGACGTTCAGTCGGCAGAGCTGTCCCAGCGCTCGATATGCCTTGGCGTGTTCGTCCTGGGCGTAGTACCCGAAGTTCTCGTACCAGTGGCTACCCACGCCAGGCTGTCGCACGGCAAAGACGATCTCGTCCAGTTGCCCGGCCGACAATCGCAGATCATCCGCCAGGGTCGCCAGGGCACCCAGCGGCATGGCAATCAGGACCAGCACGTGCATCATCGGCCATCGTCCTGCGGTCATCAATTTGTCTCCTCGTGATCGAGCTTCAACATACTCTAAGACTTGAGGGGGGAAGATCGATGACCCGGCAATCCACCCGTCGTGCGGTGAGCCTGGGGCGGTTGTCGGCGCGGCCACTCTGGTCATCGGTCGATGAGCCGAAGCCTGTGTCGCCCATCGGCTCGTGAGCTTGCGCGTCAGGTATCGGTGGTAGGCACGGTGCGGGCACCCTCGCCTGGGCGCTTCACCGAGTCGGGGTGCTCATTCCGGAACCGGTTCCAGCGGACTGTGAGCCACCAGGAACTGTTTGACTTCGCCGGTCTGCTGGAAACGCACCTGGGCTTTGCGTTTCAGGCCGCTGCCGCTGGTGGTTACGACGACCCCGGTGCCGTAGTCCGGGTGCCAGACCATCATGCCTGGCAGAAACAGTTGTCCGTGGCCGCCAGCTCCGCCGCGGTGCGCCGAACCGCGGCGGGACGGTCCCTGGTCGGCATGCGATTCGTCGTACTCGGCCGGCACGTCCTGGAGAAAGTCGGCGTCGGACCAGATCGCGCCGCGGCGGCCCGGCGAATCGTCGTCGTCGTCGTCCGCCAGCTCGTCGTATTCGTCGTTGTCGTCGTCCAGGTCAAAGCCGGCGGGTTCGCTGTAGTTCAGCTCTTCCCGCGGCAACTCCATCAGGAATTGGCTGGGGATCGTCGGCCTGCGATCCCCGCGAAAAGTCCGATATTGGGCACAGCTGATTTGCAGGTCCTGTTTGGCCCGCGTGATCCCGACGAACAGCAGTCGCCGCTCCTCCTCGAACTTGTCCGGGTCCTCGGTGCTCCGCTCGTGCGGCAGGAACCCCTGCTCGGCGGCGATGATGTACACGCTGGGGAACTCAAGTCCCTTGGCCGCGTGCAGCGTCATCAGCGTGACCCGCTCCTGCTCCGCCTGCAGGGCGTCGGTGTCGGAGACCAGGGCCGCCTGTTCGAGGAACAGTTCCAACGCTTGCTCGGACTCGGGATGCTGCCGGTCGAACTCCATGACCGCGGTCAGCAGTTCATCGACGTTGGCCACGCGATCGAGGTCCTCTTCGCTTTCGGACTCCAACAGCCAATTGCGATAGGCCGACTCGCGCAGCACGCAGTCCAGCGTCTCAGACAGCGGCCCGCCCGCATGCAGGCTCATCCGGTCATACGCGGCCACGAACCTGGCGATCTGCGTCGCGGTGCGTTTGCTGATCGACTCGACCAAGCCGCTCTCGCGGGCCGCTTCCAGCAGCGTCAAGCCATGCCGGCGGGCGTGGCCCTGCAGCCGCTCGATGGTCTTGGCTCCGATGCCCCGCGACGGCGTGTTGATGATTCGCAGCAGGGCCAAGTCGTTCTGCGGGTTGTTCACCAGGTGCAGGTACGCCAGGACGTCTTTGATTTCCTTGCGCTGATAGAACTCGAGCCCGTTGATGATCTGGTACGGAATGCCCTCCAGTCGCAAGGCGTGTTCGACCAGTCGCGACAAGGCGTTCATGCGATAGAACACGGCATAATCGCGCGGGGTCCGCCGGCCGGCGCGGATCTCGACGGCGATCTGGGCCGCGATCCCGTCGGCTTCCTCCTGCCCGGTCGGATAGACGGTCAGCCGGACCGGCGTGCCCGGCGGATTGTCGGTGTACAGCTGCTTGGGCTTCCGCCGCACGTTGAACGAAATCAGGTGGTCGGCAACCCGGAGGATATTCGGCGTGCTGCGGAAATTCTGCTCCAGACGCACGACCTTGACTTGGCTAAAGTCTTTTTCAAAGTCGAGGATGTTGTTCAAGTTCGCGCCCCGCCAGCCGTAGATCGATTGGTCGGGATCCCCCGTGACGGCGAGGTTCGGATGATCGATGGACAGCGCCCGCACGATCGCGTATTGGGCCAGGTTCGTGTCCTGGTACTCGTCGACCAGGATGTAACGGAAGCGGGCATCCAACTCGGCCCGCAACTCGTTCTGCTCCCGCAGCAGCGTGGCCACGTGCAGCAGCAAGTCATCAAAGTCGCAGGCATTCGCGGCGATCAACCGCTGCTGGTATTCCGGATAGACCTGAGCCACGATGGCCCCGATGGTGCTGTTGGCGCGGGGCAGGTATTGGTCGGCGGTGATCAGGCTGTTCTTGGCCCAACTGATGGCATTGGCAATGGAGCCAGGCGAGGTGTGCGTGATCTCGATCTCGCCTTCCGCGAGCACCGCTTTCAGCATCTGTCGACTGTCGTCCGTGTCGTAGATCGTATAGTTCTCGTGCAGGCCGACCAACGGCGCATAGCGGCGCAGCAGGCGGGCGCAGAACGAATGGAACGTCCCCATCCAGACGCCTCGCCGCCGAGTCAACCGCTCGACCCGCTGCCGCATTTCGTCGGCCGCCTTGTTGGTGAACGTCAAGGCCAGGATCTGGCTGGGCGCGACCCCCTGCTGCAGCAAGTTCGCCACGCGGTGCGTCACAACCCGCGTCTTGCCGCTGCCGGGACCGGCCAGGATCAGCAGCGGTCCGTCCACGTGCGCAGCCGCTTCGCGCTGCACCGGCGTCAACGCCGCCAGCAGATCGGAGTGTTCGGGAATGGGAGGCAAGCCGTCCATGTGAACTGAATTGACCTGGAGTTGCCCCGTTTGTAGCACGAACACGCCGCTTCGCCTATCCCCCGTGGCCCGACACCCGGTTGCGTGAGGCCAGTCAGCCGAATGCTCCGTCACCGTTTCGTGTTGAGGTGCCTGGGGTCGAGTGCAGCGAGCCCCCAGTGGCAAGAACTGGGGGCTCGCCACTCGTACCTCGCGGCTCGACCCCAGCCACCCAACCCCAATTCTCAGCTTGGACAACGCACTAGCCTCGACAAACC
>CAIYOB010000368.1 GCA_903927685.1 uncultured Planctomycetaceae bacterium
ACTTCGATCGGCAGCGAGACTTCCTCGCCCGTCGGCTCGCCATTCGCCTTGAGCGCCGCCACGCGGAACCAGTAGCTGCCCGGCTTCAACGCGGTGTAATCGGCTTGACCGGGGCCGCTGCCGCCGAGGCTGTGAGCCGTCTGCCACTCGACGGTCAGCCGATCGCCCGGCTGCACGGGAATCCGACGGTCGGACGCCAGGGACCAGTTGCCGTAGTTCTTCGGGTCAGCATCGCGGATCACGAGAATCGGGTGCGGCGCGGGCGTGGCGCGAATCCCCAACTCGGCCAGTTCGAGCCGTGAGCCGGCGCGGATCCAGTTGGCCGGCGATCCGAAAGGCTGATCCAGCGCGGTTCCCTCCGTGATGCCCAGGTCGAACACTGTGGCCCGCTCGACGCCCGCCCGCTCGACCAGCACCCGCACGCCGTCGATGCCCATCAGGCCCAAGCCCGCTTCGCCGCCGTGAGACAAGAATGCGATACCGGCCGCAGCGGCTCCCTCCGGAACCACAACCTGCTCCTGACGCGGCACGAACAAGGCGTCCTTCAGTTCGCCGCGCCACTGCGGCGTTTCACCTTCCAGATAGAACTCCTGGCTGCCGACAAGTCCACCGCCCTCGGCGGAGAATAGCACCAGCACCCGCATTCTGGGAGACAGCTCACGCCATGCCTCATCGTAGCCTTCCAATTTGTATCGCAGGCGTACCGCAGGCAGCTCCGTCGCATCACCGGCGGCGAACTGAAACCGGAGCGACCGGGCCGTCGAGGCGACTTGCAGCGGCTTCGGGTCGCGCCCCGCGGCCGCCGGCTCGCCCGGCAGGGATTGGATGCGACCGTCGACCTCGACGTTCTTGATGGCCACTCCGGCCGCCAAGGCCGGGACGGAATCCCACAGGCCCCACAGCCCGCATACCAACAGGCACAGGAACAGCCGCTTTTCGCCGCGATTCGCCAACATATCGACCTTCGAAGTCGGAAGTGATCGAGGTTCCCGAAAGCCTTCGGCGGCCCATTCTATCACGAACGGGACTCCCGGAGATTGTCGTAATTATTACGACACGACAGCCGCGGCGGCCGTTCTGTACCATGCGCGTCACGGCGTCGGAAACGGCGACGACTCGCACCGCACTCAGTTCAGATAGGTCAGGAATGATGACACAACGTTTAGTTCTGGTGATCGCCGCGTTCGCCGTGGCGGCCCTGCCCGGCCGGACGGTTCGGGCGCTGGAGTATCCCTACGCCCCGTACAACGAAGGCAAGATGGACCCGCAGAAAACGGGCTGGCCGCTGACGGACGCGGAACGGGCCTACGTCTTGAAAGCAGAACACGACCGCCGGCCGGGCCGGGAGATCAACCAACACAAGCCGACCTTGTGGCCGGTGGTTCCGTCCGCGGGGTTCTGGGGCGGCACGAGTTGGCTGGACACCCACGCGAACCTGGTCAAGGTCGCGCAGGCCAACCAAGGCCCCATCGATGTCCTGCTGGTCGGCGACAGCATCACGATGCAGTGGGGCCAGGCGTGGACGAAGCACTTTCCGGCGTTGAAGACCGTGAACATCGGCATCGGCGGCGACAAGACGCAAAACGTCCTTTGGCGGTTGGACCACGGCGGCGTGGAGGGCCTGGAGCCGCGCGTCGTGGTGCTGCTGATCGGCAACAACAACATGTTCTTCACGCCGGAAACGGGCATTGAACCGGCGGCTCAAGGCATCAAAGTCTGCGTGGACAACCTGCGCGAGAAGTTCCCCGAAGCAGCGGTCATCGTGGTGAAGGTGTTCCCGGCGCACACGCCCGGCAACGCGTTTTACGAAGACATCAAGAAGGTGAACGCCGCGTTGGACACATTGAACCTGGAGTCCGACCCCAAGGTGCGAATCCTTGATATTTGGGGGGACATGGTCGACGCCGACGGCATGCTGAAGAAAGACCTGTTCACGCCGGACAACATCCACCTGTCTCAGGAGGGCGGCTACAAGCTCTACGCGGAGAAACTGAAGCCCCTGCTGGAGGCTTTCCTGACCGGGAAACAAGTACCCCGATCGGCGCCCAGGACCTACCCGGCTCCGGCGCCCAGCCCCGCGCCGGCTGCCAAACCAGTCCCGGCTGCCAAGCCGGCGCAGGTCAAGGCCGAGCCTGCCCAGGCAACGCAGGTCATTTACGATGACAAGTTGGCGGGAGGTTGGATCAATAACCCGATGGAGGCCACGGTGACGTTGGATCACGATTCGCCCGTGGCGAGCGGGTCGAAGTCCATCGCCGTCAACACGGCTCCCTACGGCGGATTCCAGTTGAACCGCTGGGGCACGGCGCTGGATACGACACGCTGCAAATCGCTGACCTTTCGCATTCACGGCGGCGCCAAAGGCGGCCAAAACTTGCGCGTCGCGATGATGAACGGTCCGGCCGAAGGACCTCGCTGGCAGGTTGTTCCCGTGCCGCAGGCCAATGCCTGGACCAAGTTCAGCATCTCCCTGGCGGATCTGGGCGTGGCCAACACCCAAAACCTGTACGGCCTCCGCATTTGGGAAGCGGACGGCGTGGAGGCCAGTTACTATCTGGATGACATTCAGCTCACGGACGAAGAAGGTCCTTCGCTGGCTGGCGTCGTGTTCGACGATATCTTCCGTGGTTTCTGGTTCAACAACGCCTTTGCCGCGGACGTGGCGGCGACCAACGCAACTCCGGTTCACGGCGGCGCGCGTTCACTGGCCGTCACGATCACGGCTGGCGGCGGCTGTGCCCAGATCAGCCACGGCGGGAGTTTTCCCGACACTTCTCCTTACGACTCGCTCAGCTTCTGGATTCATGGCGGTCCGACAGGCGGCCAGAAGCTGCAGTTGTTTGTGAAGCGTTGGAATGCGGACGTCCCCGCCTGGGACATCCCCACGCTCCAACCGAACGCCTGGGTGAAACACACCGTGCCGCTGTCGGTTCTCGGCGCGGCGAACGCCACGAACGTGGCCTCGCTTTGGTTCCGGGATGCCAATACCGGCACTGCGCAACCGACCTTCTACCTCGACGACATCAGGTTTGAAGCCGCCCGCGGCAAGCCGGCCGGCACAGCAAAAGCCGCGCCCGCGGCTTCCGCTGGGGCGTCACCGACAACGGAGGGCGCTGGCCCCTCGCAGCCAGTTTCCCCCGCCATGCCGGAAGCGCCCGCCGTTGCGCCCAGCGGAGCGATGTTGACACCGACGCCCAAGACCGCCGACGGCAAAGGGCTCGTCTATCCTTACACTCCGTACAACGAAGGCAAGCTGGACCCGCAGCTTACCGGCTGGCCGCTGACCGACGCCGAGCGCGCGTGGGTGAACCAAGGCGAGTACTTCCGCAAACCGGGCCACGAAGTGCAGAAGCATCTGCCGGACATGTGGTTTGTCACCCCGACCGCTGCGCGCTGGGGCAAGGACGGCGAAGAGAACGTCTGGGTCGCTCATCACGCTACGTGCATCGAAAAGGTGCGTGCGCTGAAGGACGGCATCGACATCGCCTTGCTCGGCGACAGCATCACGCAGGGCTGGGGCGGCGGCTGGGACGGTGCGCCGTTCAACGCGGCGTGGCACAAGCACTTCGGCGATAAGAAGACCGTCAACCTGGGCATCGGGGGCGACCGCATGGAGAGCATCCTGTGGCGGCTGGATCACGGCGCGCTGGACGGCGCTTCACCCAAAGTCATCGTGCTGATGATCGGCGTGAACAATGCCCCGCTGGTTTTTGCCAATGGCGTTCCAGCCACTTCCGCCGCCCACGCCATCAAGCTCTGCATCGAGAACCTCCGCCTGCGCTGTCCCCAGTCGCAAATCGTCCTCGTGAAGATTCTCCCGGCCTTCGACCCTGCCAAGGAAGTCGGCGCCAAGGTCCGGGAGATCAAC
>CAIYOB010000369.1 GCA_903927685.1 uncultured Planctomycetaceae bacterium
CGCCGCAGGCAGCCGTCGACCGTGCCTTGGGCCGTATCGCAAATCGCCACCAGGTTCTCTTGCAGCGACGGTTCGACGTGCCCGCCGCCGCGGCCGCCGACGCCGATTCCGGCGATGTTCAGTTTCTCGTTCGCGGCATAGCTGGTCGCCGCCGACTGGCCTTGGGGATACGTCGCGCGCCAAGGGATCACGGTCAGGCCGGCGGCGATCGTCGACGATTTGAGAAACACGCGGCGGGACAGGCGGGACATGGCAAGCTCCTTTGCAGCGGGAGGGAATGGGGCGGGACGTCCTCCATCGTAGCCCGAAGCGCAAGCGAGAGGGAAGTAGGGGAGCAAACGCCACCCTAGCCCGAAGCGCAAGCGAGAGGGAAGTAGGGCAACAAGTTCCGTTTCTTGCGTGTCACACGCCGTCTCGGCTCACAGATGATTAAGTAGGAGACACCCTCGCGTAGCGGGCGTGGAAACAACCACGGGCCATTCGTCAACAGCGCCCCAGTGCGCTTCGTCCCACCCACCAGGCCCCACCTCGCCTGCGCCGCCAGGGCCCCGGAAGTATCTCATGCATACCGCTGATCGAGGCCTTGCGAACACTCGTTTTCACATTTCTTGCCCGGGTGTCTGTTTGCGCCGGATGGGGGTGTTGGCCGTCGTGGTCCTGCTGTGGGCGGGAGCCAGCCGGATCTGCGTGATCGCCTTTGCCCCGGACTGCACCCGGGAAATGCTTGGCGCGAACGACCGGGCGTCGCGGGGAACGGCGGCCGGGACTTCTTGTCCGGGATTGTGCCAGGAAACTGACTTGCTACCGGAAGAAGAATTCCCGCAACCGGTTCCCTTGTACGACAACCGCGGCGCGTTCCCGATGCCTGTCGCAACCATGGGCCAGATGCCTCTCATCCCGTACACCGCGCCCTCCCTTGTCGGCGAGCTGTCGGTGCATTTGGAGCAACTGCATTACTGCCACATCGGTGGCCCCTTTGTTTGCGGGGGCAAACTGGTCATCGACGGACCGGCTGGCCCGTGTCAGGTGGTTGTGAAGTGGCTTGGGACCCGCTGGGCTGGCATACATATCGAGGACGGCACTCGCGACCGCTTGCGTGAGAACTTGTCGCTGCCGGAAGCCTGTCCGGCCGTCGCGGCCCCGCAACTCGAACCCGCGCGGATTCACGGCCTGCTGGCACAGCTCAACGGCCAGGAGCATGCGGAAGCCGGAAGCCAATTGAATCTGGCTGTGTTTCAACTCGTCCAGCAGGCGTTTGACAGTGAGCGTGTAGAGCCCGCCTATGGGGCACCATAACGCCTGCCGTGATCGCTGCGGACCGGCGGCGCCTTTTCCCCTCCCACCAGCCGCTTGGCCGCTCGCGCCCCGCGAATCGGAGCCAGAACCAACGGCGGTCAGGAACGCGAACGCTGGCAGGTTGGGCCACGAACAGATTTGGCTGCTGGCCCTCTCCGGCCTGTAGTTTCCAGTCAACAAATCTGCTACACTTGGCAGCCCTGAGTGGCGGCACAGTTTTTGGGCTATTTATCCGGAGCTGGAGCGAACGATGGCAGATTCCCCGAAGCTGATAGAACAGGCTTTTTCCCTGGCGAAAGAACGATATGCGGCAATCGGCGTCGACGTCCAGGCGGCGATCGACAGCTTGGCGCGGGTGCCGGTCTCGCTGCACTGTTGGCAGGGCGATGACGTGGGTGGCTTCGAGAAGAGCGGCGAGGAGCTGGGCGGCGGCTTGGCAGTGACGGGCAACTACCCCGGCAAAGCCCGCACGCCGGACGAATTGCGGGCGGACCTGGACGTGGCCTCGTCCGTGATCCCCGGAACGCATCGACTGAATCTGCATGCCTGCTACGCGGAACTGGGTGGCCAGCGCGTCGAGCGGAACGAGTTGCAGCCGGCGCACTTCCAGCGTTGGATCGACTGGGCCAAGTCCAAGAGGATGGGAATGGACTTCAATCCCACCTATTTTGCCCATCCTAAGGTGGCCGACGGCTTCACCTTGACGCACCAGGACGAGGGCATCCGCCGGTTCTGGGTCGAGCACGGGATCGCCTGCCGCAAGATCGGGGCCGCGATGGGCCAGGCTTTGGGCACGCCGTGCGTCACGAACGTTTGGATCCCGGACGGCATGAAGGACCTGACGATCGACCGCAAGGCGCCTCGCGAGCGGCTGCAGCGATCGTTGGACGAGATGTTCGCCGAACCGCTGGATCCCGCCTACAACCTGGACGCGGTCGAAGCCAAGCTGTTCGGCATCGGCTCGGAGACCTACGTCCCCGGCTCGCACGAATTCTACCTGGGCTATGCCATCCGCAACCAGAAGCTGTTGTGCCTGGACGCGGGCCATTTCCATCCCACCGAGACGATTGCCGACAAGATCTCGTCCGTCCTGCTGTACCTGAACGAGATCCTGCTGCATGTCAGCCGGGGCATCCGTTGGGACAGTGACCACGTGGTGGTCCTGAACGACGACTTGCGGGCGATCGCCGACGAGTTGGTGCGGGGCGGCTTCCTCCACCGCGTCCACATCGGCTTGGACTACTTCGACGCCAGCATCAATCGCGTGGCGGCTTGGGCCATCGGCACCCGCGCGATGCTCAAGGCCCTGCTTGGGGCGTTGCTGGAACCGATCGCCCAACTGCGGCAACTGGAACAGACCGGCGATTACACCGGTCGCCTGGCCCTGCTGGAAGAGATCAAGACCTTGCCCCAAGGGGCCGTTTGGGACTACTACTGCCTGCAAGCCGGCGTCCCCGTCGGCTTGGCCTGGCTGGATGTCGTCCGCAAATACGAAGCCGACGTCCTGAGCAAACGCTAGTCCATATCCAGCCATTCGTAGGACGGAGTTCATTTCGTCCCAACGGACGGAAGTCCGTTCCACGAACAACAAAGAACCAGGAACTAAGAACCAGGAACTAAGAACGAAGAACCAGACTTCCCATGAATGCCAACCCTTTCCTCGGCGTCTTCTTCCACTGGCTTGGCGGTCTTGCCTCCGGTAGCTTCTACGTGCCTTACAAAGGCGTACGCAAGTGGGCCTGGGAGGTTTACTGGCTGGTCGGCGGCGTGTTCAGCTGGATCATCTGCCCCTGGGTGCTGGCAACGCTGATGACCAACGACGTCGTGGGCGTGTTGGGCCAGCAGACGTGGGGCACCCTGTGGTGGACGTATTTCTTTGGCGCCATGTGGGGGTTCGGCGGGTTGACGTTCGGCTTGACGATGCGGTACCTCGGCATGTCGCTGGGCATGGGCGTCGCCCTGGGCTACTGTGCCGCGTTCGGGACGTTGTTACCGCCGATCTTCAAGGTGTTCATTCCCAAGATTCCGGTCAACGAGGACATCGTTCAGATCGCCTCGTCGTTTCCCGGGCAAGTCACCTTGACCGGCGTCGCCGTCTGCTTGCTGGGCATCGCCATCGCCGCCTTGGCCGGCTTGACCAAGGAGCGGGAGATGCCCGAGGAAGAGAAGAAGAAGGCGATCGCCGAGTTCAGTTTCGTGAAAGGCATCCTTGTCGCCACGTTCTCCGGGATCATGAGCGCCTGTTTTGCGTTTGCCCTGGCGGCGGGCAATCCGATTGCCACAGCGTCCGAGGCCGCCGGCACGGCCACCCTGTGGACCGGACTACCCAAGCTGATCGTGGTCATGCTGGGTGGCTTTACGACGAACTTCGTCTGGTGCGTCCTGCTGAACTTCCGCAACAAGACCGGTTACCAGTACTTCTCGCCCACACTGTTGCAGGCGCCGCCCAAGCGTGAGGACGAGACGATCATCGAGACGGCGATCGACGCGCCCAGCGAGGAAGTCGTCACGCATGCGCCGGGCGTCCAGCGGGCGGACACCGACCTCCGCGTGCCCTTGGTCCGCAACTACTTTTTCTCCGCCCTGGCCGGGACGACCTGGTACTTCCAGTTCTTCTTCTACACCATGGGTGAGACCCAAATGGGAGAATTCAAGTTTGCCAGCTGGACGCTGCACATGGCCAGCATCATCATTTTCAGCACGCTCTGGGGAATCGTGCTGCACGAATGGAAGGGCAGCAGCCCGCGGACCCACAAGCTGATCGCCATCGGTTTGGGCGTGCTGGTCCTGTCGACGATCATCGTGGGCTACGGGAATTACCTCACGCCGCCTGCGGCGGCCCATTGATCCAAGTTTTGCGAACGGCAGTCTGAGGACGGTCTGTCACAGCCTCATCCAGAAAACCGCGAGGGAGACCAACATGAAGAACGTCATCTCGTTTGTGCTCGGTGGTGGTCGAGGGACGCGTCTGTATCCGCTGACCAAGTATCGCGCCAAGCCCGCCGTGCCCCTGGCGGGCAAGTACCGCTTGATCGACATCCCGCTGTCGAATTGCTTGAACAGCGGCATCAATCGAATCTACGTCTTGACCCAATTCCTGTCCGTCAGTCTGCATCGCCACATCCGACAAACGTATCGTTTCGACCACTTCAGCGGTGGGTTTGTCGAATTGCTGGCTGCCCAGCAGACGATGGACGAGGGCACGGACTGGTACCAGGGCACGGCCGACGCAGTCCGCAAAAACGTCCGCTATCTCCAGCAGCCGGGGGTGGACTATGTGCTGATCCTGTCCGGCGACCAGTTGTATCGCATGGACTATGCGGAACTGATCCGCACCCACGAGGAAAAAGGAGCCGATGTGACGATCGCCGGTCTGCGGGTCTCCAGCAGCGCTGCCAGCGGGCTGGGTATCATGCGCACCGACACCGGCGGACGGATTACCGGGTTTGTCGAGAAACCGAAGACGGAAGAGCAACTGAAGACCGTGCGGCTGGAACCCGAGTGGATGCGGCAGCAGGGCCTGCCGGCCGACGGCCGCGACTGCCTGGCCAACATGGGGATCTACCTGTTCAAGCGGGATCTGATGGTGGATCTGATGAAGAACACCCAGTACCAGGATTTCGGCAAGGAGATCTTCCCGCAGGTCATCCACAACAAGCATGTCCAAGTGCACATGTTCGACGGCTACTGGGAGGACATCGGCACGATCAAAGCGTTCTACGACGCCAACCTGAGTCTGGTGCATGCGGATTCGCCGTACCAGCTGAATTGCCCCGAATCGCCGGTCTATTCGCGGGCCCGCTACCTGCCGCCATCCCAGATCGAAGGCGCGGCGATCCGCTCCAGTTTCATCGCCGACGGCTGCCAAATCGGCGACGGAGCGGTGATCGAGAACAGCATCATCGGGCTCCGCAGCATCATCGGCCCGGGGGTGACCATCCGCAATTCGATCCTGATGGGCGATGACTTCTACGAGGGAGCGCTGGACCTCGACCAGAACCGCCTGACCGGCCGGCCGCCGATGGGAATTGGGGCGGGCAGCGTGATCGAGGGCTCGATTGTCGACAAGAACTGCCGCATTGGCTGCAACGTCCGGATCGTCAACGCCCGCCAGATCGACAACAGCGATGGCGACAGCAGCACGTGCATGATCCGCGATGGCATCCCGATCGTGCTCAAAGAAGCCGTGTTGCCCGACGGCTGGACGCTGTAGACGTGCTCCCCAACGCCAGCCTTGGCAGTGCCGGCGTGCCTGGGGTCGAGTGCAGCGAGCCCACAGAACAAGACTGGGGGCGCGCCGCTCGTACCTCGCGGCTTGACCCCAGGCACCCAACCCGACTTCTCAAGCTGGACCAGCCACTACCCCCGGCGCAGGATCTGGATCACGTCGGCTTCCGATTTGTCGGCGTGATCAAAGGGCAGTGACCGGCCCAGCATCCCCAGCACTTCTTGGAACCCCTCCGGCGCCCCGCAGCATTCGATGCGGCCCCCCTGCGACTTGAGCGACTTGACCAAGACCAGCAGCTTGCCGACGACCAGCGACGACAATTGCCGAACGGCGCGGAAGCTGACCAGCAGCCGGGCAGGTTTGCTCTGGGCGGCGAATTGGAGCAGCTCGCGGCCTTGTTCCGCGGCGGCGTTGCGGTCTGTTCCCACGTCTGCCAAGTAGATAATCTGCACGCCGTCGCGTTCCAAGGTCTCAAAATAGCGGTAGTCCGTCATCGTCGTTGCTTCCCCTTTGCCTCTACCAGTCTACCGCGTATGCTGTGGCAAGAGAAGCTTGATTCACGCCGCCGGAGTCTCCTATGAAAGACCGGTCTGCCGCTGGCCTGGCCATCTGGTTCGCCGCGACCGTCCTGTTGGGCGCTTTCCTGCTGTTCCAAGTCCAGCCGTTGTTCAGCAAGATGATCCTCCCCTGGTTTGGCGGAAGCCCGGCCGTCTGGACCACCTGCCTGCTGTTCTTTCAGACGGTCCTGTTGGCCGGGTACGCCTATGCGCACGGGCTGTCCCTGGTTCGCCCCGTGTCGAGCCAACCGATCGTCCATTTAACCTTGGCAGCCTTGACGCTGCTGTTGCTGCCCATCACCCCGGCGGGGTCCTGGCTGCCCGCGGACGGCGCGCACCCCGTCGGCCGGATCCTGCTGCTGTTGACGCGGCACGTGGGTCTGCCGTACCTGCTGTTGGCGGCCACCTCGCCGCTGGTGCAGAGCTGGTTTGCGGCCGTGTATGCCGATCGTTCCCCGTATCGACTGTACGCCCTGTCGAATTTGGGCTCTCTGGCCGGCCTGCTCAGCTATCCGTTCGTCGTCGAGCCGCTGCTGACGACGGCTCGTCAGGGGCTGGGTTGGTCGCTGGCTTTCGGCGGCTATACCGTGCTGTGCGGCGTGATCGCCCTGCGATTGCGGCGGTTGCCCCTGTCCGCCGCGGCGGCTCAACCAGCCGAGCCGGCGTCCTCCCCACGCGTCCAGGCGGCGCCGGGCAAGGCGCGTTGGGCCTGGTGGATTCTGTTGCCCGCCTTGGGGTCGGTCCTGCTGATGTCGATCACCAGCCACGTGTGTCAGAATGTAGCGGTGATCCCGCTGCTGTGGATCGTCCCGTTGGCCCTGTACCTGGTGACGTTCATCATCTGCTTTGATCGGGAACGCTGGTACGTGCGGCGGTGGTACGCCGCGGTCGCGATCCTGGCGATGCTGGCCGCCAGCTATTTGGTCTTGTTGCGGTATCTGGACAGGGCGTTTCAGTCCTTGGGCCTGGACATGCTGTGGGTCCGCTTGACCCAGGGCGTGGTCGCGGAGGCCGCAGTTTACCTGGTGCTCTTGTTCGCGCTGTGCATGCTCTGCCACGGCGAATTGGTCCGGCGGAAGCCGCCCCCCCGGCAGCTGACCTCGTTCTATCTGGCCGTGTCCACAGGCGGCGCGCTGGGCGGCTTGTTCGTGGCCGTGCTCAGCCCGCTGCTGTTCTCGTCGTACCTGGAGTTGAATCTCAGCCTGGTGCTTGGTTTCGGCTTGGCCGTGGTCGTGTTTGTCGACGAGGCCCGCGCGGACTGGCTGCCCCGCTCCTCCGGTTTGTTGCGGGGCGCGGCCGGGGCCTTGGCCGTCGCGGTGCTGGCGATCGTGGTCTGGGGCCAGTGGGAAGCGTGGGACCGGGAAGGCGGTCTGGTGCGGACGCGCAATTTCTACGGCGTGATGTCGGTCAAGGAGCGTTTCCCGTTGAAGCCCGAGTGGCGCGGTTTGGCGCTGTATCACGGCCGGACGTTGCACGGTTTCGAGCACACCCTGCCGGCGCTGCGCGGCCGGCCGACGACCTATTACTCCGAGGACAGCGGCGTGGGGCGGGCGCTGACCGCGATTCGCGGTGACAAGCCGTTGCGCGTCGGGCTCGTCGGCTTGGGCGTCGGCACCCTGGCGGCTTATGGCCGGAAGGGCGACTATTTCCGGTTCTACGAGATCGACGGCGATGTCGTCCGGTTGGCTCGGGAGTATTTTACCTTCCTCCCTCACTGCGCGGCCAGCGTCGAGATCGTGCCCGGCGACGCCCGCCTGTCGCTCGAGCGGGAATCGCCCCAGCAGTTCGACATGCTGGTCCTGGATGCGTTCAGCGGCGACACGGTTCCCGTCCACTTGCTGACGGTCGAGGCGTTTACTGCGTACTTGCGGCACCTGGCTCCCGACGGAGTGATCGCCGCTCACATCAGCAGCCGCTACGTCGACTTGATCCCCGTGGTGGCCGGATTGGCGCAGCACATGGAACTCGAAGCCGCGTTCTTGCCGTGGCCCGCAGAGATTTCCGGAATTGACTGGGCGGACACGATGGGCTTGTCGGTGACGCCGTCCCAATGGATGTTGCTGACACGCAATCGTCAGTTGTGGGAGCGAGCGCCGATCCGGGAGACGGCTCAGAGCGTGCCCATCAACGGCCCGCTGCCCCTGTGGACCGACCAGTACAACAACCTGTTACAGGTCCTGCGCTGAAATCGGCCGCCAGCGTGTCGGATAGTGGATTTCGCCGCGGATTTCGGGTATGTTCTGGGTTAAGTCGGCTGGCCCGACTCGTTTTTCGGCTCCGGACGGGTGTATCTCTCCGACGTCGCCAGGGGGCACTCGGATGAATCGACGAAGTTCTTGTCGCCGCGCGTTTTCGCTGGTCGAGTTACTGGTCGTGATCGCCGTGATCGCGATCCTGGTATCGTTGTTGTTGCCCGCCGTCCAGGCGGCGCGGGGCTCGGCGCGCGCGGCCCAGTGCAAGAGCAATCTGCGGCAGACCGGGCTCGCGCTGCACCATTACCACGACGTGCACGGCGGCTTTCCGCCCGCGTTTCTCGGCGATGTCGTCGGCTGGCGGCCCAGCTGGACCTGGACGACCTTTCTGCTGCCGCAGTTGGAGCAAGCCGGCCTGTTCGACGAGTTGGCGGTGACGACGTCCGCCTTTGGGGGTGGAGCCCTGGTCGCCGACACGCCCGATCCGCGGACGCAGGCCGTGCTGGCGATCTATGCTTGTCCCGCCGACGTCGGTCCGGCTTGGAACCACCGCAAGAGCGGCCACGCGACGTCGAGTTATCGCGGGGTGTTGGGCAGTCAGAACCAGCTGACGTCGTCGTACCCGGCGCTGATCGACCAGAATGGCGTGCTGTACGTGAACAGTCGCATCGGCGTCGAGGACATCGGGGACGGCACGTCGCACACGCTGGCGGTCGGCGAATGCCGGCTCGATCCGGGCCCGACCGGCAAACGCGGCGCGATCTGGGCCGGCATGCGGGGCGCCTCGGACAACACCTTGTGGCTCAGCGACACCGTCTGGTGGGCGAACGCCGAGCCTGATTGGCTACTGAACGGCCCTGGCGAACAGGCGTTCTCCAGCCATCATCCGGGCGGCGTCCACTTCACCTTTGCCGACGGCTCGGTGCGGTTCGTCGCCGACACCATCGAGGGGGAAACGCTGGGGCTCTTGGCTGCCCGCAATGACGGCGAACCGGTGGGGGAGTTCTGAGGCCGCTCTGGACGCACGATTAGCGATTCATACGTTTGAGCATCCGCACGACCGTCCGGTCGTGCTCGTCCATTTGCTCAGCGTACCAGTCTCGGTAGGCCTGTTCGGCGTCGCCGTCGGGGCCGACCTGATGGCGAAAGCCAGCCATCAACAACTTATGACCAGTCCGCAACAGTCCAGCCAGATCGCGATCCGCTGGTCGACGGTCGCGTCTGCAGGGAGCGGCGGAGCATGCTCTGCCCGAGGCAGAAATCCTTGGCGCATATTCTCCGCCATGGCCGTCCGTTCTCCCGGAAGCCAACCGGCTGCTCGCGGCGCGTGCTGCTCGCGGCGCGGTTGCACGAGCGCGCCCGCGGCGGTATGTTCAGCGGGAACGGAAAGACACCAGGGAGAGCACGCCGTGTCCGAGCGAAAACTGGGGATTGCCATTCACGGGGCCGGCTGGGTGGCGCACGCACACGCCGCCAGCTGGCGGAAGAACCCGCGTGCGCAGATCGTGTCGGTCAGCGACGTGGACCGCGAGCGGGCGCAGCGTTTTGCGGCGGAATTCGCCCTGGCCTGCGAAGTCCGCGATGACTATCAGCAGGTGCTCGACGATCCGCGGGTCGACGTCGTGGACATCACCGGCCCGAGCCAGGTCCACGCCCAGCAGGGAATCGCTGCGGCGCGGGCCGGCAAGCACCTGCTGGTGGAAAAGCCGATAGGTTTGACGCTGGCCGAGAATCGGGCGCTGCGGGACGCCGTGGCCCAGGCCGGCGTCAAGAGCGTCGCGGGCTTTGTCCTCCGCTGGAACCCGGCGGTCGAGACGATCCGCTCGCTGGTCGGCAGCGGGGCGATCGGCCAGCTGGTTTACGCCGAGGTCGATTACTGGCACCGGATGCGGCCCACGCACCACGCCTGGAACCTGCACAGCCGCAAGCAGACGGGCGGCAGTGCCATGCTGCTGGTGGGCTGCCACGCGGTCGACACGCTCCGCTGGCTGACGGGCGATGAAGTGGTCGAGGTCTCGGCCGTGGGCAACAACCGGCGGGAATTGTTCGAGTATCCGGCGAACGTGGCCGCCGTACTGCGGTTCCGCAGCGGGATCATTGGCAAGACGTCGGTGTTGCTGGATTGCGAAGTTCCCTACCAGTTCAATATGGATCTGGCGGGCACCGAAGGCACAGTCCGCGATAATCGCCTGTGGGCCAAGCGTCTGCTGCCTGGGCAAACGGGCTGGACGACGATCCCCACGGTGTTGCCCGATTCGGGCGACGTGAACCACCATCCGTTCGATGGCGAGATTGATCATCTGGTGGCGTGCGTAAGCGAGGATCGCGAGTCGCACTGCAACGTGGCTGACGCGTACCGGAGCCACGAAGTGTGCCTGGCGATCGACCGCTCGCTGGAACTCGGCCGCCCGGTGACGTTGCCGCTGGATTGACCGGGGCTTCGAGTCAATCGCCGTACCTGTTGCCACGAGGCTTCCCATGGACCGCCGTGAAATCGTCCGCCGCGCGATCAAGTTTCAACAGCCACCCCGCCTGCCGTTCTGGCAGCACTGGAATCACAAACAGCCCGAGTTTCCCGACGATGTCTGCAACATCTGGGAACTGGATCGAGCCCAGGCCGGTTGGTTCTTCGACAATGCCCAGCCGGATGATTGGGGCTGCGGGTGGAGTGCTACGGACTTGAAGAACATGGGCCAGGTCACGGCCTGTCCGCTGGCCGACTGGTCGGCTTTGGCCGGCTACCGCCCGCCCGATCCGCGGAATCCGTTTTATTACGAGCGACTGGAGCCGCTGTTAGCTGGCGCCGGCGACCGCTACGTCTGCCTGACGGCCCACTCGCTGCTGTTCTCGCGACTGCACAAGCTGCGCGGGTTTGCCGAAACCCTGGAGGACTTCTACCTGGAACCGGACAAGATCCACCGGGTGCTGGACATGATTGTGGAATTCAAGATCCGGCAGGTCGAGGAATTGCACCGCCGGTTCGGCGACCGCATCCACGGCCTGTTCGTGGCGGACGATTGGGGCACGCAGGAAGGTACGTTCGTGGGCTTGAACATCCTGCGGGATTTCTTTGCGCCGCGGTATCGGGCGATTTTCGCCGCGATCCACGGCTGCGGCTGGGATGTGATCCTGCACAGTTGCGGCCGGATCAACTTGTTCGTGCCCACGCTGATCGAGCTGGGCGTGGACGTGTTGAACATGCAACAGTCGCGTTCCTACGGGTTGGTCGAGTTTGGCGAGCAGTTCCGCGGCCGGGTCTGTTTCCTGGCCACGGTGGACATCCAGTCGACGCTGCCGCGCGGCGTGGAAGCCGAGATTCGCGAGGAAGCCCAGTTGCTCGTCCGCCACTGGAGCACGCCGGCCGGAGGGATGATTGCCTTTGACTACGGAGCCTGGGAGGCCCTCGGCGTCCGGCCTGACGTTCCGCGGATCATGTTCGACGAGTTCGCCCGGCTGCAGCGGTTCTGGCGGGATGAAACGGCAGAGGCAAACGGGTAGAATTGCAGGGCCGTCGGTTCCGCGTTGCCGGCCAGGCCCTTGTTCTTGCACCCGGAACGCTACACTACCGTCCCGTTGGGGTCGACCTACGAAGCGGCCGTGCGAGGTATGCCAGCGTTCTGACGCACAGTCCTTGAAGGCCGTTAGCAACGCTCACGAAGGCCTCTTCCCTGCCCGCGACGAAATGTCTCTACTATTACGGTTTCGAGCCCACCGAAACTTCCCACCCTGCCTGCAGTCAAACGGGAGAATACCTCATGCAACGACGCCAGTTCCTCCAGGCCACGGCGGCCGCCGCAGCCGGATTTCATCTCGTCCCCCGCCGCGTGCTGGGCGGCGCGAATTTCGTGGCGCCCAGCGAGCGGATTACGATGGGCTTCATCGGCCTGGGCGGCCAGGGCACCGGGCACCTGCTCGGCGGCGCGTGGACGTATGTGCCGGGCGGCTACATTGCCCGGGACGACGTCCAAGTGCAAGCGGTGTGCGACGTCCGCAAGGAACGCCGCGATCCCGTGCACCAGCGCTGCAATCAGATCTATGCCGAGAAGTTCGGCCAGGCCAACTATAGCGGCGTCCAAGCCTACAACGATTTCCGCGAGGTCCTGGCCCGCCCCGACATCGATGCCGTGCTGTTGGCCCTGCCGTACCACTGGGCCGGCTTGATGGCCACGCTGGCGTTGCGGGCGGGCAAGGATGTCTATTGCGAGAAGCCGATCTGCATCACGGTCCGGGAAGGCCGCAATCTGGTCGAGACCAGCCGGAGGTTCGGCCGCATCTATCAGGCGGGCATGCAACAGCGATCCGAGTACGCCGGCAAGTTCCGCCAGGCCTGCGAACTGGTGCGGAACGGGCGGATCGGCCGCCTGCAAGAGGTCTACGCCTACCGCTCGCCAGGTGCGTTTTTCCCGACCGCTTGGACCTCGGACGCTTCCCTGCCGGTCCCGGACGGCTTTGACTGGGACCTGTGGCTCGGCCCGCTGCCGTGGCGGCCGTATGCCGGCGGCGCGGGGCACGCCCTGGAAGGCTGCTTTATCGGCGATGTGAACTGGAGCCCGCACCATTACGACATCATCCGCTGGACGGTGAATCCGGCCGACGACGAGACCTTCGAGGCTTGGCCGGAGAACGGCGTGGTCCACTACCGCTTCGCCAACGGCGTGGTGATCCACTCGACGGGATATCCGGGCGAAAACGTGGGACCCGATGGGGGCGCGTGCTTCGTGGGCAGCGCAGGCCGAATCGCCGTGGATCGCAGCAATCTCGTCTCGTATCCCGCCAGCATCCTCCAGGAACCGCTGCACCCCGGCGACGCGCGGGTATATCACTCGACCAGTCATTCCGGCAACTTCCTGGACTGCATCCGCACCCGGCGGCCGACGATCGGCAACCCGCAGACGGCCGTCGACAGCATGACGCTGATCCTGGTCGGCGGCATCTCCCTGGCGGTGGGAAGGAAGGTGCAATGGGATCCGGCTCGCGGCGAGTTCCCCGGGGATGACCAGGCCAACCGCCTGCTGTCCTACACGCCGCGGCCGCCTTGGCGGCTGTGACGATCCGGAAGCCGCGGTCCTCTGGTGTGCTGGTGACGAGTTGCAGAACGGAAAGGTGTTTTCATGAATAGGCTTCGTTGGACTCAGATTCTTGGTATTGCTTTGGTGGCCTGGACGGCGTCCCAAGTCAGCGCGGACGAGGAGCAGGACCTGATCGCCACTCTCCAGTCCGCGGCCGACGTGCCGCAGAAGTGCGCCGCGTGTCAGAAGTTGCGCGTCGTCGGGACGGAGCGCAGCGTGCCGGCATTGGCGGACCTGTTGAGCCAAGACCGTACCGGGCACGCCGCGCGGTACGCCTTGGAAGCGTTGCCCTGCCCGGCAGCGGGCACGGCGTTGCGCGAGGCGGCGGGCCGGACCACCGGCTCCATCCAGGCCGGCTTGATCGACTCGCTGGGCTGGCGGCGGGACGCACAGGCCGTGCCGATGCTGGCCCAATGGCTGTCCGCGGCGGACCCGATGATCGCCTCGGCAGCCGCCGCGGCCCTGGGGCGAATTGGCAACCAATCGTCCGTAGCCGCGTTGTCCGCCGCACGCGGCGGGAGTTCGTCCGCTGTCCGCGCCGCTGTGCTCGAGAGCTTGCTGCAGTGCGCCGAACAGATGTTGGCGGCCAAGGATACCGCAGGCGCCGCGGCCCTGTACCGCAGCCTGGGCAGCGAAGACCTGACGCCGCAGTTTCGTGTCGCTGTGTGGCGGGGCCTGGCGTTGTCGGATTCCGGCCAGCGAATCGGCCTGCTCACCAAGGCGTTGACCGGCGACGACCGAAACCTCCGGACGGCCGCGGTCCAGTTGGTACGGGAACTGGGCGACCCGCAGGTGATCGAAGCCTGCCGCCGCCAGTGGGCCGCGTTGGACGCCGAAGCGCAGTTGGCCGTGCTGGACTCGCACTTGAAACAGGGCGTCGCGGCGCTGCCTACCGTGCAAGCGGCGACCGAGAGTTCGCACCCGTCCGTGCGCGTGGCCGCCTGGCAGGCCCTGGGCGGACTCGATGCGCCAATGCTGATCCCGGCCCTGGCTCGAGCTGCCGCGAGCGGCGAGTCCGCCGAGCGCGTGGCCGCCCGCGAAACGCTGGCCCGGATGTCCGGCCCTGCGGTCGGACAAGCCCTGATCGAGGAGCTGGGCAAAGCCGAATCGGCCGCCAAGGCCGAACTGCTGGGCGTGCTGGGCGAGCGGGGCGAGGCCGGGGCGGTGAACGTGCTGCTGCAGTACGCCGGCTCGAACGACGCCTCGGTCCGCTTGGCCGCGCTCGACTCGCTTCGCGAATTGGCCGCCGAGGACAGTATCATCCCGCTGCTCGAGTTGGTCGGCAGATCGAACCCGGAAACCGATCTCGAGCCGCTCCAGAAGGCACTGTCCGCCGCTTGCCAGACCAATGCCAACAAAGAAGCGATCACCCAGCGAGTTGTCCGCTTGCTGGCAGCTGGGCCACCGGCCCAGCGACGGAGCATGGTGGCGCTGTTGAGTGCCCTGGCCACGCCCGAGGCGATGCAAGCCGCCTTGGCTGCGGCGCGGGACGATGACGCGGAACTGGCCAAGAACGCCGTGCGCACCTTGGCGGACTGGCCGACCGTCGCTCCGGCCGAGGAACTGCTGGAACTGGCCGGTGGCGACGTCGAACCGTCGCTGCACGCGTTGGCGATGCGAGCGGCCGTCCAAGTGATCGGGCGGGAGTCGGATGCGGAAAAACGGATTGCCTGGCTGCGGCGGACCTTGACCGCGGCGAAGCGTCCCGACGAACGGCGTCTGGCGCTGGGTCAACTGGGCCAGATTCACACGCCCGTCGCGCTCGAGGCCGTGCTGCCGTATCTGGCCGATCCCGGCGTCGTCAACGAAGCGGCGACGGCCGCTGTGGGGATTGCCGAACAACTGGCCGACGCGGACCCGCAACGAGCCGATGCGGTCGCGGCCAAGATCCTGGAACTGGGCCTGGGCGCCCCGATCGCCAACCGAGCATTGGCGCTGCGCGGCAAGCCGAAGAGTGGTCCGTTCCTCCGCGACTGGCTGGTCTGCGGCCCGTACAGTCAAGCCAACGTCGCGGGCGCGGAAGCCCTGTTCGAAATCGCGTTCGGCCCGGAAAAGTCGGACGAAAAGGTGTCCTGGCAGCCGGCGCCGGAGGGCGACATGATCAACCTCTCCGGAATCTACCCTGACAAGTCGAGCTGCGTGGCTTACTTGCAGACGCAAGTCATCGCGCCGCAGGAGTGTGAAGCGCAGCTGTTGCTGGGCAGCGACGACGGCGTCAAGGCCTGGCTGAACGGCAGCGTGGTGCACGGCAACAACATCGATCGCGGCGCGGTGGTCGATCAAGACCGGGCCGTGATCCAGCTCAAAGCCGGCCCGAACCGGCTGCTGCTCAAGATCACGCAGGGCGGCGGCGGCTGGTCGGCCTGCGCCCGCGTGGTCGACATGCACGGCATGCCGATCCCCGGCTTGCGCTGCGAACGGTAAGACACCGAAGGGGAACGCCCCGGGGACCCGCCGGCACGGAATCCCCAGAGTCAAGCTGTGGCAAACGGAAGGCCCTGAAAGGGGAGCATAAAGACGTTGCGTTTCTCGTTTGACGCGGAATGCGACGAACCTGTCCCATTGGTCCGTCAGGTAAAGACAGCGGAGTTTCGGCATGGCGCCAACGCACCTTGGGCTCCCAAGTCATGCCCGTACGTTCCAGACGGTCTTTGACGACGTGACGACAAGCCCCTTCGATGACTCCGCTGGCAATGGGATAGCCCCGTTTCGGGTATTCATCGTAACGCATCCGCGGTTGGCTCTTTTTTCGAAGTAGCCACAGCTCTATTGCAGGTTGCCTTTCTATTTGCCGGTCAGTTCGTGCGTCGTGCCCATACGCCGAAGCCCGCAAATCATCGCCGCCACTTCCCCACGCAGAATGCGTAGCGCTCGGTCCCGCCCAAATCCTGCCGCGGCGTCGCTGTCACGCGGATGGAAAAGAGCCGCCGCGTCCCATATCGGTTCGGCGGGGGTGGGCAAAAAGATGGAGGGCAGAAGAATGGGGACCAGCGTTTCCATCTTGACGGATCGCTCCGACCTCCCCACTCGAGTTTCGCCCACGGATGGCAGAGCGGACCCACGGATAACAAATCCCGAGAGGACCATCCGTGGGTCCGCTTTGCCATCCGTGGGGATATGACTCAGGACCTGCCGCCACCCACCGCCACGCTTCGCGGATGATCTTCCAACATGAATTCGCCCGGAGCTTGCGCCCCGAAGTTACAACTTCGGGCTTTGGGACAACAAACCGGCCTCTTTCCTTGAGAGCCCGAATGAATGCCGCCTCTTCTGCAGCATAGTATCGTTCGCAGAATCCACCAATGGCATCAAACGCCGCGCGCGAGCAGAACAGGAAACAACCGCCAACCAGCATCCGACGTCGAGCTAGAAAGACAGCGATTGGGTACATGATGCGCGCCCAAATCGGCAGAGTTCCGTCAAAACGGAATACGCAATCGCCTCCGACGGAACCCGTCCGAATTTCACAGACGGCGGCAAGAACCGCATCGGGGGTGCAATGGCACGACGGGGATAACGAGGCGCCGGCCCTAACGCAATCCATCGGTAACCGACCCTAATCGCCGCTCTCGTTCATCCCTTGGGTTCGGCAGTCTTCAACACGGCAGCGGCGAGATCTGCGAACGAATCGTACCGCAACATGGCCTCCTCATCGGACATGCCGATGTACGGGACGTAGTACACTCGACCCGTTCCAGAAGACAGGTCGAAACACAGCATCTCACCGCCACCGTTCGATCCGAAGGGAAACCAGCGAGGACTCAGGTATTGTGCCATCTCGTAGGCGTCGTAGCGTTCTTGAATCGTGCCTCGATCCCACAAGACTACATACCCGAGTTCGTCGCCAAGGTCGCCCTCCCATCCGCCGTGATTCTCGATGAATGACACGTACGACGGGGGTAGCTGGGCTCGTCGCTGGGTGTAAAGGTCTGCCATCGGCCGATTCCCTCCGCCGCCGAACGACCGCGTCACCGGGCCGCGCCGGACGACGCTTCCATTTTCGCGGACCGGATCGCGGTTCCGGTGCACGCGATTGTTCGCTGCTTGCAGGGAGCAATCGGCCGGCCCGATGCTTCCAGTCGCTTCTGCGCATCACGTAGGTAGGCAGCCGTATCGCCGCCGTAGTTCGCTAGGATTTTTCGACGAGCCGCATGAAGCTCATCTAGGATCGGGTTGCGGGTCATCTTCATCACCCCCAAGGAATTCGAGCGGCGTGCAAATCACCATTCCAGAGAGCCCAAGCTCGTCCAGTAATCGATAAATGCGCGGAAGCTCACGGGCGTTCGCAATGTGCTTACAATTCAGTGTCAGCAAGTATTGTACACCCGCCAGGGCCGAAACGGCAACGTGCAAGGCGTCGACGCGCGCGGAAGGCGGCATCATTGAGCGACGGACGATTTCGTCGGCCACCACATCCGCGTCAGGGTTCACCGGCAAAACTGGGATACCGCGAAGCATCTCCAAACGTCGGATTGCCGCATCGGGATCACCCATTGCCGCCTCGTCGATGACCACCTGCGAGGTGACCACTTCGTAAAGCGGCCGCTGTTCGTTCATCCAGCGTTTCGCTTGATCTTGCAGAGCCGCAACGGCCGGAACCAAACTTGGCCAGGCGGTGGCATGGCTTACGATCGACGTTTCGAGGTAGACAGTGTCCATCGGGGGCTACTCCGAGGCAGCGAACGACACGATTCAGCCGGTGGCGGCCGAAAATGCCTGCCATCGGGACCGACCCGATCCGCCGCTCGGTTGCAATCGATGGTTCTCTCGATCTCGAAGCTGCAAGCGGCTGGGCATTCAGATCCGCTTGCACCGCAGCATTGTACAAGATGAAGAGGAGCCGCGCAACAGTAGGCGACCCAAGATTCCTGCATCTCGAATTGAGTGACGTCGGGGCGGGCTGGACTGTGTCGCATTCTACGTGTGCCATGCGACGTGACCATGCCGCCGACGATCACAATGAAGGACGAAACGAATTCACGAACGACACAAGACAAGAAATCGCGATCAGTGAAGACGCCACCGAAAAAACACACGCGGCGCACTCCGACCGGAATGCCTTGTATCCCAAGAAGGACGAAACTGGGATCAGAGGCAACTGAAGCACGACTAGGGTTAGCCATGCGTAATCATGGATGGGACGTTGCGACAGTGCGAGGGAAAGCACTCCAAGCTGCATTGACAATGCCAATGTCGCAAGAAGAAGGCTGCCTAGATGCGAGACGTTATTACTCATGGTTGTGGGCACGGACCCAGCGGGGCTCGCTTGGAATACAGCACCGACCGCCATCGACGGGACATCGCCGTTGCCAACGTCGAACTTGAAGCCTTCGACCGAGCAACATCTGCCAGAGAGAACGTTCCGGATCGGCCGGTCGTACTCGACTCGGCTGCATCCGATAGTTCGGAGTTATTCTCTGACAGGGCCAAACGTCGGCATCGGTCCAGACCAGATCAAGCTCAGTATTAGCAAC
>CAIYOB010000370.1 GCA_903927685.1 uncultured Planctomycetaceae bacterium
AGGATGTTCTTGAGCATCGGGTTCTGGAACTCCGGATCGAAGCGCGCGATCACCTCGCGGATTCCAGCCACTATGGGCTCGACCACCGTCAGACACGCTTCCTTGAGCGCCTCGGTGACATCCACCTGGGTCGGCACGCCCGCCACGGGCAACGAGACCAGGATCTTTTCGTCCAAGTCATGGACGAACCCGTGTTTTTCCTTGATGTCCCGGATCATGTTCAGGGAGAACTGGACTTCCGGGTGCATCCGCCGCAGGCTCTTGGCAAAGGCCTCGTCGATCGTGTCGCCGCCGAAGGGCAACGTGACCTGATCTTCTTCCTTGGGATACGTTCCGTAGATCGGACAGATGTCGATCGTGCCCGCTCCGATGTCGACGACCAGCGTTTCCATCAGGCGGTTCATGCTGTACGCCACGGTGAACGGCTCGGCGACGATCACGACGGCGTCGAAGATCCCGCGGACGGCTTCGATCAAGACCCGCTTGCTCACTTCCGGAGCCCGCGACGGGGCGCCGACGACGCCGTAGACCAAGGCTCCGGGGGGCGGTTCGACCAGGCTGGCCGCATGCTCGACCAGCAAGCGGGCCGCGCGCTGACGCAATTGGACATCGTCGGCGCTGACTCCGGACTGGGCGTTGTCCAGGTACTTGAGGGCGCCTTTCGCAAACGGCCGCACGACGTTCAGGGCGAGGCGTTGACGCACGATGTCGGCGCCGAAGACCACGTCGCGCTGGAGCAGAGCCCGGGCCACGTGGTCCTTGGGCCAGCCGACGGCGGTGAAGAGCGTCTCCCGTTTGCCGTTCGAAGCGACCACCGAGGTCTTGTAACTGCCGAAGTCCATTCCCACGAAGAAAGCTTCTTGACTCATAAACCCTCACCTCGCCTTGGCTCAACCACACACGCGGTCCGCTTGACGCCCTGCTGCCGTTCGTTAGGGCGTCCGTTTCCGCTTACTCGTTCGGCCTCTGAAGATTCAAGTTATCCTCGTAAATCTGCTGGAGGATGGAGTCTTCTCGTTCCCCGGAATTGTCTGAGGAGGCCTGCCGGCTCGCTCCGAGAATTGCCCCTAACGCGCCGGTCCCCAGGATGTCGGCACCGAAATCTGCGACCCGGCCGGTTGCCGGAGCGGGCGCCGGACTGGCTGCCGCACTGGTTACCGAACTGGGAGTCGGGGTGGCGATCGGGCTGCGGGCCCGTCGCGGTCTCTTGGGTCTGCGAGGCCGCCTTTGTTCCACGGTTTGCAGTACGGGAACCGGTACGCTGACACCGGCCCCGGTCGGCTGCGCCACCTCGACGTGAATGCTGGGGATTTGGCTCCCGGCATTCTGCAGCCGCACCGTGAGCAGGATCACCGTAAAAGCCAGCAGAGCCAGAGCGAGTCCGAAGGCGGCCACGACGCACAAGCTGACGATCGTCCAGCCGGAGAATGCATCCCAAGCAGGCCGCTCGGCGAGCGGTCCAGTCAGCGCGTTGGATGGGCCGCCGGGGAACTGGTTTGGCACAGCGCCGCCGGTGACAAAGTTGGCCTGTTGGACGTCAGATGCTCCGGGGTAGTAGCGAACCAGAGGCCCTTCGTTCGCTCCCCTGCGCCGCTCAGTAAAGGCCCTGGACTCGGCGGGCTCCGCGGCCGTCGCCGGCTTGGATTCGCTGGCCTGCGCCGGTCTCGCTTCCTCTTTCTTGCGTCCCGCGACGAAGATCGACGGCTCGGCCACGGGCGACTCGGCCGCCGGCTTGTCCACCGCGGGCCGGCTGTCCGTCGCGCGATTCGCCGTCCTGCCCGGGGCGGGTGCGGAAGGAGACCGCGAGCTGAGAGTGCGCGCGTGGATGGATGTCGTGGACGCCGGACTGCCGGCCGCGGCGACAACCGCGGCCGCAGCGGCCGGCG
>CAIYOB010000371.1 GCA_903927685.1 uncultured Planctomycetaceae bacterium
ATCAAAGCCAACGTGAGAATTTTAGACTGTTGGTCGCCGGAGTTGAGCCAGCCGGGCGGTAGGGAAGCCGCTGCTCGAATGCAACGGCTGGCAGTTGGCAAAGACGGTTTGCTCGAAATCCCGCTCGACCGTGCCGACAACCTGGCCGACGTGCTGACGCTGGGCCGCGTGCTCGGGCGAGTGTGGGTGGATGGTCGAGACGTCGGGGCGGTGATGGTGGCGGAAGGATTTGCGACCCGGGAGAAGCGGAAGTGAACGCCGTCGACCGACCAGCACGACGCAGACGCTCGGTGCAGATCAGCCGACTACTGATCGAGCCGACAAACGATCACAGTGGCGGACGGCGAATCTGGCGGCTCACGAAACCGTTTTGTGTGGAGATCGAGCGAGCGACCAGGACGGGCGACTTCTGGCTCGACATCAGGGTGTTTGAGGGATTTGAAACGGACCTGGCGTCGATCCCGCGATGGTTGTGGTGGATCGCACCGCATGATGAAGTCGCTGAGGCGGCCGTAATTCACGACTGGCTGTATCGGCACACAGATCTGGACAGGCAATTTTGCGACTCGATTTTCAGGCTGGTCATGCGTTTGACCGGCAAACCGTATCTGATGCGGCTCGCCCTCTATCTCGGAGTTCGCTTGGGTGGATGGGCGGCCCGAGAGAAAGCGAAGGACTGAACATGGCAGCAGCAACCAAAGGTTTCAGACGGGCACTGCTCGCGGCGGCTCAACAGGCTCGTGACGAGGGACGGATCACCGGGTGGGAGATGTTCCGGATTCGCACGGCAGCGGCACTCGCGCCCGGCAAGATTCGTGAAGCTCAGGACGTGGTTGTCGATCAGGCATGTGCCGCGGGCCTGATGGGCGACGGTGACGGGGAATCGGACGGGTTCGACTGGAACGCACTGTTGAGCTTCATCGTCGAGTTATTGCCAATCATTCTTCAGATTATCGCCATTTTCTGAGGTCCGTGCGATGCGAACGTTTCTCGCCATGCCGCTGTTTTTGCTCGCCGCGATCGCTGCCGCCGATCAGCCGAAAGCCGTGATCACCGGGCCAAAGGAAGGGCCGCCAGGCGAACTTGTGATTCTGGACGCCTCGCAATCGTCTGGGCTCGGGTATCTCTGGCTGCTGGTCAACAGCGAGAAGTCGTTCCTGCCGGTCGATGGCGGCATCAAGTGCGTGTTTTCAACCGGCACGCCGGGCAATTACGTGTTCATACTGGTCGTGGCAGGCACGAACCAGAACGGCGGGCCGGCAGCTGCGACAGCGACTCACACGCTCAAAATCATCGGCCAGCAACCGACGCCAGAGCCTACGCCAAACCCTACTCCGCCCGGACCGACACCGGGCAAAGTGTCGGCGGCGATTCTGCTGTACGAGTCGAGCGAATCGACGCAGGATCTGACTCGACTGACGCTTCAGTTGAGGAACGACAAGATTCCGCATCTGCGAGTGCTGGACAGCAACGCGACCCAGGCGGACAGCGGCGAGCCGCTCAAGATCGTGGTGGACGCGTTGAAGTTTCTCGGCAGCAAAAAACTCCCGCGTCTTATCGGGCTCGATTCGGCCGGATGTTCGGTCGTTGACTCGGACGTGAAGACCGTCGACGACGTGACTCGCCTGCTCACCTCGTGGGGGCTCCAATGACGTACACCTCACCGGGCCTGGCACGATTCCGCAACGAAGACCTCGACATCGACTATCGACGCGCCGCAGCGGACAGTGGCAACGTCTGCGGAATGATCGAGGACGAGCGGCACGAGTTCGATTGTGCGGCGTTCGAGGACGCCGAGCAGATCATTCCGAGATCGGAATGGGCTGACAGAATCAAGGCGATTGACGATGGCGGCGGATGGCTGGAGCGTCTTATCTGCCTGGTAAAAAATCAGGGGCGCGAGGGAAGCTGCGTGTATAACGCAGCGGCCCAGGCGACAGAGATCGTCTGGAATCGTCAGTTCGGCGTCGAGAACTGGGTGGAACTCAGCCCAATCAGCGGCTACCGGAACAACGCCAGCGGACCGTCGACAGGGTCGTCCGTGCCAGGTGCACTGATCTGGATGTGCGATCACGGGCTGATCCCGGTCGACAGTGATCGCAACAAGCAGCTCGTGTCCGAGGGTCTATTCCAGCACGTTCACCCGGCGACGGGGTTCTGGACAAAGCCTGCGGCCGGCTGGCCAGCGACGGCCAAGCTGTTCCGCGTCCACGAAATGCTCAAGCTGACGTCCGTCGAAGCCTGGGTGTCCGCTCAGCTCAACGGGTTCCCGTGTGTCGGCGGGC
>CAIYOB010000372.1 GCA_903927685.1 uncultured Planctomycetaceae bacterium
CGCCAGCCCATGAAGGGATTGGCTTCCCGGTACGCCCGGTCGACAAACGGGACCGTCTTGTCGCCTCCCAGGTCCAGCGTGCGGATGGTCACCCGGTGATTGGGACTCGAGCGAATCATGTTGCAGTACTCTTGGAACTGCTCTTCCTCGCCGGGAACCACGGGGTGCATCAGGTACAGGTATTCGGTGCGGAACAAGCCGACCCCGGTCGCGCCCATGGCCCGGGCCGCATCTGCGTCTGTGACGCTGTTCACATTGGCCAGCAACTCCAGCGGCGTGCCGTCGGCCGTGACGGCCGGTTGGTCGCGGTTCTCCGCCAGGTGATCCTTGAAATCGAAGAACTCGCGTTGCAGCTTCAGGTAGGCCGCCCGGGTCTCGTGGTCCGGGTTGACCACGACCCGGCCTTCCTTGCCGTCGACGATGATGGTGTCGCCGTTTTGCACGTTGCGCAGAATATCCCGGACCCCCGACACGGCGGGAATCCCGCGGCTTCGCGCCACGATGGCGGCGTGACTGGTCTGGCTGCCGCCTTGGGTGACGATCCCCGTCACATCCATCGCCTCCAAGCCGACCACCTGGGACGGCAGCAGTTCGTCGGCGACGACGATCAGCGGGCCGTCCAAGCCTTCCGGCACTGCCTGTCGGGGATCCTCCAGGTGCGAATTGATCCGGTGGATCACGTCGCGAATGTCGGCCAACCGCTCCTTCAGATACTCGTCCTGCACGCGGGAGAAGACGCCTTCGTAGTGCTCATACAGCCGGAGCAGCGCAGCCTGTGCCGAGATCTTCTCCTCAATCCAATTGACGACGTTCTTGGTGAAGGCCGGATCGCGGAGAATGGCCGCCTGGGCCGCGAAGATCCCGGCCGTCCCGCTGCCGCCGGGACTGGCTGCCGCCGACTCGAAAGCCGCCAAGTCGTTTTGAGCTCGTTCGCGAGCCGCCTCGTACTTGGCCAGTTCGCTGGCAACCTCGGAATCCCCCAGATGCTGCCGGACCGGGTTTACGAAGATCTCGTTGATACAGTACGCTGTACCGACTGCCACCCCAGGAGATACGGGAATACCTCTTCTCATGGGACGGTATCTTAGCAGCTCGGTCACGATCCGGCAAATACCGAGTTCCCGGCGACCTGTGTTCGCGGTGTGGCAGGCAACACTCCGATCGGGGGCGCTGTGTCATTTGGCGGCTATTTAGAGCTACAACTTAGTAAGTCGCGTCTTGGTCGTGTCAACCGCCTGCGATACGCCCGATTCTCGGTTGTCTATGCCAGCTAGGGGAAGTATACTTACGCCCTTTATCGATTCCCATCGTGGCAGGCGGTGCCGACGGGATGTCGGCCGTTTGCCAGATTGAACCGGCCGGGTGCCGGGGGATAGGTATGATCAACGCCGAAGTTGTCGTTCAAGGCGTTGTGCCGCGTACGACGGATGGAAGTTAATCAACAAGGGAGCGATTTGGTATGACGACGAAAGCAGAAGTGTTCGAGAAGGTCAAGGAAGCTCTGGTGGAAGCGCTTGGGGTCGACGAGGACGAGGTCCAGCCTGGGGCGACGATGGTTGGCGATCTGGGCGCCGAGTCGATCGACTTCTTGGACATCGTCTTCCGCTTGGAAAAGGCGTTTTCGATCGAGATTCCGCGCTCCGAACTGTTTCCCGAAGACGTCTTGACCAACGCCGACTACGTCCAGGACGGCAGGGTCACGCCCGCGGGGATCGAGATGTTGAAGAGCCGCATGCCCTTCGCCGACTTGACGCGGTTCGAGGCCAACCCGGTCGTCCAGGAGTTCGGCAATTTGTTGACGGTCAACGACCTGTGCCGATACGTCGAGTCCAAGGTCGGGGCCGCGTAACGTGGCTGGGTCTCCGGCGCGTGCCGTGGACCTCACAACCTGCCGCCGCCAGCACGGTGGGCGGCAGTGATCAGGTACCAGACGAAAACGAACCGAATTCCGTAAGGAATTCCAAACGCGAGTTCCGCGAGAAAAGGCTGCTCCGGGCATGAGAAGGCGTGTGGTCATCACTGGAATGGGCATGATTAACCCGATGGGGCACGACGTCGAGACCGTCTGGACGGGCTTGAAGGAAGGCCGCTCCGGAGTCGGCTATACGACGATCTTCGATGCCAGCAGTTTTCCCACGCGAATCGCCTCGGAAGTCAAGAATTGGGACGTGTCGCACGTCGGTGAGGATCCGGAGACATGGAAGGCCTGCGGGCGGCACACCAAGTTCGCCGTAGGCGCATCCAAACAGGCGGTCGCGTTGTCCGGAGTCCTGGATTCGGGCATCGACCCACGCCGCCTGGGGGTTTACTTAGGCAGTGGCGAAGGCAACCAGGATTTTCTTCGCTTCAGCCAGATGGTGATCAGCGCCCTGGATGGCCCCAAACTCGACTTGGCGAAGTTCATCAAGTCCGGCCTGGAAATGCTGTCGCCAATGTCGGAATTGGAGCAAGAACCCAGCGTGCCCTCCGGGCACATCGCCAGCCTGTTCAATGCCCAGGGGCCCAACGTTAATTGCTTGACGGCTTGTGCGGCCAGCAGCCAGGCGATCGGCGAGGCGACGGAGATCATTCGCCGCGGCGATGCCGACGCGATGATTTCCGGCGGGACGCACAGCATGATTCACCCCTTTGGCGTCACCGGGTTCAACTTGCTTACGGCCCTGTCGACTCGCAATGACGCCCCGGAAAAGGCTTCGCGGCCGTTCGACCGCCTCCGCGACGGCTTTGTGCTGGGCGAAGGCTCGGCGATCGTGGTGCTGGAGGAACTGGAGCATGCCAAACGCCGCGGCGCCCAGATCTACGGCGAAGTCCTGGGCTTCGGCTCGACGGCCGACGCCTATCGGATCACGGATATCCATCCGGACGGCCGAGGCGCCATCGCCTGTATGCGGATGGCGATTCGCGATGCGGGATTGACGCCGGCCGATATCGACTATGTGAATGCCCACGGCACGAGCACGACGGTCAATGACCGTGTCGAGACGGTCGCCTGCAAGGCGGTTTTTGGCGATCGTGCCATGCAGACTCCGGTGTCCAGCACCAAGAGTATGATGGGCCACCTGATCGCCGCCGCGGGCGTGACGGAGCTGATCGTGTGCCTGATGGCGATTCGCGATCAGGTGTTGCCGGCTACGATCAACTACGAGAATCCAGATCCCGATTGCGACCTGGACTACGTGCCCAACGTGGCTCGCGAAGCCAAGTGCGAGATCGCGCTCAATAACAGCTTTGGGTTCGGCGGCCAGAACATCACGCTGGCCGTGGGCCGGTTCCGGGACTGAGCCGGCCTCGGGAAAACCCCGCCGCCGTCAACTAGTTTCCGATGCTGGGGGGATTGTTGACCAGAAAGTCCCGCGGTCCCCGCAGCGTGTAGTACGGGTATCCGTACGTACCTGTCGGCGGTCCCGCCGGGCCCATTTCGGGCGCCTGATGCCGCCAACCTTGCGTCGCTTGGATTTCTTGCGAAATCGGCCCGCCTCCCAGGCCGCTCAACAGGCCGCCACAGCCGGGACCACAATCGCATTGACCGTCCGCTTGCCGGAGGTTCCGGTGCGGGCACCCGGGGGCGACGGAAAGTAACGCCAAGATCGCGATGGTGTAAATGGTGCGTTTCATACTGCCGTGTTCCTTCAAAGCTGGGTCGTTTCGCCGTCAAAACTAACATCGGCGCTACAACCCGAAGAATCCAACAAATCGTTACCTGCGGGCGGGGGTTCCCTGATGTTCCAAGTCAAGATTTGCGGCGTAACGAATCTGGAGGATTCAGGGTGTTGTGCGGAGGCTGGCGCAGACGCCGTCGGACTCAATTTCTACCCCCCCAGCCCCCGTTGCATCGGTGTCGATCTGGCGCGGCAAATCGCGTTGGCCTTGCCTCCGCGGGTAACCAAAATCGGCGTGTTCGTCAACGCCTCGGCCGACGAGGTGCTGCGGACCGCTGATCGCGTGGGACTGGACGTCATTCAATTGCACGGCGACGAGCCGCCTGAAATGCTGGCCGAACTGGGGGAACGCCGCGTACTGCGCGCGTTCCGCTGCGTCAGCGATGACGTGCGTCCGTTGGTCGAGTACGTTCGTCGTTGCGAGGACGCGGGCCACCCGCCGTGGGCCGTCTTGATCGACGCCTATCAGCCCCAGGCGTTCGGCGGCACGGGACAAGTCGCCAACTGGCCATTGGTCCGGAGATTGTCCGAAACGCTGGTCGATGTTCCCGTGGTCCTGGCCGGCGGACTGCGCCCGGGAAACGTGGCGGCAGCCATCGAGGCGACTCGCCCAGCGGCGGTCGACACCGCCAGCGGCGTGGAATCGGAACCCGGACGCAAAGATCCTCAATTGCTCCGAAGCTTCGTCGCCACCGCGCTCGAGGCGTTTCGACGCCTGAATTCGCCTCGCCTCCGCTGATCTCGGGCCGCATCTCGTGCCCCTTCTCCTGGGGATACCGGGAGTTGTTGGGGAGGTCTCTTGCGCCTATCATACCGCAGAATTGTCGTCGGTTGTTACCCCCGCGGGCCTAACCCAGGAATTGAATGATGCTTGCCAAAGCTCAGAGACCTCAGTATATCGTCAAGGACATCCAGTTGGCGGATCTCGGCCGCCGCGAAATCGGCATGGCCGAGCACGAGATGCCGGGTCTCATGGCGACCCGCAAGAAGTACGGACCGCAGCAACCTCTGGCCGGCGCACGGATCATGGGGTCGCTGCACATGACGATCCAGACGGCGGTGCTGATCGAAACGCTGAAAGAGCTGGGCGCAGATGTCCGCTGGGCCTCGTGCAATATTTTCTCGACGCAAGATCACGCCGCGGCCGCCATCGCCGCGACCGGTACGCCGGTGTTCGCGTTCAAGGGCGAAACACTGGACGAGTATTGGGACCTGACCAAAGAGGCCCTGACGTGGCCCGATGGCAGCGGCCCGAACCTGATTGTTGACGACGGTGGCGATGCGACTCTGCTGATCCATCGCGGCTACTACGCCGAAGAGAAACCGGTGCTGCTGGACGAGCCGACGGACAACAAGGAACTGGCGATCGTCAATCGCGTCCTGAAGGAGAGCCTGGCGGCCGACCCCGGTTTCTTTCACCGGGTTGTCAGCCAGTGGAAAGGTGTGTCCGAGGAAACCACGACGGGCGTCCGCCGGCTGTACCAGATGCTGGAACGTGGCGAGTTGCTCGTCCCCGCGATCAACGTCAACGACTCCGTCACCAAATCCAAGTTCGACAACATCTACGGCTGCCGCCACTCGCTGATCGACGGCATCAATCGGGCGACCGACGTGATGATCGCCGGCAAGGTCGCGATGGTTTGCGGCTATGGGGATGTCGGCAAGGGTTCCGCCGAATCGTTGCTGGGACAGCGGGCTCAGGTGTGGGTTTCGGAAATCGACCCGATCTGCGCTCTGCAGGCGCTGATGGCCGGCTACAAGGTGGCCACCGTCGAAGACGCGTTGCCGTACGCCGACATCTATGTCACGGCGACCGGCAGTTGCGACGTGATCACCATCGAGCACATGGCGCGGATGAAGGACCAGGCCATCGTCTGCAACATCGGCCACTTTGACAACGAGATCCAGGTCGACGCCCTGCACGCGTATCCGGGCATCAAGCATACGCAGATCAAGCCGGGGGTGGATGCCTACACCTTCCCCGACGGACACACGATCTACATCCTGGCCGAGGGCCGTCTGGTGAACCTGGGCTGCGCCACCGGACATCCCAGCTTCGTGATGTCCAACAGCTTTACCAACCAAACGCTGGCCCAGATCGACCTGTGGACGAATTCGCACAAGCTCGGCGTCTACCGACTGAGCAAGCAGTTGGACGAGGAAGTTGCCCGCTTGCACCTGGAGCACCTGGGCGCCAAGCTGACTCGCTTGAGCCCCAGCCAGGCCGAATACCTCGGCATCCCGGCTGAGGGGCCGTTCAAGCCTGAACATTACCGGTATTGATCCTCTCTTCCCCTCTCCGTCCCCGCCAAAGGACTGCTATGCCCGAGATCCATGCCTTCCGCGGTCTGCGTTACGACCTGGGCCATGTCGGGGCGCTGAGCGATGTGATCGCTCCGCCCTACGACGTGATCAACGCCGAACTTCAAGACCAGCTGTACAAGAAACACCCGGCCAACGTCATCCGTTTGATCCTGAACCGGGACGAACCGGGCGACGATGACGGGCACAATCGCTACACGCGAGCCGCCCGGTTCCTGAAGAACTGGTGCAGCGAAGGGCTGCTGCAACTGGACCCGGATCCGGCGTTGTACGTCTATCACCAGATCTTCGACTATGCCGGCCAGCACCTGACACGCCGCGGGTTCATGGCCCGCATCCGGCTCGAACGGTTCGGCGAGGGCAAGATCTATCCGCACGAAGAGACCCACGCCTCGGCCAAGGCCGACCGGTTCAAGCTGACGGTCGCCTGCCGGGCCAACCTGAGCCAGATCTTCGGCCTGTACCCGGACGAGGACAACGCCGCCCAAGTGATCCTCGAGCGGGCGATCGTCGGCAAGACGCCGTTGGAAGCGGTCGACCATCTTGGCGTCATGCATCGCCTGTGGCCCATCAGCGATCTGAAAGTCATCGGCGAAGTGGCCGCCGTGCTGGGTCCCAAGCCGATGTTCATCGCCGATGGGCACCATCGCTACGAGACCGCCTGCAACTATCGCGATCATCTGGCGGCGGGTCAGCCGTTGCCCGGCAACCATCCCGCCAACTTTGTCCTGGGCATGTGCGTCAGCATGAGCGATCCGGGCATGATCGTCCTGCCGACGCACCGCTTGTTCCGCGGCCTGCCGGCCCTGACGTCGGCCCAGTTGATCGAGCGGTTGGGCGACTGCTTCGAGACTTCGCTGGCCGGACAGGGCCCCGAAGCGGCGCACAGCCTTTGGGAGACGATCGAAATCGAGGGCGAGCAGGGCGTGCTCGGCTTCTACACGCCAGCCGACGGCCAATGGGTCCGGGCGCGAATCTCGCCGGCCGGCGAGGCGCGAATGGCCCAGGTAGCGACGGATCACGGCCGCGATTGGCAGCAGTTGGGCGTCAGCATCCTGCACCGGCTGGTGATTGAAACCCTGCTGGGCGCCAAGCAGTTGCCCAAGGCCGAGTACGTGCATCTGGTTGACGAACTGGTGGACTTTTTGCAGCGGGGCGACGAGCCGGGTAAGCCGTTCCCCCTGGCCGCCCTGGTCATGCCGGCCACCGTCGAACACGTCCGCGCGATCAGCGAGAACCACGAGCGGATGCCCGCCAAGAGCACCTACTTCTACCCCAAGCTGCTCAGCGGCCTGGTCATCAACCCGCTCGAATGAGCGAAACCGCAGGCGGTGGAGTCCCTGTGTTTTCGAGTGGCCGAGTGCCGGGGTGCCTGGGGTCGAGTGCAGCGAGCCCCCAGCCAAGTCGTGCCCAACACCAGCCGCGTCCCGGCCAGTCGCACCCTGTTTCACGTGAAACAGGTTTGCGTAAAATCGGCTGCTTGGTGAAGTGGCGCGTTCCACGTGAAACACACTGCTTGCGCCTTTGTTCGTTTCACGTGGAACGTCCCAGAAGTGACATTCCCGACTTGGGCGGCACTCGGTTACAATCCGCGGCGACAATCCGGGCGCGGGCCCGGACTCGTCAAGGAGGACGAGGCGGTGGGACGGATTCTGTGTGTCGCCAATCAGAAGGGCGGGGTGGGCAAGACGACCACCGCCGTGAACTTGGCCGTGGCCTTGGCCAAGTCCGGCGGTCGGACGCTGTTGGTCGACCTGGACCCCCAGTGCAACGCCACGACGGGGCTGAATCACCAGCCCAGCGAGCGGCATGCGCTGGTGCTGGACCAGCCCCTGCATGACGCCGTCTGTGCCACCGCGGTGCCCTACCTGCACTTGTTGCCGGGCAGTCGCAGTTTCCGCGACGTCGAGGTGTTGTCCAAGGACACTCGGCAGACGGCCCAGACCTTGGGTCGGCATCTGGCCGTGAACACCAACGCCTACGACTTTGTCCTGATCGACTGTCCGCCGTCCCTGGGCGACTTGACGCAAGCCGCCCTGGCGGCCTCGACCGAGGTCCTGATGCCCATCCAGTGCGAGTACTTTGCGATGGAGGGCCTGACGCAGATGATCCACGTGATCCGCAAGGTGATGCAGAACCAGCCAGGCCGGCTGGAATTCGGCGGAATCTTGCTGACCATGTACGATCCGCGGCTGGAACTGACCTACGAAGTTGAGGCAGAGGTGCGGGATTTCTTTGGGGACATCGTTTTCGACACCGTCATCCCGCGCGACGTGGCGGTCTCCGAGGCGCCCAGCCACGGGCTGTCGGTGCTGGACTATGCGCCGCGCTCGCCGGGTACGCGAGCCTATATCGAACTGTGCATGGAGGTATTGGACCATGAGCAAGGATCGTCGCTTGGGTAGAGGGTTGGCAGCGCTGCTGGGAACGCCTTTGGACGAGAGCGAGCCGGCGGCAGGTTTGGCGGGCGAACTGCCGTTGGGCGACTTGCCGGACCAGGACGCCAGTCCCCTGGCTCCCCCGGCCCCGTCCGGCGGTGACGGGCCGTTGAGGCTGCGAGTGGACGAGATTGACGGCAATCCGTTCCAGCCCCGGCGGGACTTTGCCGACCCGGAGATCGCTTCGCTGGCCGAGAGCCTCAGGGAGCACGACCTGCTCCAGCCGATCTTGGTCCGCCGTGTCGGCCAGCGGTACCAGTTGATTTCCGGCGAACGGCGACTGCGGGCCGCGCTGCAAGCCGGCTGGACCGAGATCCCGGCCCAGGTGCGGGAAGCGGACGACCAGCTGGTCGCCGAGTTGGCCATCGTCGAGAATTTGCACCGCAAGGACCTCAACCCGATCGAAAAGGCCCTGTCGTTCCAACGCTACCTCGAAGAGCACAACTGCTCGCAGGAGGATCTGGCCCGGCGACTAAAGATTGACCGCTCGACCATCGCCAACCTGGTGCGGTTGCTGGAACTGCCGGAGACGATCCTGGACGGCCTGCGCAAGGGCGACATTTCGGCCGGGCATGCGCGCGCTTTATTGCCGCTGGGTGACGAAGCCGAGCAGGTCGAGCTGTGCTGCCGGATCCGCCAGGAGGGCCTCAGCGTTCGAGCCGTGGAGGCCGAGGTGCAGGAGCGGATCCAGCAGGAAACCGGTCCCGTCTTGGGCATCGTGGGCGGCTCCGAGTCTGCCCCGCGCAAGCGAACCCGCAATGCCCAGACCGCGTCCCTGGAACAGGAGTTGCGGCGGGCCCTGGGGACCAAGGTCGCCATCCAGCAGTCCGCCCGAGGCCGCGGCAAGATCGTGATCCCGTTTGCGGACCACGACGAGTTCGAGCGGATCTTCGGCCACTTGACCGGCCGCGAGCCAGGCCAGCAAGTACGCCAAGCCGGGTGAGCAGGCCTGTCGGGTGAGCAGGCCCGTTGCATCAATCGGCTTGGGCAGCTAACATTTCGTCACAGTGAATCCCGCGCCAGCGGTTTTCCCACGTGGTTCCGGATGCCACCATCCGGAGCCCGCATTCGGGGCGTAGCGCAGTCTGGCTAGCGCGCCTGCTTTGGGAGCAGGAGGTCGAGAGTTCGAATCTCTCCGCCCCGACTTGTCGAAACGCCCGGAAACCCTTGGTTTTCCGAAGGAAACCGGGGGTTTTCGCGTTTCTTGGCGACCGCATTCGGGTCCGCCATTTTGACAGGAATTGACCCCGGCGTTGCTGATTTGTCGGGGGTCGGTGCAAACTCTGGTGCAAACTCAGAACTGCCCGAAATCGGGTGTTCGGTTCCCGTCGCAGCGAGTCGGTCACGCCTTGGGTCGCTGGCCAACGGCAGGCTCGGC
>CAIYOB010000373.1 GCA_903927685.1 uncultured Planctomycetaceae bacterium
CGGCCCGGCCGTTTGTGCGTTACCGCAAATGACCGGGCCGTTGGCCCTCACGGTTTCGATTGCTCGGTGACCCAGCCCGTTGGGCTGGGCTAGGCAAACCGCTGGGCCTTCGGCCCGGAAACGGTTGCGTGGTTCCTCGGCCCGGGCAGCGTTACGGCTGGGCTGAGATTCAGAGCCGTCCCGCCGCAAGACCAGGAAGATGGAAGGTCATGTCGCGCCGTCCTGCAGTCGGGCCGGACGCCGCCACAGCGTAACCCCGGTGCCGAGGATCAGGCTGGCGAGCACAACCACGGCCGCCCAGCGGGCGTAGGTCGTCCAGGGCCAGGGCACGCGGCCCAGTTCGACGCGGATCACGTGGCCCGCCGACAGGCCGCCGGGGACGGACTGGAAGACCTTTTCGTGGGGCGAGGCACCGGCTGCCGGCGGCAAATTGCAGGCGACCGCCTCCACGGCGGCGGCCTGGACGCGAACGCGAATCGCGTCGCACGGCGCATCCAGTCGCCGCTGCCAGACGCCGCCCAAGGCCGCCGCCGGCACACTGTAGGTGAATCGCAGCCACTGCGCTCCGGGTGTCCAGGGAAGGCCCGTCACAAGCTGGCCGTCGACCGTTTGAAAGCGGCTGCCAAACATCTCTTTCTCGAACGTGACCCGCTCAAACTCGGCCGGAATGCCCAACCGCAAGGTCACGGGCGGCACGCCCTCGGACTGGCTCCGGCCCACGTAGGTCGCCTGCGTCGGGTTGTCCACCAGCAGGGCCTCGGTCACGTGTACCGCCCCGGGCTCCGTCGCGATCGCGACCTCGTGCTGCCGAATCACCAGGGGACTGGGGGCCGTGATCGCGTCCCGGACTTCGATCGTGACAAAGGCGGCTGGTTGCCCGCGCGTCAAACCGATCCGCCGGCCGGGATAGTGGATTTCCTGGCGGTTGGCCCCGGGCAGATACAAGTACTCCGGTCCGACCGGCAAGCCTTCGAAGCGGTACGTTCCCGCGGCGTCCGTCTCGGTCTCCGCGACGGCGGCGAACTCGCCGTCGATCCGGGCGCGCAGGATCACCTCCGCACCGGCGCAGGGCGCTTCGGCGCGGGACATGTTGACGACCCGCCCCCGGATCACGCCCGGCTCCTCGGCCGCGGGGGACTGAGCGACCAGACCGCACACCAGAGCAAGTTCGAACAGCAGCACGAGCCTTCCTCTCCGGCGGTTCAAGCCGCCTGCCGTCCCAGCTCGCGCTCGTCTTCGTCGTCCGCTCGGCGGCTGGCGGCCCGCAACTCCGCGAACTCGGCCAGCAATCGCTGCTGGCCGCGGCCCAGCCGCCCGACGTACCAGACCACGGCGAACCAGACGACCACGGATCCGGCCACAAACGTGCCCATCGGGAATCCTCCTCATTCGCGTCGCAAGTCTGCGGCCAGACTCGCCAACTCCAATTGCACGCGGCGCCGGTTGGCCAGCCACGCGAAGAACACGGTAAAGGCGACGACGTTGAGCAGCAGCGTCAACCGCATCCAGGGCGCCATCTCCGGAGCCACCGGATGCAGGCCGCGGAACCAACGCGTGGCCATCACGACCAGCGGAACATCCGCTGCGCCCAGGATCGCCAGGACCGCTCCCACGCGAGCCCGCCGATGCGGATCGTCAATTCCGGCTCGCACCAGGAGCACCCCCGAGTAAATCGTCCACAGGATGAACGCGGTCGTAAGCCGCGGATCCCATTCCCACCAGGTGCCCCACGCCTCGTGGGCCCACAACGAGCCCGTGACCAGCGTCAAGCCGCCACACAACCAGCCCAGTTCGCCCGCCGCCTGAAACCAATGGTCCCAGCCCAGATTCCGCCGCGACAGGTACGCCAGCCCGCTGCCGGCCATCGCCAGGAAGGCGACCAGTCCCAGCCAGGCCACCGGGACGTGGATGTAGAGGATCCGCTGGGCATGGCCCATCGTCGACTCGGTGGGCGCCAGCCAGCCAGCGGCCAGGACGGCGCTCGCCAGCAGGCTCGCGATGCAGGACTCGGTGGAAATTCTGTTCATGGGAAGACTTGGGGTTCGTCGGCCGGAGGGGCCGCTCAGTCCTCGATGGCGTACTCGAATAACAACGCGCCGGCGGTCACGAACACGACGGAGAAAGCGCCCTGCAGTTGCAGCCAGCGCCACCACGCCTCGTCGATCCGGTTCTCGACCGCCAGGCGAGTGCACTCGGCCGCCGCGAGCAGGACGGGAATGGCCAGCGGCAACACGACCAGGACCAGCAGATGGCCGCCGCGGCCGCCGCCCGTTGCCAGTCCGCTGACCAGTGTTCCGACGGCGGCCAAGCCGGGACTGGCGAACACCGCAATCAACGCCAGGGGCCAGGCCCGGGAGGCCAAGGGCAAATCGGACAACAAAAAGAACAGGGGAATCAGCAGGCCCTCCAAGGCTGCCAGGGCCAGTATGTTGACCGTCAGCTTGGCCAGGAACACCGTGCCGGACGAAACCGGCAGCAGCCGCATCCCGTCCCAGCAGCCCTCGTCGCGCTCGGCCGCAAACGAGCGGTCAAAGACCAGCGCTCCGGCAAAGAACACCGCCAGCCACAACAGCCCGCCGACGAGCTGCTGTTTGTGCTCCGGCAGCAATTCGACCTGCAGGCTGAAGACCAGGGCTACGACCATGCCCAGCAACAGCATCGCCGGCCAGACGCGCCGCGCGCGGAATTCGCTGACCAGGTCTTTATGAACGATCCACCAGAAAGTTGTCATGGCGCGGGTCGTGACCTCGTCCTTGTTCGCTCACGCGGCGTGAGCCAGTGCTCGGCGCTGCGGCCGGCACGCCGGGAGGGCGGTGGCCAGATCGTACAGCCGTCCGCAGCGCAGTTCCCAGGTCCGGTCCGCCAACTGGTCCGCGCGGGCCTCGTCGTGCGTGGCAAAGCAGATCGCACAGCCGGCTTCGCGCATCGTCACCAGCGTGTGGGTCAGCCAAGCCTGGCCTTCCGCATCCAACCCCGCGAACGGCTCATCCAACAGCAGGATTGGCGGCTCGTGGACCAGGGCCCGGGCCACGGCCACCCGCTGGCCCATGCCCCGCGAGACTTGCATCGGCAGCCGCTGGGCATGCTCGGCCAGTCCCACGTCGGCCAGCAGCTGGTCGGCCCGTTTGGCAGGGTGCTCGATGCCGTACATGCGGCCGGCGAACAGCAGGTTCTCGCGGAGCGTCAAGTGCGGATACAGGCGGCTCTCGTGCGCGACCATGCCCACGTGGCGGCGCAAGGCCGGATCGCCATACGCCGGCTGGCCGAACCAACAGACTTGACCCCGGGTGGGATGCGTGATCGCCGCCAGGCAGCGGAGCAGGGTCGTCTTGCCGGCCCCGTTACCGCCCCGCAGGGCCACCGCTTCGCCCGCCGCGATTTCCAGGTCGATTCGCCGAAGAATCGTCCGCGAACCGTAGTGCTTCGTCAACTCGTGTGCCCGCACCGGTGGTGAGGTTTGTGTCATGGTTCACCTGAGCGGCCCGCGGCCGCAAGGAAAAGGGTTTCGGGGCAGAATCTGTACCGCGGTTCAAGAGGCGCGCACGGCGCGCGTGTCGTCCAAGCGGATTTGTGCCAGTTACGTCACCATCCTGGGTCTGGGTGAGGCCCTCGGCCGGTGCGGCGCCGGCGGGTCGCCCCACGGCTAGTCCGCCGGGCCACAACCGCAGGCCGGTCCCCAGAACCATGATCGCTCCGCCCAGCCACAAGCAGCGCATCAGCGGATTCTCGACAAACGTCAAGGACAACTCGCCCTCGGGCGTGCCGCTGTGCAGGATCGTATAGAAGTCCCCGCTCCAGCCCGCATGGATGGCGACCTCGGTGGTCCATTCCTGCTGACGCTGGTGATAGTGCTGGGCCGGGACCAGCGTCGCTTGAAGCTGGCCGCCGCGCGAGATTTCGAGGACGGCTTCCGCAACCAGTCGGTCGGGCAGTTCGCGTTGCGTCACGCGGACCAGCCGGATACTGCGGTCCGCCCACTGGACCGTCTGGCCCGCGGTCATCCGAAAGCCCTGTTCGCGTTTGCCCAACGAGGATCCGGCCACGCCCAAGGCCAGGCACATCAAGCCCATGTGGATCACGAACCCGGCATACTGTCGGCGGCCCTGGCGCAGGACTGTCAGCAGCCCCCGCACCGGCTGGCGGCGCGTCCCGTCCAACACCACCGCCCCCGCAAAGGCCACCAGGGCCACGGCCGCCAGACCGGCGACGGCCAAGCCGACGGGCTGCCGAACACCCAGCCCAACCGCTCCCGCGACCGCCACGCCACCGGCGCAGCTCGCCGCAACCAGCCAGTGCTTCTGGGCCCGATTGGGGCCAAGTCCCCACCGCAACAGCGGCGCCAGCGCCGTGGTCGACAGCAGCGTCAGGCCGACCGGAATCAGCACCGAGTTGTAGAACGCCGGTCCGACCATGACGGCTCGGCCGGACAGCAACGCCGACAACGCCGTGCTGACCGTCCCGGCGAAGACCGTCGCCGCCAGAAGCAACAGGGCCAGCGTGGCCAGCAGCACCATGGCTTCGCGACTGAGCGCCGAGCGCATCGGCCGTCCGGGCGCCAGCATGCCGCGCCGGCGAAACACCCCGACGACGCCCAAGATCGCCAGGCCGATCATCAGGACCAGGAACAGCCAACCGATCGGCGACTGGCTGAATGCATGCAGACTGCTGAACACGCCGCTCCGCGTCAGAAACGAGGCGAAGTTGCACAGGGCAAACGTCGCGATCGCCAAGCCGATCGTCGTCTTCTTCAACGCTTGCCCGTGCTGCCAGGCCAGCAGGCCGTGAATCAGGGCCGTTCCCGTGAGCCAGGGTAACAGCGAACCGTTCTCGACCGGATCCCAGCCCCAGTAGCCGCCCCAGCCCAATTCTTCATAGGCCCAGTCGGCGCCCAGCAGAATCCCTACGCCCAGCACGGTCCAGGCCGACAGGGCCCAGGGCCGAGCCTGCCGAACCCAATCGCCGTCCAGTCGCCCGCTGAGCAAGGCGACCACGGCCAAGGCAAACGGCACCGTCCACAACGCGTAGCCGAGAAACACGACGGGCGGATGGATCAGCATCGCCGGGTGCTGCAACAGGGGACTGAGCCCGCTCCCGTCGCGGACCGCGGACAAGCTGGCCGCCAGCGGATCCGCGGCAAAGACCATCACGGCGGTCAGAAAGCACACGTAGGCCATCAGCACGCCCAAGGCGGCATGCGTCGCCGCGTCTTTCCCGGACGCGGAATCCGGTCTCGGAGAGACCGGGCTACGTGGACTCCGCGATCGCCAGTGGAACAGCAGGGCCAACAGGCCCATGAGCCAGGCCCATAGCAACAGCGAGCCGGCTTGACCGACCCACAGCGCGGACAGCGAGTAGTGCCACGGCAGGGCCGTATTGGAATACTGGGCGACGTACGCGAACGAGAAGTCCTTGTGGTACAGCGCCCAAGCCAGGACGGCGGCGGCCAGCGTCAAGGCCAGCACGCTGATGCGGGCCGCCCACGTGCCGGCCCACCGCACCCGCCGCTCGGGCCGAGCAGCGCCGGCCAGGCAGGCGAAAGCGGCAAACCCGGAGCTGACGAACGCCGTCAGCAGGCAGGCTTCTCCCAGCGTCCTCATGAGCTTCCCCTTGCGTCCGGCTGGCGCGCTTCATACTTGCCAGCACACCGCGTCAGCAGCTTGTCGCCACGCAACACGCCGTCGGCCTCCAGGCGTCCCTCCACCACCACCTCGATCTGTTCGGCCAGGTTGTCCGGCAGCGGGCCGGCGCACACGACGCGCAGGCGGTCCGTCGCGCCCTGTAAGTCAAAACTCGCCCGGGTCCGATCTGCTGCCACGTGCAACGAGCCCGCGGCGACACCGCCACTGACGCGCACGCGGCGGTCGACTAGTTGTGCGGCCCGCGCGACGCACTCGTCGGCCGTCAGGTAGTATTGCCAGCTCGCGGACGCGCCGACGTACGCCATGTACGACGTCACTCCGAATACGACGCCGGCTCCTACCGCCAGCTTGACGCCTGGAGTCATCCGCTGCGCTCCTGACTGACGAGTCATCTGTGAAGGAAATGAGGGGCGGCGGACAGTACCAAAATCCAGCGGCGATGTCAAAGCGGATTGCGGCGGTATGCCACGGACAACGGGGGAAAGTGCCAATCCCCGCGCTCTGTCGAATCGGCGTTGACCTCAGCTCGGCGCTTGCGGTATCGTTCCCTCCCCTGCGGCCCTGCCGCGCGCCCTGTGGATTCCGTGGCGCGGCGTGCTAGCGGGAGCGTAACGGCAAGCGATGACTGCACCCGATCCGCGACGATCCGATTTGACGCAACGCCGAACGATGGGCCGGACAGGGCCGTCGTGGGGCCGCTACGTGCCCGGCCCGGGCCAGGTCTTGCTAGCCATCCTGCTGGCGGTGCTGCCAGGCTGTGCGTCCAGCGGTTACTTGTCCGTACGCCGCATTCCGCATAACCCGCTGGCCGGGCCGCTGGACCTGCTGTCCTTCAGCGGGCCCAAACCGACGGAGCGGACCCAGCAGGTGCTGCGGCGCTACGATCTGGTCGCTGTCCAGCAGCGGGATCCCCAGGCGGTGCTGCACAAGCTGGAGGAACAGATCGCCGTCGAGCCGACGATCGACGCCACGCACGCGTACGCCGAGTTGAGCTATATCCAGGGGAAGAAAGCCCAGGCGATCGGCCGGGAAGCGGATGCGCTCGACCTGTACAGCGCCGCGGTCGCCCACGCCTACTTGTACCTGTTCTCGCCCCAGTTCGAGTACCAGCGGAACGCGTACGATCCGCAGTTCCGCCGGGCCTGTGATGTGTACAACGCGGCGCTGGAAGAAGTCCTGCGGATCATGAAAGAGCAAGGCCGTTTGCGCCCGGGGCAAACCTACGCCATCGAGGCGGAGGACCAGCGTCTGGACGTGCAAGTCGTGACCTGCGGGCTGTGGAAGCCGGAGGACTTTGACGAGTTCGAGTTTGTCTCGGACTACGAGGTCAAAGGTCTGGTCAATCGCCACGTGACCTACGGCCTGGGCGTGCCGTTGATCGCCCTGCGTCGCAACGAGTCCCGGAATGAACCGGCGGCCCGGTTCTATCCGCAGGGAATGAGTTTCCCGGTGACCGCCATCCTGCGCGCCGTCGAGAAGCCGTGCCTGGTCCGCGGCGGCGCACGGCGGATCGGCTGTGCCCTGGAACTGCACGATCCGGTCGTCTATGACCAGGTCCCCATCGCCGGCCGCCTGGTGCCGCTGGAGACCGATCTGACCACACCGTTGGGATTCCTGCTGGACAAACGCGAGTACAGCGGCACGGCCTTGGCCACTTGGGGCCTGCTCGATCCCAACGCCGCCGCCCGAATTCGCGGCCTGTACATGCTGGAAGCGTTCGATCCGCGCAAGATTCCCGTGATCCTGGTCCACGGCCTCTGGTCCAGCCCCGACACCTGGACGGAGATGCTGAACGACCTGCGCAGTCTGCCGGAGATCCGCAATCGCTATCAGTTCTGGACGTACGCGTACCCCACCGGCCAGCCGTTCTGGTACAGCGCCACGCAGATGCGGGACGATTTGCAGACCGTTCGCGACACCGTCGACGCCGAAGGCCGCTGGCCGGCATTGGACCGGATGGTGCTGGTCGGCCACAGCATGGGCGGCCTGGTCTCCCGGCTGCAGACCCTGCCCGGCGGCGAACCGTACTGGCGGATGCTGACCGACCGGCCGCTGGAGGAACTCCAGGCCGACGACGAGACGCGGGCGCAGATCGTCAAGACACTGTTCTTCCAGCCCAACCCCCACATCCGCCGCGTGATTACGATCGGGACGCCGCACCGCGGCAGCGACTTGGCCAACGACTATACGCGCTGGCTGGGCCGCAAGCTGATCACGCTGCCGACGATGGTGACGCAAACCAAGGCCCAGATCCTCCGCGACAATCCCGATTTCTTCCGGAACACCGACCTGTTCACGATCAACACCAGCATCGATTCCCTGTCGCCGGAATCACCGCTGCTACAACTCATGCTGGCGTCCGACAAACCGCGTTGGGTCGCCTACAATAACATCGTCGGCGTGGTGTCCAAGCGGAACCTGCTGGGCAAGATCACGGAGAAAGGCGACGGCGTGGTGAATTACGAGAGCGCCCATCTGGACGACGTCGAATCGGAGATCGTGGTCGACGCGGATCACGTGCATGTGCACCAGCACCCGCGCGCGATCCTGGAAGTCCGCCGGATCCTGCTCGAACATTCCGAGTTGATGCTGGCCGAGATGGCCGGCCCGGCGGCGATCCCCGCCGCGTACCCCACGGCGCCCGGGTTGCCGCCTCCCGATCCTCGCGGGCCGACGGCCGCCCCGTGGCGAGTCTACGGTCCGCCGGCTCCGGCCGAGAGGATGTATTGAGGCTGTCATGGCGAATTCGCTCTCCGTCTTGGTCACCGGATCTGCCGGACGCATCGGCGGAGCCGCATGCGCCGGCTTGCTGGCCCGCGGGCATCGAGTCCGCGGTTTCGACGTTCGGCCGACGGCGACGGTGGCGGATTCGGTGATCGGCGACTTGGCGGACGCCGCCGCCGTGCGCCAGGCGCTGGACGGCGTCCAGGCGGTCGTCCACTTGGGCGCCACGCCGGACGAGGACGATTTCTGCCGCAAGCTGGTGCCCAACAACGTGATCGGCGTCTACAACGTGCTGGAGGGCGCTCGGCAAGCCGGCGTGTCGCGGGTCCTCGTGGCCAGCACCGGCCAGGTCGTAATGGGACACGAGGGTCCGTGGCCGATCACGCCGGAGATGCCCTACAGCCCCCGCAACTGGTACGCCTCGGCCAAGGTCCTGGCCGAAGTTGCCGGACAGGTGTACGCGTACGTGCACGGGCTGAGCGTGATCGTGGTGCGGTTGGGCTGGTGCCCGCGTGATCGCCAGCACGCGGACAGTCTGGCCGGCGACGAATTCGGCAAGGATGTCTATCTGAGCCCCGGCGACGCCGGCCGGTTCTTCGCCTGTGCGATCGAAGCGTCCGCCGCAATCCGCTATGCCGTGGTCTTCGCCACCAGCCGACCCCTGCAACAGACGCGGTACGACATCGAGTCGGCTCGCCGCCTGCTGGGATACGTACCGCAGGACACCTGGCCCCGCGGCACCGAGATCGCCTATGCGGGCGAGCGGCCGGCAACGGATGGCGTTCGCTGACAAGTCACGGTTCGACCCGCACAACCACTCCGCCGTCGGCTTCCTCGACTTCGATGCGGACCGCCAGGAATCGCTTCAGTACGCGGATGTGGGTCAGCGCGTGGGAGGACAGCGGCAACGTGCGGAAGACTCCGCCGCCGGTCCCCTGGTGCGCGCCAATCCCCAGCGGCAACAGCAGCTGATCGGCCAGGTGCTCGCCGACGGGCACGCGGGCCGCCAGGTAATGCTGCATGCGATCCAGCGTCCGCTGGGCGACGGCTTCGGCCGGGACGCCGCGCTCGCCGAAGCCGGTAAACACTTCGGTCACGTGCTCGAACTGCAACTCGATGGTCACGGCATTGCCAGGCCCGGGGGCATCGGGTATTTGTTGGACCTCGAAGCACCCAGCATCCCAGCCCGTGGCCCGGGCGATCGTCTGGCATTCCCGTTCGCCAATGTGCCGCGGCAGCCGGGCGACCAGCGCGCAAACGCGCTGGTCCCGCAACTCGCCCCGTTCCAACAGCTCCAGCCGGCCCAACTGCGCCGCCGGCTCGATCGTCGCGGAAATCCGGCCCAGGCCGGCGGGAAAGAATCCGGGCTGGTGCAAGCCGACCGCGACTTGCGGACCGAGCCGGGCGAGCAGTGGCAGGTAGGCGGCTGCCAGGAAATCGTAGGTCGGGGCGAGCGGATTGTGCGTGCCGCCTTCGAGCTGGATCGTCGAGCCGTCCTGGGCCGACATCAGCGCCGGCAAGACCGTCTGCAACACCAGCGTCGTGCTGCCGGCGGTGCCGATGCGGAACGAATAATCGCCGGCCTGGACCGGGCCCGGTCGGAATACCAATTGCTGCGAGCCCAACTCCGCGCCTTGGACGTGGGCGGCGGAGATCTGCACCGCCGCCTGGACGGCAGTCAGGTGCTGCCGCATCAAGCCGGGTTTCCGCCGCTGAGCCCGCACGCGATTGATCGTCACGCTCTGGCCGGTGACCAAGGCCAACGCCAGGGACGAGCGGACGATCTGGCCGCCGCCTTCACCCTGCGATCCGTCGATGCTGATCATGTCGTCCGTTTGACCACGCGGTGAAAGTGCAGCTGGACTTCGCGGCTGACGACGCGGCGGACGCCCTCGACCAGGCACCGCGGTTCGTTGTCGGCCTGGCCGATGCGGACGATCTCGTCCAGCTTCGTGCCCGGCGGCACCGTGAACGTCGACTGGTGGATGATCTGGTTGCCGGCGTCCAGCTCGGGAACGATAAAGTGGCAGGTCGCCCCGTAGGTCAGCATGCGTCCCGCATAGGCGTCGTGATACGGCTGAAGCCCGGGAAAACTGGGCAGCAAGCCGTGGTGCAAGTTGATGATCCGGCCGCCGGCATACTTCCAGCATGTGGCCGCTGGGAGAATTCGCATGTAGCGTGCCAGCACGATATAGTCGATTTGATATTCGTCCAGCAACGCGACCAGCCGCTCGTCGTCTGCTTTGCCCTCCGCGTCGCCGATCGCGTGCCACTCGACGCCGAACTGCTCGGCGATCCCGCGGCACGCGTTACGGTTGCCGATCATCACGGCCGCCTGGGCGCGGATCTGCCCGTCGCGAATGGCCCGCAGGACGGCCAACGGCGGCTCTTGCCGATAGGTGGCGCAAATCGCCAGCCGCGGCCGGTCGCGGCGTTCTTCCGGCGACCAGACGCGAACGGACAGCCCCACGCGCCGGCCGATCTCGGTCAGCGCCGGCCGGACTTCTGCCAGCCGGTCGCCGGGCAGCTCGACACGGCACAACATGGCGAACAGCGCCTCCTCGTCGTGGTCGTACATCTGGATTTCGGCGATGTTGGCCCCTTGGCCGGTGATGTAGTGAATGATCGGGTCGGCCAAGCCGACGTTGTCAGGCCCGACAGCGGTGATGATGATCTGCATGGGGGTGTATCAACAAAACGCAGGGAAGAACGGAAGCCACCGTGCCCGCTCGTCGTCCGGGCACCTATTCAATACAACCGACAGACCGTATTCTGTAAAGTCCAAAGTCGTTTCCGCTGGGCGATTTGCCCGGGTGAACCTGCGGAGTTGGCTTCATGTCTGCTACTGGAAATAGAACGAACAAGCCGCGCCGGGAGGACTTGCAGCCCGGCGAGAACCTGTGCGATCACTGCAACGCCAAATGCTGTCAGTACTTTGCGCTGCCGATCGACGAGCCCACGACGCCGCGGGACTTCGATTTCCTGCGCTGGTTCCTGCTGCACGAGCGGGCCACCGTCTTTACGGAAGACGAGACCTGGTACCTGCTGGTTCACACGTCCTGCAAACATTTGCTGCCGGACAACCGCTGCGGGATCTACGAGCGGCGGCCCCAGGTCTGCCGCGAGTACACCACCGACAAGTGCGAGTACCACGACGATTGGACTTACGAACGCTACTTCGAGACGCCGGAGCAGGTGGAGGAATACGCCGAGGCGGTGTTTCTCCAATGCGAACCGCAGAGCATCCGCAGCAGGAAACCGGACTTGTTGCCCGTGCTGAGCTGAGTGCGGAGCCGCGCGTCGGAACACGAATGAGGAACCCTGGCCCATGCCCAACCCGCCGCTGATCGAACCCCGCACGCTCAAAGGCTTTCGCGATTACCTGCCCGAAACGATGATTCCGCGCGAACGGCTGATCGACACGGCCAAGCGAGTCTACCGCTCGTATGGCTTCAGCCCCATCGACACGCCGGCGCTGGAGTACCTGGAAGTCCTGACCGGCAAGGGCAGCGACGAGACCGACCGGCAACTGTATCGGTTTCAAGATCACGGCGGCCGCGACGTGGGCCTGCGGTTCGACTTGACCGTGCCCCTGGCCCGGTTCGTGGCCCAACACATCAGCGAGCTGGGGACGCCTTTCAAACGCTATCACATCGCCACGGTCTGGCGGGGCGAGAACACCCAGCGCGGCCGGTACCGCGAGTTCATGCAGTGCGACTTTGACACCATCGGCACGCGGAGCGTCACGGCCGATATCGAAACCGTGCTGGTGATCCACGACTTGATGCGGGCCATCGGCTTCGAGGGCTTTACGATCCGCGTCAACAACCGCCTGGTCCTGAACGGGCTGCTGGACAAGCTGGGGCTGAGCGACAAGGCGACGGCGGTCCTGCGGGCGCTGGACAAACTGCCCAAGATCGGCCCCGAAAAGGTCGCCGACGAACTGACGGAGACGGCCGGAGCGACGCGCGACCAGGTCACCGAAGTGCTGCGGCTGTCCGAGCTGGGCGGCTCGAACCAGCAGATCCTGCAGCAGTTGGAACCGCTGGTCGCCGGCAGCCCGCTGGGCCAGGAAGGCGTCGCCCGCCTGGCGCAGATCCTGAACGGCGTCCAAGCCGCAGGCGTCGCGGACGACCAGGTCGCCTTGGACGTCTCGATCGCCCGGGGACTGGACTATTATACCGGCGCGGTGTTCGAGACTTTCCTGCACGCCAAGCCCGATATCGGCAGCGTCTGTTCGGGCGGCCGCTACGACAACCTGGCCGGCGTGTACACCAAACAGGATCTGCCCGGCATCGGCGCTTCCCTGGGGCTGGATCGGCTATTGGCCGCCATGGAAGAGCTGGGGATGATCGGTCAAGTCCGCACGCCGGCCGACGTGCTGGTGGCGTTCTTCGATGCGAATCACCTGCACGACTACCTCCGCGTCGCCGCTGCCGTCCGCCGCGCAGGCCTCGGCGTCGAAGTTTTTCCGGAGGCCAAGAAGATCGGCCAGCAGCTGAAGTACGCCGACCAGCGCGGCTTCCGCGTGGCCTTGATCGCGGGCAGCCGCGAGTTCCAGGCGGGCCAATGCCAGGTCAAGGACCTGCGGTCCGGCCAGAGCGAAACCTGCGACCTGGCCGACGACGCGGCGGCGGTCATTGCCGCCGTCCGGCGCATCCTGGCAGAGTGAGCCCGGACAGTTGGACACTCGGCCTTGGCAAACGGCTCTGTACCGCCCCGCTCTCCGACCCGTCTTGGCGCAACATCCAGACTTCATCCACCTGCGGAAACTGGCCCAGGTCCACCGCGGACGGACTGCGGCAAGCGTTGAAGTTTTGGCTTCAGTTGGCTGAAGTGGTGGCGGAGTCTCGTCGCTAAGTTAGCTGGCGTGTGAACGCGGAAAATCGGGCGCCGAAAATGTATTCTCAGGCCGACTCGACCAGCCGCTGATAGTCCCGGGGCGTATCCAGATCATCGAGAATCCCGGGCGTGCCGACATCGACCTCGCACACGTCCTCCGGGTGCCTCTGCAACAGGCCCCGCAAACCGACCTTATCGTAGTGGGTGAGGATCTCGTCGCGGTACCGCAGTGAGACCAGCAGCGGATGGCCGCGGCGGCCGTGCGTGGTCGGCGCCGCGATGCCGCGACCGCTGGCCAGGAAGGCCTCCAGCAAGCGCGCGATCACGTGCGCCGTGATCCCGGGTTGGTCGCCCAGGACGATCAGGGCCGCGGTGCATTCCGGCGGCAGCACCGCCAGACCGCAGCGCACGGACGCGAGCATCTCGGCCTGCGGCTCGGGGTTGACCGCGAACGCCACCGGGCGGCCGGCCAACGCTGCGGCGACGCGGTCGCTGTCGGAGCCGGTGACGACGATCACGCGGTCGACCGGACTGGCCAGTACCCGGTCGACGATGCGGACGATCAGCGGCTGGCCGCCCACGGGCAACAGCAGTTTCTGCGTCCCCATCCGCTGGGATCGGCCGGCAGCCAGCACGACGGCGCCGATCATCGCGGCTCCCTTTCTCGTAGTCACAGTCCGTACTTGCGGATCAGGGCATGCAGATTCGTACGCTGGATGCCGATCTCCTCCGCGGCCCGGCTGACGTTGCCCTCGCACCGGCGCAGGGTCTCGGCCACGAACCGGCGCTCCAGGTCTTCGACCACCGAGTCGCGGACCTGCTGTTTCAGTTTCTTGAATTCTTCCCACGACTGC
>CAIYOB010000374.1 GCA_903927685.1 uncultured Planctomycetaceae bacterium
CCGACCTGCCGGTGGCCAAGCAGGTCGAGCCCGAGGTCAAGGCCAGCGAAGACCACCGCCGTCTGCTCGACGATCCCGACCCGGTGCCGGGCATGGTGGACAAGTTGACCGAGGCGTTGCGGAAGGCGTTGAACGCCGCCCAGGCCGCCTGTTCGGCCGCCCATGAACAGGGGCTGTGCGGCCTGGAAGCCGCCGAAACCTGGCAGGCGCTCAGCCCGGAGCAGCGGTACGGGATCCTGTCCAAGCACGGCGTCCGCCAATTGCCGGCGATTGCCGTGGGGACGACCGATGAAGTTCTGGCCACGCTCCAGAAGACCAGGGTCAGCGAACTCCAGGCGATTTGCGATGCGCTGCCGACCCGGTTCAGCTATGCGTTGTCATCGGCGGCGAGATTGTTGGAACCGCAGGCTCAGTCTGTCAGCTTGCCCAGCTGCACGATCAAGAACGACGACGAGCTGCGGCAATGGCTGGCGACGGTAGAAAACGCGATTCGTGAGAAGTTGAAGGGAGGGCCGGTCATTGTGTAAGTGGTCAGTCGTCAGTGGTCAGTCGTCAGTCGTTGGCTTCCTCGCAACGGACGACGCACTTATGCAGGAGCTGGCGCTACGCCGATCGTTGCAGGCGCGTTCAAGGTCACAGTTTGTGACCTTGAACGCGACGTTGTGGGCGGCAGGCAAATTGGATGTCGCAAATTGCGACCTCCACGGCCGCGTGTTCGATGGAAACTGGGGTGACTGCATGACGGGAATGGAACTGATTCCGGAAGAACGCATCGAGAAGGCCATCCTGCTGATTCGCGGCCAGAACGTCATGCTGGATAAGGACTTGGCATCGCTCTACGGCGTCCAAGTCAAGGTGTTGAATCAGGCCGTCAAACGGAATCTCGCCCGGTTCCCTGCTGATTTCATGTTCCAACTGACTCCCGAAGAGGGCGACGCTTTAAGGTCACAATCTGTGACCTTAGAGCCGGGACGCGGGAAACACCGCAAGTATCTCCCCTACGCCTTCACCGAGCAGGGCGTGGCCATGCTCTCCAGCGTTTTGAACAGCGACCGGGCCATCGAAGTCAATATCGCCATCATGCGGGCCTTCGTCCGGCTGCGCGAGATATTGTCGACACACAAGGACTTGGCCCGCAAGTTGGACGAGTTGGAGCGGAAGCTCGGCGAGCACGACCAGAAGTTCCAAGTGGTCTTCGAGGCCATTCGCCAGCTGATGGCTCCGACGCCGACAACACAGGAGAAACGCAGAATCGGCTTTGCCCGCGACTAGCTCGTGCCGATAGGAATTTGTTACAACGAGGGAGTCGGGAGCAGCCGTTCCGGCAAGGATCCCGCCGCTGGTCTTTCAGTCCCGTAGGGACGACAGCTTGTAGCCAGGGGCGTCAGCCCCTGGATACGGGGAGAAGAAACGCCAAAGCCCCGTAGGGGCGACAGGAATTTTTCGGTGCGCACCTGCCGCCCCTACGGGGCTCGCGCGGGCTGATGGTGGGCATTTTCCAGGGGCTGACGCCCCTGGCTACGTCCTGCCGCCGCTCCGCGGCTAAGTGCCGGCGCCGCCGGTTAAGTTCTGCCTTCGTAGGATGTACGACCACCATGCCCGCACTGCCCTCGGAACTTCGCCGACAACTCGAAAACGCCTGCATCTCGGCCCGCGACGTGGCCGAAGCCGCGGCCCGGTCCGCACTCCAGAAACGGGCGGTCGACGCCGCCGAACCGTTCCCGCACTTTTCCGCCGCCGACCGGGAACTGCGGACCCGGCTCCGCGCCCGCGGCCGCCAAGCGGGCGACGTGCGCGACGACACGAAGAAGACCCAGAGTATCGACCAGCTGACCCAGGAACTGGCCTACGAATACTGGCACCGCATGCTGTTCGCCCGGTTCCTGGCCGAAAACCACCTGCTGATGCACCCCGACGGCGTGGCGGTCAGTCTCGCGGAGTGCGACGAGCTGGCCAAGTCCGAAGGGGCGGCGAACGGGTTCGTCCTCGCGGCCCGCTACGCCAGCCGGATGCTACCCCAAGTTTTTCGTACCGACGACGTGCTGCTGGACATCGAGTTCGCACCGGAACAGCGGCTGGCCCTGGAAAAGCTACTGGCCGGCCTGCCCCGCGAAACGTTCCAGGCCGACGATAGCCTGGGCTGGGTCTACCAGTTCTGGCAGACGCGTAGGAAGGAAGAGGTCAACAAGAGCGGCGACAAGATCGACGGCCGCACGCTGTCGGCCGTGACGCAGCTGTTCACCGAAGACTACATGGTCCAGTTCCTGCTGCACAACACGATCGGCGCGTGGTGGGCGGGGAGAAGGATGAGGGATGAAGGCGGAAGGATGAAGGCGGACTGGTTCGCCTGCCAGAGCGAAGCCGATTGCCGACGGCTGGTCGCGCCGCCGGGCGTGGCGTGGGATTACTTGCGGTTGTCCGTTGTCAGTGGTCAGTCGTCCGTTGTCAGTGGTCAGTCGTCAGTTGTCAGTGGCCAGTTGTCAGTTGTCAGTGGCCAGGATGCAGAAGAGGGACCACGGCCCACGGACAACGGACAACGGACAACGGACGAATTGGCATCCCGCCGCCGGCACCTTCGAGGGCTGGCCGCAGACGCTGCGCGAATTCACGATGCTGGACCCGTGCTGCGGCAGTGGGCATTTCCTGGTCAATGCGTTCAACCTGCTGGTGCCGCTGCGGATGCACGACGAAGGCTTGTCGGCGAGCCAGGCGTGCGAGGCCGTGTTGCGGGAGAATCTGTTCGGCCTGGAACTCGACCCGCGTTGCACCCAAATCGCCGCGTTTGCGTTGGCCTTGGCCGCGTGGCGGTATCCGGGCGACGACGGCGCGCCGCTGGGCTATCGCCGGCTGCCGCCGCTGAACATCGCCGCCTGCGGCTTGGCGCCCAACGCCGGGCTGGACGAGTGGCTGCGGGTGGCAGAACGGGCGGCCGCGGCGGGCGGATTGCCGGTCCAGCGGGATCTGTTCGGGGCCGAGCAGAACCTGTTGTCGTCGCGCGTCCGGGCCGGACTCGAGGAACTGTATCGGCTGTTCGAGCAAGGCCCGACGCTCGGCAGTCTGCTCGATCCGGCCACCGTGGGCGGCGATTTGCTGGCGGCGAATTTCGGGCAGCTCCAGCCGCTGTTGGCCGCGGCCCTCGAGTGCGAGACGCCCGACGCCGAGGCCCGCGAGTTGGGCGTGGCCGCCCACGGATTTGCCAAAGCCGCTTCGTTGCTGGCCGGCAAGTACACGCTGGTGGCCACCAATGTGCCGTATCTGGGCCGCGGCAAGCAGAGCGACGAGTTGAAGCGGTATTGCGAGCAGCGGTATCCGGATGCCAAGGCCGATTTGGCGACGTGTTTCGTCGAACGGTGCCTGGCGTTCTGCACGCGCGACAATGTAGGACGGATTGCCAATCCGTCCCACGGCACCGTCGCCCTCGTCACGCCTCAGAACTGGCTGTTCCTCGGCACGTACAAGAAGCTCCGCAAGCGGCTGCTGGAAGGGGTGTCGTGGAACGTCGTCGCGAGGCTCGGACCACGAGCC
>CAIYOB010000375.1 GCA_903927685.1 uncultured Planctomycetaceae bacterium
GCGTTGCTGGGCATCCGCCGCCTCGCCGAAATGCCAAACGGCCGCCGCGTCGCCCAGCGGTGTTTCCGCAGTGAACCCCGCCGGCGGGGCAAGGATCAGCATGGTGAACAGGGTGAGAACGGATTTCATTTCGCGATTGCCTTTCCTTTCGCTTTGCCCTTCGCCTGTCCCGCGCGGGCGGGAGCTTCGGCCTGCAGCGCGTCGAGTTGGGCGCGCATCTGTGCCGCCACCTCCGGCTGTTCGCGGACCACGTTGCGCTGCTGATGCGGATCGTCAGCCAGGTGGTAAAGCTGGTCCCGCGGCGCGTTGGGACGCACCTTGCCCTGCAGATCGACGTCGCTGTTGACCTGGCCGGTGAAGGCGATCTCGCCGAGGCCGTTGCCGAATCCGCCGGAGCCTTGCGCGCCGATGTAAACCCACGGGCCGGAACGTAAGGCGAGATTGGCGGGCTGATGCGGCGCGAGCACGACCGAATGGCGCACGGGCTGTTCCGGCTCACCGGTCAGCACGGGCAGCATATCGAGCGAGTCGCGCCCGGCACCGGCGGGCAAGTCCGCCCCGACGATCGAGGCGAGCGTCCGCAGCAGGTCGGTGTTGGCGATCAACTGCGACGAGCTGCTGCCGGCGGGAATCCTGCCCGGCCAGCGGGCGACCAAGGGCACGCGATGCCCGCCCTCCCAGGCCCCAAACTTGAACCCGAGCCAATCGCCGTTGAGCCGATGCCCCGCGGTCCACGCGGCACGACCGCCCTCATTGAGCATGCCGCCGTTATCGCTGGTGAAAATGACGAGCGTGTTGTCCGTTGCGCCGCGGTCCTCGACTGCGCGGAGCACCTCGCCGACCATCCAGTCAAGTTCATGGATGAAGTCGCCGTACAGTCCGCAGCCGCTCGTGCCCTGGAATCGCGGATGCGGCGTGAAGGGGTGATGGATGTTGCCCGGCGCGAAATACAAGAAGAACGGCTGGTCGCGCACCTGATTCAGCCACGCCACGGCCTTCTCCGTCAGCGTCGTGCCGACGTGCTCGTCGCGATACAGCTCGTGCGCCCGTCGCGCGCCCCCGACGGCCTCGATGTTCTTCTTCTCGGGAAAGACCTGAGTGTAGATCTTGCCCTTCGCAGCCGCGCCGAAGACAAAGGGGTCGGCCGGATCGAGTCCGACGACGCGATGATTCTCGACGAACACAAAGGGCGGATGGCTGCTCACCACCGGGATGCCGAAGTAATAGTCGAATCCGACTTCCAGCGGTCCGGGTTTCAAATCCCCGTTCCACGCCGGCGTCGTTTCCCCGAAGCCGAGATGCCATTTGCCGACGCAAGCGGTGGCATACCCCCGCTGCTGCAAGAGCCGTCCCACCGTCATCTGATCCGCGCCGATGAGCGCGCCGGCGGTGTGGAAGATGGGCGACCAGATGTTCTTCCGCCACGCGTATTCACCCGTGAGCAACGCGTAGCGAGACGGCGTGCAGACGGCCGACACCGAGTGCGCATCCGTGAACCGCCGCCCCTCGCCCGCCAGTCGGTCGAGGTTCGGCGTCTTCACTTTCGTGGCCCCATAGCAACCCAAATCGCCGTAGCCGATGTCGTCAGCGACGATGCAGACGACGTTCGGCCGTGCAGCCTCCGCCGCGGTCGCCTGGCCCCAAGGCAACGTCCAGAACGCAAGCACGCCCATAACGGCCCTGATGCTCGGCTGCTGCTTCTTCATTCGTTTGCTCCGTGCTGCTCGGGGGAGGCGGGAATTCTACTGAACCTGCACGCTGTTTTGGAGCTTGAGGCGGATGTCCTTCGCTCTGGCTTCCGCGTCGGCATGGCGTCCCTCGCGACAGGCGGAAAGCGATTTCGTGAAGGTCTCGATGTCCTGCGGAGAGCTGGCCGAGCATCCTTGAGCGACGGCCCGTTCCTGCAACAGTTGGTAGGCGTGGATCAGGGCGTTCTGGGCGGTCCGTTGCTCCTGCAACTGACGCTGACGCTCGCGGCAGTCGCTGCGCCGCGCGGTGACGCGTATGTGTTCTCCGCCCTTCAACGTCAGCGGCAACCCCTGCCTGAGTTCAGACGCTGGATGCACTTCTTCTCCAGCGCCGAGCGTCACGGAATAGTCCGCGTCGGACAGATGTTCGAAAACAACGTCGAAGGTGCGACTGGTCCGGCTGGGATTGTAGACCAGGTAGTGCCTCTCCACGCCGGAAAGCGTGCTTTCATAATCTTCCGTCGCGTCGAGGTTCAGGACCATGATTTCGCGATCGCTCGCCTGGGCGAGCGCTTCGTAGAGCCATGCGTTCCAGAGGGCCAAGCCAGCCATGTACGCCGCCGTTTCACCGCGATGACCGCCGGTCCCCTCGAGACTGTAGAAGGGCTCAATGGGGAAGTAGGCGCCGAACGCGTTGCGTTTTCGTCCATCGAGCGCCAGCACCGGTTCGGTCCAGGTGGCGGGAAAGAAATAGAAGGAATTGACTCGATTCAGATTCGACAGCTTCAAGAGGAGGCCGGTCAAGGGATGTTCGCGGTCGTGCTTCAGGGTCCGCGCAATCATCAAGTGCGCCTCGGCCGTCTCCCAGGGAGTGGCCACGTGCGCACCGCCGTGAGGATAGAACAGCCCGGCGCTGCCCAGTTCACGGCTTACCAGAGTGGTCTCGTCCTCGTACCAAGACGTGAGTCGCAAGAGCGTATTCATGAAGTCGCGGGAATAGCGGAGGAACTTCGGATTCCCCGTTGCCTCATACAGCCGATGCGCAGCCGCGATGCCGTAGGCGTTGCCGAACAGTTCCGTGATCGGGAACTCCGCCGCGTCCTTGTATTGGCGGTCGTAGATTGGGTTCTGCACGCGGAACTCCATTCGCTCCAGCAGCGTTTCGATCGCGCGCTGCGATTCGGCCAGGTATCCCCTTTCGGCGGTGATGTCGAACGCCTGGCACATGAGATATGCAAAGGCTCCCGCCTGCCAAGGTTCGCGGACAAGGCCCAACTGCTTGACGTCGTTTTGGACGACGGGCTGCTTCTGGTAGGGGTCGAACCACTGCGGAAAGACATAATCCGTCTTCTTGGCCAAGTCCCGCAGTCCCGCCGTGGCCATGAGAAATCGTCCGCCGATGGCGGGATCGAACTCGCTGGAGCCGATCGCCGATGCGGCCCGCAGCGTTTCCGCGTGAAAGAAGAAGTTCTGCCAACTCATTTCCAGATCGCCGACGTGAGCAGGCTGTCGCGTGCCGTGACGAATGAGCCGCGAACGTGGATCGTAAAAGCGTGGCAGCGCGTGCGTTTTCTGCAGACCGAGGTGCAACGCCGCGGCATCACCGCGTAGCCTTGCGAGCAGTAGCCACGGTGTGAGATGGTTATTCACCGTGGAAAAGTCCCATGCCTGGACGCTGGGATGGACCAGCATCGAATCTTGAGCCGGCACCAATTCAAGCGGTTCGTCGTGCCAGGACGCAGCAAGCTCGGCCATGGCCTGAGGAGCGCTCAGGTCATCCATCGCCTGTCGCGAGATCTGTTCCCAACTCGCGGCCGCACCCGTCAACTGGTTGCTTGGAAACAGCGAATCCGCCGGATGGAGCGGCGCGAACGTCCGGACCATCGTATCGAGTGCCTCCATGCCCGACGGCTTTTCCAAGCGGGCGGTTTGATGGAGGAAGAACTCGACAATCAAGTCACCGGCCGGCAACCGCCGGCCCGACAACCTCTTGAAATGCATCCCCAGTCCCGTCTGTCCGGACTCCGTGCGCGTCATGATCCGCACATCGTGAAAGCGGGCGACACCGTCCGGCTGCATCCAACGCATCGGCGTCATGTTGAAAAACACGGCCGCCTCGCGTTGGTCATCCCAGAGATACGCCGCAGGAAAACCATAGCCGTGCGGAATCCCGGCGCTGCCGTAAATGCTGTCCGGCCCCTGGTCAAGATGGAACGCGGTGTTCGATGGTTGCATCCACAGGGCCACGACAGGCTGTGGACTCTCCAGCGTCAGCGGCGCGGTCAAGTGGCACGTGACGACGAACCGGAACAACGGACTGTCTGCCGTCGTCTCGACACGCATTGCCCAGTCATAATCCGGCTGACAGTGTTTCCCCCTGAACTCGACCGCTTTTTGGTCGGGAGCGTCCGTCAGGACCACGTAGCTGCTCGGCGTCAAATCAAACAACGGCCCGGCGAGCAACGGCCGGCCACCATCGAACATCGCCCGCCACTGTTGGCCGTGGCGAACAAACGTGCTCAGAACAAAGCCGTCGTCCGTTCGCGTGAAAACGAGCTTCTGCCGCTCCGTCGCCAATTCGGCTCGCGCAGGTTCCGCCACCAGCGTCACCTGCGATGCCTCGGCAGCGTGCGGCACGGCCAGCGGAGCCAGCAGCAGGGCGGTGAGGAGCACAGAGGGGGACACGCTCATCAGGTCGATCTCGCTTTCGCGACGGTGGGGTTCGGAACAGGCACTTGCGACAGATCAACGATCTGCCTGGCGGTTTCGAGTCTCTCGCGCAGCACGGGATACGCAACTTCCGGCACGCCGAGCCTGCTGTCAAGGGCCCTGCGTGTGGCACTGCTTACTCGCCCGCCATCCGCATGTTGCTCCGACTGCGGCTTCATCGCCGACCAGGCCCGCTGGTTTCCAGCGTGGCCAAGCGACGCCAGAACTCGAACGCTGTCGCCGGCCGGCCGTGCACGTGCCGGCGCAAGGCCTGGCCGAGCGCCGGGCCGAACGGCGGAGGCAGTTGCTCGGCGGTCTGGCGCGGGACGCCGCGGACGATTTCGTCGTAGGAGAACGAGGGCTCGATACCCATCGCCACCGCCAGCAGCACGAGCCCGGCGTGGTAGATATCGGTCGGCTTGCCCACCTGCCCGAATTCCGCCGGCTCCAGGACTTCCGGCGCGACCATCCAGGGGACGGTGGGGTTCTCGACCTGCGCCTCGTATTCGAACCGGCTGACGCCCAAGTCGCCGACCTTGAATGTCACCGACTGGGTGGGGCTGATCATCAACTCGTCCCGCACATAGGTCCAGAAGACATTGCGGAGATGGATGTCTTTGTGCACGTAGCCGTGGTCGTGCATAAAGGCGACGGCCTGCAACATGCAGCGGGCGATGGGGGCAATCCAATCCAGTCCGTCGTATTCGGGGATTGAGAATAACGTCGAGATACTGCCGCCACACCGCTCGACGACGATATGGAACGTCTGCTCGCGTTCAAACGCATCGAACACGTAGGTGATGTTGGGGTGCCGCAAGGTGAACAGCGAGGCGATCTCGCGCTGCCAGTTTTCCCGCACTTGTTCGTAGGTCTGGTGGTGCGGGACCAATACCTTCAGCACCAGGTTATTGCTCCATTGGTCGGCACAGGCGAAGGCCGCTCCGTAGGTCCCGCGACCCAAGGCTTCGCCGACAGCGTAGGCATTCTTGCCGTGCGCGATCACCTCGCCGGGAACCGGCCAGCGAATGGAGGGAGGCGGACGTTTGTTCATAGTTGCCGCAGCAGCTTGTCCAATTCGTCAATGCGGACCGGCTTCACGAGCACGGCATCCATTCCCGCGGCGAGACACTCGTCGGCAGTCTCGGTTGAGGGATGAGCGGTCAAGGCGATGATGGCGATGTGCATGCCCGTGCCGGCTTCGCGCTGCCGAATCTCGCGGGTCGCTTCTCGGCCGTCCAGCACGGGCATTTCCACATCCATCAGGACCGCGTCGTAGGCCTGCGACGTACAGGCGTCCACCGCTTCGCGTCCGTTGCTGACCACATCCACCGCATGACCGGCGAATCGCAGCAAGCCGGACATCAGCCGCTGGTTGACCAGGCTATCCTCCGCCAACAGCAGCCGCCGTGACTCGGAACTCACTTTGGCGGAGGACAGCGACGTGGAACTGCCCTTGGCGTCCGAGACATCCGTTGCGTCCGCATCGCGGGCGTGGGCCGGCAACGAGATCGTGAAAACCGTCCCGGCGGCGCTCGATCGCACGGTGATCTGTCCGCCGTGGGCCTCGACCAATTGCCGGGCGATCGCCAACCCGAAGCCTGTCCCGCCCTTCTTGCCATGTGTTCCGAACGGCTGGAACAGCTTGGACAACGCCGCCGGCGGGATGCCCGGCCCATTGTCAGCGACGAACAACTCCACACCGCCCGGCGTCGGGCGAGCGCCGATCGTCACGACCGAGCCCGCGCGGCCCCGCATGGCCTCGGCCGCATTCCGCGCCAGGTTCCTCAGGACCCGCGCAAGCCGTTCCGGATCGAAAGCCAGCTGCAACTCGGCCGGTGCGTCGATCGTAACGGCGACCCCCAGCGTCTCCAACTCCAAGCCCAGCAGGCGCAGGTACTTGCCGAGCAGCGTCTCGAACGTTCCCCACACGGGCTTGACCTGGGCCTTGCCTCGGCAGAACTCCAGGCTGTCGTCCAGCAGGTCCATGGCCGATGCCAACGATGCGTCGATCAGTTCCAGATGCTCCTCGCCCCGCTGATCGCCGGGATGCTTGCCCTGCCACAGTTCGAGCAAGTGCTGGACATTCGCCAAGGGGCCGCGCAGGTCGTGGATGATATAGGCGATGGCTTGGCCGACCGCCGCCAGCTGCTCGACCTGCTGCAAACGCTGCTTCATTTCCATCCGGATCAAGCCGCAGGAGACCGCACTCGCCAGCACCTGGACCACCTGGGCCTCCAAGGGCTGAATCCCGATCCGCGATCGGCCCGGCCGCCAATCGCGGGAGCCGAACAGGGCGCCCACCACGGACCCGCTGGCGCCGAAGATCGGCGAGGCCACCACGGCTTCGATATTCTCCAGGCTCTGCCGCACATTCCGCAACTGCGGGGCGCCAAAGAACGTGCGACCTTCGTCGGCGACACGGCGGAGCAGAGTGCGACTGTAGTGCAGCCCAGCGTCCCGGTCGGTCGCCCAGCTGCCGACGATCCGCCAATCGGCGTCCTCCCGCAGCAGCACCAGACCGCGATCCAGGCCGATCAGATCGACGATCGCCCGCGCTGTCTCTTCGTAGAACTCCGTCGAACCAAAAGTCGAACGCTGGACGGACAGGAGTGTTTCGAACCAGACGGTCAGTTTCTCCGTTGGCGGAGCCTCGCCCAGACTCGCCAGCGAAGAACTGGTGATCGAACGCAGATGCCGAGTCGCAGGCTCGGAGACCGTTTGAAATTCCACGTCGGCGTCATCCTCCGGCGGCTGCGGATCGTCGCCGGGGTGGGCATCCTGCAGGATCAAGTCGATTGTGGTCTGACCAATCCGCAACTGGATCGGCAGGTCCGCCTCTCCGCAAGCCCCCTGGCCGATTCGGACCCCCTCGGGCAACTCCAGGTCGTTCCGTCCCACGTTCTCGAAGCGGATCCGGTCGGGCGAAACGCGTTCGAGCACCAACTGCCGGCGCGACACGTAGTCGTCGTCGATGGTCAGACAAGGTTCATCGCCGCCGGCTTGTCGGCCAAGGACCAACCGGACGCCTTCGTAAACGTACTGTTTCTGCTGTTTTGAGTTGGCGATCTTGATGAGCAACATAGACTTGCCGGAGAACCGAGGCGACGAGCAGCCCGAGAGTACACCATTTAGGCTTATGCGAGTCGCCATTCTCCGGCTCGGGCACACGGATGTCAACACGGCTCGACATCGCACTCCATATCCCCGGTGCTCCGCCCGACAACCAGTCGAAACCGCCGGGCCGCGTTTCCCGACAGCCGCGTTTCCCACTTGCATTCCTGGCTCCAGCTCCTCAGGATACACGCAAATACTTGGCTCTGACAAACCACCAGGAACGCAAAGGACATCGCTGGCCATGACGAACTTGACGGTGCGTCTGGGAACGGCACTTCTTGGGGTGGTCGCCCTCGCTTTGCCAGCTGGAGCAGAGGAAGCACCAGCGCCGACCGCCCCCAGGCCGAACTTCATCATCTTCTTCTGCGACAACCTCGGGTACGGGGACGTCGGTTGTTTCGGCTCGCAGGTGCACCGGACTCCCAACATCGACCGGCTCGCGGCGGAAGGCACGCGGCTGACCAGTTTCTACGCCGCCAGCGGCGTGTGCACGCCGTCGCGGGCCGCGTTGCTGACCGGTTGCTATCCGCGGCGCGTGGGCCTGCACTGGACGCAACCCGACGGCGCCGTGCTGCGTCCCATTTCGCCCCACGGGCTGCACCCGGACGAAGTGACGATCGCCGAAGTGCTGGGGGCGGCCGGCTATGCCACCGCGTGCATTGGCAAGTGGCACTTGGGCGACCAGGCCGAGTTCCTGCCGACACGACAGGGTTTTGACCAGTTCCTGGGCGTTCCCTACAGCGACGACATGGTCGAGAACCGTGAGCGCGGCTGGCCGCCGCTGCCGTTGATGCGCGGCGAGCGGGTGCGCGAGGCGCCGGTCGATCGCAACCAGCTGACCCAGCGTTATACCGAGGAGGCGATCCAGTTCATCACCGCCCAGCGCGAGCGGCCCTTTTTTCTGTACTTGCCGCAAGCCATGCCGGGCAGCACCGCTCGGCCGTTCGCCAGCCCCGAGTTTCAAGGCCGCTCGGCCAACGGGCCCTACGGCGACAGCGTCGAGGAATTGGACTGGTCGACCGGCAGGATCCTGGACGCTCTGTGCGACTTGCAGTTGGACGACCGCACCTTGTTTGTGTGGACGTCGGACAACGGCGCCCCGCAGCGGCGTCCGCCGCAGGGCAGCAACCTGCCGCTCCGCGGCTGGGGCTATACCACCTGGGAAGGCGGCATGCGGGTGCCTTGCGTGGTTCGTTGGCCGGGGCACATCCGATCCGGTTCCACGTGCGACGAGATCGCCACCACCATGGATTTGCTGCCCACCTTCGCCCGCCTCGCCGGAGCCGCCGTGCCCGACGAGCGGATCATCGACGGCCGCGACGTGTGGCCGCTGCTCAGCGGCCGGCCGGACGCACGCTCGCCTCACGCCGCGTTCTACTACTACTATCTGGACCAGCTGCAGGCCGTTCGCGCGGGACGCTGGAAACTGCACCTGCCGTTGGAAGCGAAGCGAACCGGCCTGGCGGGCGGCACCGCGCCGGCTCGGGCCGAGTTGTATGACTTGGAGGCCGACATCGGCGAGTCGCACAACGTGGCGGCTGACCATCCCGACGTCGTCCAGCAGCTGATCGCCTTGGCGGACTTGGCTCGCCAGGATTTGGGTGACAACGGCCGACAGGGCCAACATCAACGGCCGGTGGGGCGGGTCGCGCGTCCCATGCCGCAAGTCTTTTGCGATTGACAACTTGGGACACGGCGATACGATTGTCGCAGGATTCTGCCGCGTCAAGAACACCCGCTCGCAAGAGCGCGATTTGGAGAAGGAGTTGATGAGAGAAACCCAATTGCTGGCCGCCCGGGCTGGGGAGATCACCGCACAGATGCAATTCGTCGCCCAGCACGAGAGGTTGACTCCCGAGTTGGTGCGCGACGAAGTCGCTGCCGGACGCATGGTCATCCCGGCGAACAAGGTGCACCTGACCGGCAAGCTGGAGCCATTGGGCATCGGCATCGCCGCCCGCTGCAAGATCAACGCCAATATCGGCAACTCGGCGGTCACCAGCGACGTGGAAGGCGAGCTGGAGAAGCTGCATACGTCGATCCACTACGGGGCGGACACCGTGATGGACTTGTCGACGGGCAAGAACATCGACGCGATTCGCGCCGAGATCATCGCCGCGTCGCCGGTGCCGATCGGGACCGTTCCCTTGTACCAGATGCTGGAGCAGTTGGGCGGGCGCATCGAGGACATGACGCCGCAGCATTTCCTGGACATGGTCGAGCACCAGGCTCGGCAAGGCGTGGACTATATGACCGTGCATTGCGGTGTGCTGCGGGAGCATCTGCCGCTGGCCGCCAACCGCGTGACCGGCATCGTCAGCCGCGGCGGCTCGCTGATCGCCAAGTGGATGCTGGCGCACGGCAAGCAGAACCCGCTGTACGAGCATTTCGACGAGCTGTGCGAGATCATGCGGCAGTACGACGTGACGTGGAGCCTGGGGGATGGGCTGCGGCCGGGCTCGTTGGCCGACGCCAGCGACGAAGCCCAGTTTGCGGAGTTGGAGGTGCTGGGCCAGTTGGTCCAACGCAGTTGGGCCAACGGCACCCAGGCGATGGTCGAAGGGCCCGGGCATATCCCGATGGACCAGATCGAGCTGAACGTCCGCAAGCAGATCGAGGTCTGCCACGGTGCGCCGTTTTACGTGCTGGGGCCGCTGGTCACGGACATCGCTCCGGGCTACGACCACATCACCAGCGCCATCGGGGCCGCCATCGCCGGCTGGATCGGCGCCGCCATGCTGTGCTACGTGACACCCAAGGAGCATTTGGGCCTGCCGAACAACGAGGACGTCAAACAGGGCGTGATCGCGTACAAGATCGCCGCCCACGCTGCGGACGTGGCCCGCCGACGGCCGGGCGCCCGCGATCGCGACGACGCGCTCAGCCGGGCGCGGTTCGCCTTCGACTGGAACGAACAATTCCGCCTGTCGCTGGATCCGGAAACCGCGCGGGCCTACCACGACGAGACCTTGCCTCAGGACAGCTTCAAGGACGCCCACTTCTGCAGCATGTGCGGCCCCAAGTACTGTTCGATGCGGATCACCGAAGACCTGCGGCGGCAGACGGCGGAGGTGGGGGCGGGCCTGGTTCAAATCGAGACACCTCAGCCCTAGTCGGCCAGCACGAAGCGGCGGCCGTGGACCATTGCCATCCCAGCCAAGGAGTTTCGCGTGACGGAGAACAGGGAAGGACCACTGCCCGCAGCGACGGACTCGCGGCCGCGACTGTTTCGTGACGTCGCCTTTTGGGGCATGACGGCCACGCAACTGTGCGGTGCTTTCAATGACAACCTGTATAAGCAGTTGATGCTGTTGCTGGCCGTGCCGGTCGGGATTGCGTCGGCCTTTGAGCAGGATCAGCAGGGCCTGGCGACGATCGTGTTCTCGCTGCCCTTTGTCCTGTTTTCCGGCTATGCAGGTTTTCTGGCCGATCGCTTCAGCAAGCAGCCGATCATCGTGCTGGCCAAGCTGGCCGAAATCGCCATCATGCTGCTGGGGCTGCTGGCCTTTCTGAACTACTCCGTCACGGGCTATACCGGGTTGCTGGCCGTCCTGTTCCTGATGGGCACGCACAGCGCTTTTTTCGGGCCGCCGAAGTACGGGATCCTGCCGGAGATGCTCCGCACCGAGGATCTGCCGCGGGCCAACGGGGTCATGGTGATGACAACGTTTCTGGCGATCATCTTCGGGACCGCCGCGGCCGGATTCCTGGGCGATTGGTTCATCGATCCCGACGCCCCGCTGGCGGCCAGCGCTTATCGGATGTGGGTCGGCTCGGCCTGCTGCATCGGAATCGCCATGCTCGGGACCGCAACTTCGCTGCTGGTGCGTTGGGTTCCGCCCGCCCAGCCGGACCTGCGTTTCCGCTGGTCGGCCCTGACCATGCCGCCGGAAAGCCGGCGGGTTCTGGGCGAGGATCGGCCGCTGCTGTTGGCGATCCTGGCTACGTGCGTCTTCTGGCTGGCATCCGGCGTCGCGATCCAGGCCATCAATTCGCTGGGGCTGGTGCAATTGGAGGTCGGCAAGCTGAAGACCAGTATCATGACGGCGATCATCGGCCTGGGGATCGCGCTGGGCGCCGTGATCGCGGGCAAGATCTGCCGGGGGCGAGCGGATCCGCGGGTCGTCAAAGTCGGAGCCTGGGGGCTATTCCTGTCGTTCGCCTTGCTCTCGATTTCGCGGCCGGGCGGTGTCCACTTGCTGGGCTACGCCGGGAGCCTGGTGACGTTGATCCTGACCGGAATCGCGGCCGGATTCTTCGCCATCCCGGTCCAGGTGCTGATCCAGGCTCGGCCGCCCGATGGACTGAAAGGCCGCATGATCGCGGTGATGAACCAGACGAATTTTCTGGCGATCATGCTGTCCGGGTTTGTGTATTACTTGTTCGATTGGATCGTCGAAGGCCTGGATTGGCCGCGGAGCGCGATGTTCGCCATGCTCGCCATCCTGCTGCTGCCGGTCGCGGTGTTCTACCAGTTGCCGGACGACGCGTGAAACGCGAAACTACAAGTCGCGAGATCCAGGGGGCTGTGCGGCCCCGGGGACGGCTTGAACGAAACGGAGATGGTTATGCTGGGTGTCACACTGAACGCCGAGGACTACCTGCGGCGGTTGAATCAGGAACTGGAGCGAATCGATCGGGCGGCGCTGGCACGCTGGTCGGACCGAATCTACCAGGCGTGGGAGAACAACAAGTTCGTGTTCTTGATCGGCAATGGCGGCTCAGGCTTGACGGCCAGCCACTTCTGCGAGGATCTCGGTAAAGGCACCATCCGCGACGCGGACTTGCGCGACGAGGGGCAAAAGCGGCTCAAGGTGCTTAGCCTGACCGACAACCTGGGCTGGATCATGGCCGTCGGGAACGACCTGGCCTACGACCAGATTTTCGTCCAGCAGCTGATGAACTACGGCTCGGCGGGCGATCTCCTGATCGCGATCAGCGGTTCGGGGAACAGTCCCAATGTGCTGAATGCCGTCGATTGGGCGAATCGCCACGGGTTGCTCACGTTCGGCCTGACGGGCTACAGCGGCGGCCGCCTGAAGGCGATGCAGCAGGACGGTTTGCACGTCGACTTGAACGACATGGGCATGGTCGAGAGCATCCACATGTGCCTGCATCACTGGGTGCTGAACGACGTCTTTGCCCGCATGCATCGCGAGGGCCGTTACGCGGAGACGCGGTGAGCGGCCCGCACGCTGGCACGACATGAGAAACTCCCGGAGCGGAACGACATGTTCCTGGGCATCGAAATCGGCGGCACGAAGTTGCAGTTGGGTGTCGGCGACGGGCAGCGAGCAGAATTCGCGGCCTCCGAGCGGCTGGACATCGACATCCCACGCGGCGCGGCGGGGATCCTGGCTCAGATCGAGCAGGCGGCCCGTGGCCTGCTGCAGCGGTTTCCCGTCGCCCGGATCGGGATCGGCTTTGGCGGTCCCGTCGATACGGCCGCCGGCCGCGTGATCGTCAGCCACCAAGTCGACGGCTGGCGGAACTTTGAATTCGGTGCCTGGTGCCGGGACAAGCTGGGCGTGCCTGCCGTGCTGGGCAACGATTGCGATTCGGCCGCGTTGGCCGAGGCCCGCTATGGCGCCGGGGCGGGCAAGCAGTCCTTGTTCTACGTCACGGTGGGGACCGGCATTGGCGGCGGGTTCGTCAAGCAAGGCGTGCTGCACGGCGTGGGGCGGCCGGCGTCGGCCGAGATCGGTCACCTGCGTCCCGGATTGCAGGCCGAGCGGGCCGACGCGACCGTCGAATCCCTGGCCAGCGGCCTGGGGATCACCGCCGCCGCCCAGCGGCGATTGAGCCATCCGGCCGGCGCGCCGGCCGCCGAACGCTGGGAACACGCTGGCCGCCGCGACTTGCTGGAGCGGGCTGGCGGCGAGGTGGCTGCGGTGACCGCCAAGTTGGTAGGCCAGGCGGCGGCAGACGGCAATCGGCTGGCCATCGAGATTCTGAATCAGTCGTGCCAGGTGCTCGGCTGGGCCGTCGCCCAGATGATCACGCTGCTGGCCCCGGAGATTGTGGTTGTGGGTGGCGGTGTGTCGCTGCTGGGGGAGGACCTGTTCTTCGTTCCCCTGCGCGACGCGGTCCGCCGGTATGTCTTTCCAACCCTGGCGGGCTCCTACGAAATCGTCCCCGCCGCATTGGGCGAGTGGGTGGTCGTCCACGGAGCCATCGCCTTGGCCGCGGCGGAGGAGCCGTCCGCAATTGGCTTGTCCAGGTGAAAGATTAGGTGAAAGAGGGCAGGGCATGAAACGGCGAGATATCTTGAAGTCGGCCATCGGCTTGGCTGCGGCAGGGGCCGCGGCTCCGTTGCGTGGGGCCGCGGCCAACGACCGCATCACGGTTGCCGTGATGGGAGTGCGGGGCCGGGGCGGGGCACTGCTGAACACGTTTGCCGCCCAGCCGGATGTGGACGTCAAGTACATTTGCGATGTGGACGCCGACACCTTGGCGACGCGGGTCAAGCAGGTTCAGGAAGCGACCGGCAAGCAGCCGCAGGCGATCATTGACTACCGGACGGCGCTGGAGGATGCCGGCGTGGACGCGTTGGTGATCGGAGCGCCGGATCATTGGCACGCCTTGCCCACGATCCACGCCTGCCAGGCCCGCAAGGATGTGTACGTCGAGAAACCCGACGGCCACAACATCCTGGAAGGGTGCACGATGGTCGCGGCGGCCCGCAAGTATCAGCGTGTCGTCCAGTTGGGGACCCAGGCTCGCAGCGGAAAGCTGCAACGCGAAGCGATGGCCTGGATCGCCGCAGGGCATCTGGGCAAAGTGCATTTTGCCAAGGCGTGGGAGAGCGCCGGCCAAGGCTCGATCGGCTATCCGGCGGACACTTCGCCGCCGGCGGGTGTCGACTACGACCGCTGGCTTGGCCCCGCTCCCCTGCGGCCCTTCAATCCACGCCGTTTTCACGGTTCCTGGCGGTGGTTCTTCGATTACGGGACCGGCGATTTGGGCAACGACGGCGTCCATCGCCTGGACGTCGCCCGCTGGGCGCTGGAGACGGCGGTGGCCGCCCAGGCCGGCCAGTTGCCCGCGCTGCCGGCAGCCGTCTCGGCGCACGGCGGCAAATACTACTTTGACGATGCGCAGGAATGGCCGGACACGCTGATGGTCACGTACGACTACCCCGAGGCGCACTGCGTGCTGACCTACGAAATGCGGATCTGGACCCCGTACCCGTTGCACGACGAGTCCGAAGGCGCCGCCGTCTGCGGCGACAATGGCTGGGTGGTGATCGGCAATAGTCGCTGGCGGGCGTTCGACCGCAAGGGCCAAGCCATCAGCGAATCGCGCGGCGGCGACGAGACGGTGGGGCATGTGCGCAATTTCCTGGACTGCGTGCGGAGCCGGCAGAAACCGAACGCAGACCTGGAATCCGTGGGGCATCCGTCCAGCATGCTCTGCCATCTGGGCAATGCCGCCTGGCGGGCCGGCCGCACGGTGCGCTTCGATCCGCAGACCAACACGTTTGCGGGAGACGGCGATGCGAATCGCTGGCTGACGCGTCCCGAGTACCGGGCCCCGTGGCGGTTACCCAAGATCGAGGAGTTGTAGCGCCGATGAAGCCCAGGCGGAGGGAACGGCCGGAAACGCAGGGCGTCGAGTTGTATCGCTTGCCGCCGTCCAGCGAGCATGGCCTGCCGTTGGACGAGTTGACGCAGGCGTACGCCCAATTGATCGCTCGCGGCGACGACCCGTACACGCCCCTGCCGGATCCCGACGCCGGTCCTGCGGCGATCCTGGACGACGAACTGGAGCAGGGCGACGAGCCGGCCGAGGGCCAGGCGGA